>NZ_JAUFQR010000001.1:0-307926 GCF_030409875.1 Chryseobacterium tructae | reverse complement strand
AGTTGAAATATTATTATTCTGATATTCCAAACTGTTGGTATCAAAGATCTTTCCTACTTCCAGTACCCTTGAAGTAAACTCTTTTACATTTCCTATTTTAAAGGTTTGAGCAAAATTGGATCGGAATTTCAAATCTTTAGCCAGCGTAACTTCCATGTAAGGATTGATCAAAATCTCATGAGTAGGATTTTGAATGCTGATTCTTTTCAGATAAGCAACAGGATTAATCATATCTCCATATCCTCCTGCCACATCAATCGGTAATCCTGAGAAAGCTCCGGATGGTGTATACACTGAAACATTGGGTGGATAATACATCGCTGCCACTAAGGCTCCTGTGTAGCCATTCTTTGTGTTGGCTGTATTTCCGTCGGAATAGTTATAATACATATTCTCCCCGATCGTCAACCAGTCTTTTACTTTGTGTTCAGAGTTTACCCTGAAACTATATCGTTTTGCCTGAGTGTTCAATAAAATTCCTTCAAGACTTCTGTGGTTCATTCCCACGAAGAATCTGGATTTTTCATTTCCACCGTTAAGGTTTACATTGTATTCCTGAATAGTTCCTGTTCGAAAGATCTCTTTCATCCAGTTGGTTCTGGTAATCCCTCCGTCAGAATATTGATCTGCATTGAAGGCCAATGGAAGGTTATTCAGTTTTCCTGCATTCTCGTAGGCCTGGCGCATTACATCTTGGAATTCAGCTGCATTTAAAGACTCTCTTATTTTCCATGCCTGATTAATTCCGTATTTAACATCAAAATCTACTGTCAAAGTTCCTCTTTTACCTCTTTTGGTGGTAATCAAAATCACCCCTCCGGAAGATCTCGCTCCATAAATAGCAGCAGAAGCATCTTTAAGTACAGAAATATCCTGAATGTCATTTGGGTTAATAGCAGGTGTTCCGTTAAAAACTACTCCATCCACTACATAAAGAGGAGACTCTCCATTCACTCCGCCCAGACCTCGGATATTTACTTTAGGAGAGCCATTAGGATCTCCGCCTTCATTCACAACCGTTACTCCGGGAGCTTTTCCCTGAAGAACTTCACCTACTCCGGACAGAGACCTGGAAGTAAGTTTATCCAATGAAGCCTCCGTAACAGCACCGGAAACCTTACTCTTTTTCTGTGTTCCGTATCCAACAACAACAATCTCATCGATGGATTTTTCTTTTAAACTGTCTTTTTTTTGAGAGAGGAACATCGGTGAAGCTGAAATTGCACCAATAAGTAATACCCTACCCGTTAAGTATGTTACTGAGACAGGGATTTTAAATACATTCATGACATCCTTTTTAATTAGATGCAAAATTAGAACAGCCTTCCCTCCCGTTGCATTAAGATTTCCTTATGTTTTCATTAAGAAATTTTGGTTTTTTAACTATGCCGTGAAGAGCATAATCTCTTATTTTTAATAGCATAAATTAATAAAATAATTATTCTATTGATTCCCTATGAACAAGTGATATTAACTTTATTTTAAGTTTATCATCAATCGGAGGTAATAGATCATCATAAAAACAACAAACTTATATTTTTCCTCCTGCGGTATTCCTGGATAATAAATCACAGACTTCCCTTTTCTTTTTTTACATTTGCTGAAAATAGATTTTCCTGCTTATCAACAATGAAAAATGATGATTGATAAGCGAGAAAAATGAACATAATAAAAAATTCTAGGAATTAAATGACCATTATCATTACAGGAACCTCATCAGGAATTGGATTTGCTTTGGCCGAATACTTTGGTAAAAAAGGGCACAAAGTATATGGATTAAGCCGAAAACATACGGAAAGTGAATATTTCAAGTCTATTCCTACGGATGTTACAGACAATTCCGCTGTTCAGAATGCCATTGCAGAAGTTTTGAAAACAGAAACCAAAATTGATGTTCTCATCAACAATGCAGGAATGGGAATGGTAGGTGCTGTAGAAGATTCTACCAAGGAAGATATTCTAAAACTATTCAGTCTGAATCTTGCCGGCCCTGTTCAGATGATGAGTGCCGTTCTTCCTACCATGAGAAAGCACCAATTCGGGAAGATCATCAATGTATCCAGTATCGGAAGTGAAATGGGATTACCATTCCGTGGATTTTATTCTGCCTCCAAATCTGCTTTGGATAAAGTAACTGAAGCCATGAGATATGAAGTTTACCAATGGAATATTGACGTATGTTCGTTGCATTTGGGAGATATTAAAACCAATATTGCAGACAACAGAGTGATCGCACAGGTTTCCCAGCCCTATAAAAACGTATTTGAAAAAATATATTCTTTAATGAATGCTCATGTAGATGATGGAACCGACCCATTGGAAGTAGCAGAATATATTGAAAAACTTTTAGGAAAGAATAAATGGAAAGCTCATTATTATTTTGGTAAATTCGGACAGAAAATCGGAGTCCCATTGAAATGGATTCTTCCACAAGGAGTTTATGAGAATTTAATGAAGAAATATAATAAACTGAGCTAGTTTCAGTTTTATAAAAAGTTATTTATAATTGTTTAAACCATTAAGAAGTATTAAGTTGTTAAGAATTATAAAGGCAAGCTTTTCTTTAGGCTTTCTTTTTAAGTTCAACAATCGATCTACGGCTTAATTATTTTTCGAATTGAAGCTGTTTCTGAAAATATTTTTTGTCCTGTTCTGCGTTTTTACACAAGCGCAGAAGAAACAGTATTGGCTTATTGACACAGAAACCAAGGTGAGAAAAAAGGTAAAAGATTCTGTTTCTGCTGTAAAATTTCTGGACTCCTTAGCTCAAAATAATTATTTTTTCACCCAACTGAAAGATGTCAAGGTAAAAGGTGACAGTACGGAGATTTTCTTTGATAAGGGAAAGAACTTTAATGAATCTTATGTAAACCTTTCAGATTCTATTGTTCAGAAACTGAAAGTTCAGAAAGATTTTTTCACTAAGAACTTAGATTCTACTAAGAAAAGTATCAATAAAAGTTATATTGATGATGGCTATTCTTTCAGCAGGATCAAATCAAAATACAAAGGGCAGAAAAACGGATTTCCCATTGTAGAGCTTGATATCAATAAGAATGATAAAAGAACGATCAATGGTTTTGTTGTAAAAGGTTATGATAAAGTTCCAAAAAGGTTCATCAAAAATATTGAAAAGGAATTCAAGGGAAAAAATTATGATGATAAGAACCTAGTGGCGATCAACAAAAGTTTTCAAAGCCATCCTTTCGTTATGCTTGATCGACAGCCACAAACCTTATTCACTAAAGATTCTACCAATATTTATCTTTTTTTACAGAAGAAAAAGACCAATACTTTTGACGGGGTAATTGGTTTTGGAAATGATAAAACGGATAAATTTACCTTAAATGGTACCATGAATGTGAATTTCAAGAATATGTTCAATGGTTTTGAAGCGATCAATTTATACTGGCAAAGAAACCCTGACAAAGGACAAACTTTTGATCTACAAGTGGATATCCCTTATCTTTTCAAATCCAATGTCGGGATGAATACAAAGGTAAATATCTACAGACAAGATTCTACATTTGCTAACGTAAAATTCCTCCCTGCTTTTTATTATCATATTAATAATCGGAACAAGATCGGTCTGCGAGCAACGCTGGAAACCTCTACTGTTATAGATTCATTATATGCTATCGGAAAAGACTATAACAAAAAGGGGATCGGAATCTGGTATGAAATGACTGAACCTACCGATATTGATCTTTTTCTTTACAAAACAAGGATCAATGCCGGATACGATTATTTAACAACAACTTACACCAAAGGAGATATAAGATCAGGTCAAAACCAGTTTTATTTCTTTGGAGAACATAATTACCATATTTCAGGAAACCATTTCCTCAATATCAAAGGAGAAGGTGCTATGATGGATTCTAAAATAGAGTTTTCTGCCAACGAACTTTATCGTTTCGGAGGATGGAATTCCATGCGAGGCTTTAATGAAAACTCTCTCGCCGCCGACTTTTATTATTATGGAGGTTTAGAATACCGGTACCTCATAGGCAATCAGGCTTTCTTTGATGTCTTTGGTCAATATGGACAGCTCAATAATAAATCATTGAATGTAAAACCTAAGCTTTATAGTGTCGGGCTCGGATTCAACTTCTTCATTCCGATTGGGCTGATGAGTTTCCAACTATCGAATGGTAATGAATTTGGAAATCCATTTAAATTCAATGATATAAAGATCCACTGGGGTATTCTGAGTAGATTCTAAGAGAGAAAGTAAGCTGGATGCGGGAAGCCTGAAGTTACTGTAAGGTTACTATTCTTAGTCGCAACCTTATGATAAAAAGCTAATAAAAAGTGTTTCACTCATTTTGAAAACTTCAATAACTCCAAACCTCCTACTTCCAGCTTCCAGCATAATATAATCTAAAAATTCCTCCATAACCAAAAGCTAATAGAAAGTGTTTCAGCTATTTTGAAAACTTCAATAACTCCCAGCCTCCCACTTCCAGCTTCCAGCACAATATAATAAAACAAAAATCCCTATATCAAAGGCTCTTCCCTCTTTACCATTTCATTAATTATTTCTGTTAAAAAATACATAAAACGTATTTTTATTTTAATACGATCGTAAAATTTACGTAATAGTGCCCGGCTAAATTTGCATTCAAAAAAAATGAAGAAAGCTTTAGCTACGTTTGCTGTTTTTTTACTTCCCTTATATATTACAGCTCAGGAGATTGCCGTTTCCGGAAATGTAAAATCTGAAAATGGGGCGAGTGTTTCAGGAGTTAATATTACCGACAAAAACACGGGAAAAACCGCTACGACAGATGAAAATGGGAATTTTACCATTTCAGCCAATCCTAAGGACATCCTGGAATTCTTTTCGCCTGACTTCTCTGTTTACACGGTGGAGGTTTCTTCAAAAAAGCAATATTCGGTTGTTTTAAGAAAAACCAATGAGAAGCAGATTGAAGGCGTTGTAATTACAGCCTTAGGAATTGCCAAGAAAAAGGAAAAGATCGGATATTCTACCCAAGAGGTAGGAACTAAACAATTTGAAACAATTACGACTCCAAGTATTGGAAATTTATTCTCAGGACAGGTAGCTGGTCTGAATGTTTCCAATCCAACAGGGATGCAGCAAGCTCCTCAATTTACATTAAGAGGAAATTCTAACCTGGTATTTGTGATTGACGGGGTAATTGTGGAAAAAGAAGTTTTCCAAAATTTAGATCCGAATAATATTGAAAACATTAACGTTCTTAAAGGAGCAACAGCATCTGCCCTTTATGGTTCAAGAGGTAGATATGGAGCAATTCTTATCACTACAAAAAGTGCAAAAAAGAAAGGATTCTCTGTAGAATTCTCTCAGAATACGATGATTACAGGAGGATTTACCAATCTTCCTAAAACACAGACTGAATATGGAAACGGATCTCACGGAAAGTATGAATTCTGGGATGGAGCTGATGGTGGTGTGAATGACGGAGATATGATCTGGGGACCAAAATTTGTTCCGGGATTGCAGATTGCACAATGGAACAGCCCGATCAGGGACAAAACAACCGGACAGGTTATTCCTTGGTATGGAGCTGTAAGTGGGACTCAGTATAATGATAAATCAAGATATGAAAGAGTTCCGATCGATTGGAAATTCCACGATAATTTAAATACATTCTTAAAGCCGGCTGTTATCAACAACAATAATTTCGCGATCAGCTACAGAAATAATAAAGATATCTACAGATTTTCTGGAAACTTCATGAATTATGATGACAGAGTTCCCAATTCTTACCTACAGAAGTATGGAGTTAATTTCTCTTCTGAAAATCATCTGGGAGAAAAACTCATCTTGGATACGAAGTTTAATTTCAATCAGGCCTTTACCCCTAACGTCCCCAACTATGATTACAACCCAAGTGGGCATATGTATACCATCCTGATCTGGATGGGAGGTGATGTAGATGGGAAAGCTTTAAAAAATCACATGTGGATTCCAGGACAGGAAGGTAGAGCACAGGCTAACTGGAATTATGCATGGTACAATAACCCGTGGTTCGGAGCTGAATATTATAAAAATCAAAATAGAACCAACATTATTAATGCCCAAACCGGATTAGAATATAAAGCTACAAATGATCTCTCTGTAAAAGGTAAAATTTCCCTTGTTGAAAACCACAGTAAGTCTGAAACATTCAGTCCTTATTCTTATTTCAATTATAGTGCACCAAGAAGCGGTGGATATATTGTAAAAGATCTGAAGACCTGGAATCTGAACTATGATGTACTGGCCACTTACAAGAAAAAGATATCTGATAATTTTGATTTTACCATCAATGCCGGGGGTTCTGCATTTTACTATAAAAACAATAATAATGAAACCTCTACAGACGGTTTAAAAGTTCCGGAAATCTACAACTTTGAAAATTCGATAGGAGCACTCAAAAAGTATACTTATTTAAAGGAAAAATTAATCTATAGTGCTTATTCTACGATTGATATCGGATTATACAATGCTTTCTTCATCAACCTTTCCGGACGTAATGACTGGTCATCTACTCTACCGAAAGCTAATAGGTCTTATTTCTATCCTTCCGCATCTATCAGTGCTGTTATTTCCAATCTGGTTAAAATGCCTGAAGCGATCAATATGTTAAAACTTTCTGCTTCATGGGCAAAAGTGGCTTACGATTTTCAGCCTTATTCGATCAGAAACTATTATGCAAACAATAAAGGGATCAGTTTTAACGGTAATCCAACGTATTTATATCCAACGATTCTTAACGTAGAAAATTCTTTAAAACCTGAGCAGACAAAATCTTATGAATTGGGATTAAGTGCCGGTTTATTCAATAACAGAATTACTTTAGATGCTACCTATTTCAGAACTTTAGATTATAATAACATCTTGCAATTCCCAAGTGCTGAGTCATCTGGCTTCGTTTCACAATATGTAAATGGTAACGAGTACACCACCAAAGGATTTGAAATCTCCCTTGGACTGGTTCCTATCAAAACAGCTGACTTTACATGGAAAGCTTTACTTAACTGGAGTACTTATAACCAAAAGTTAACTTCTATCTATGATAATATGCCTAACTACAATAACATTAAGTTGGGGGAAAGAATGGATAGTTACTATGATTACGAATGGCAGAAATCTCCGGATGGGCAAGTCATTCTGGATGCTAAATCAGGAATGCCAACCAGAGCCAATACACAAAGTAATTTAGGGCACTTCAACCCTGATTGGACTTTTGGAATCAACAACACGTTCAAGTATAAAAATTCACTTTAAATATCGGAATTGACGGAAGTATTGGCGGTATCATGAGATCTCAGGTCGTTGAAAAAATGTGGTGGGGTGGCAAGCATCCTAATTCTGTCGCCTACAGAGATCTTGAATATGCCAACCCTGGAAAATATTATTTTGTACCTAATGGGGTAAATTATGATCCTACAACCGGGCTTTATACTCAGCATACAACAGCGATCAGCTTCCAGGATTGGGCACAAAATTATCCATACCAGGCAAGGGTTACCCAAAATGAAAGTGAGGAGTTTGCGAATGTTTTCGATAGAACTTTTATCAAGTTAAGATCAGTAGTATTAGAATATGACTTCTCTTATTTACTGAATCCTAAAGGAATGATCAAAAACTTTACCGCTAATATTTCAGCCTATAATCTGGCCATGTGGAAAAAATCGAAAAACCTTTATTCTGACCCGGATTTCCAGATCAGATCCGGAAGAACAGGTGATGTCACCAATGACATTCAGGATCCTTCAAGCAGATGGTTTGGGATTGGGTTTAATCTTAAGTTTTAATTTAAAGGCGACATTACAATGAAAAATACTATATTCAAAACGAAAGAATTAAAAAGTAAAAAAACAAAAAGGTTCATCACCTCTGTATTTACAGCAGGAGTACTGGCATTGACATCATGTGAATCTAATCTTGATAAAATCAATGAAAACCCCAATGATCAGGCCAGCATTGATCCTAAATACCTTCTGACTTATGTTGCTAAAGAGGCCTTTTGGGTAAACGGAGACAACATGTATGCTTCAAGAATGATGATTGGTACTGATGGAGAAAATACCTTTCAGTATATGAAATGGAATGACGCCTCTTTTGAAGTCTATTCTAAAGGACTTCTTAATACCGTAAAAATGATGCAGGAGGGTGAAAAAAGAAATAATAAAAACTATGTGGCTGTAGGAAAGTTTCTAAGAGCTTATTATTTTTTCAATACAAGTTTAAAAGTGGGCAGTATACCTTATTCTGAAGCGGTAAAAGGCGAATCAGGAATTACACAACCTAAATATGACAGCCAGGATGTTGTGATGGCCGGAATTTTATCAGAATTAAAAGAGGCCAATGATCTCATCAATACCAATGATAAAATTGAAGGTGATATTATTTTCAATGGCGATGCTTCAAAATGGAAAAAACTGATCAATTCATTTCGTTTGAAAATCTTAATTACACTTTCCAAAAAAACAACGGTTGGAAGTTACAACATTGCAACAGAGTTTGCTTCTATTGCAGGAAGCCAGCCTTTGATGACTTCTATTTCTGATAATGGGGAACTTAAGTTTGCAGATGCTGCCGATAGTAGATATTCAATGTTCAACAACAGTGGATATGGATCAAGCTTATATATGGCAGATTACTTCATCAATATGTTTAAAGACCGTCATGATCCAAGATTGTTTACTTTTGCAGCCCAGACTACAGGAGCTAAAGAAGCGGGGAAAGCGATTACCGATTTCAGTGGATATAATGGAGGAGATCCTGTTTCTCCTTATTCTGATAATGCAAAATTGATCACAGCAAAAAATATATCCAAAGTAAACGATCGTTTCTATAAAGACCCTACTAATGAGCCTTCTTCAATTTTGAGTTATTCTGAACTGGAATTTATTCTGGCAGAAGCAACCGCCAGAGGATGGATTTCAGGATCTGCAAAAACGCACTATGACAACGGAATCAAAGCTAGTTTCAATTTCTACCAGACTTATGTAAAAAATCCGGGACAATATTTTACAGGGTTTGATGTGAATCAATATCTTACCACACCGTTGGTTGCCTATGATAGCTCAGTATCTTTGCAAATGCAGTTGGAAAAAATTATGACTCAAAAGTACATGACGATGTTCCACCAGTCACAATGGACTTCTTATTATGATTATTTGAGAACGGGATATCCTAATTACCCTTTAAAAGCGGGTGTAGCGGCACCATTCAGATTCAGATATCCTCAGTCTGAATATAATTATAACAGTACCAATTTAAAGACAGCCCTTACCACTCAGTACGGAGGAAACGATAATATCAACTCTAAACCTTGGTGGTTACAATAAAATCTGACTTATTTTTATATTAAATCAAGAAATCGCAGGAAAATCCTATTAACTTGCGATTTCTTTCTTATTACGATTGATCATGAACAGAAGAGAATTTTTAGAAAAATCAAGTATTTTATTAGCTGGGCTTGGAACATCAAGTGTTTTGCACCCTGCAATCCTTAAAGCATTAGCAATAGAACCAGCTGCATTATCCACTTTTTATGATGCAGAACATGTTGTCATTTTAATGCAGGAGAACCGTTCTTTTGATCATGCTTTTGGAGCTCTTAAAGGTGTCCGTGGATTTTTAGATAAAAGAACATTCATCAAGCAGGATGGGCATTCCGCTTTTTTTCAAAAAGAAAATACGGGAAAATATGCTGCACCAGCCCGTCTGGATCTTAGAAATACCAAATCAACCTGGATGAGTTCACTTCCACATTCATGGGAAAATCAGCAACAGGCCTTCAATAAAGGAAAATATGATCAGTGGCTGCAGGCAAAAGCTTCAGGTAATGAACATTATAAAAATATTCCTCTCACATTAGGATATTACAATCGTGAGGATCTTCCGTTCTATTATCAGCTTGCAGATGCTTTCACCATATTTGACCAATACTTCTGTTCTTCTATGACAGGAACCACTCCGAATAGACTTTTCCACTGGTCTGGAACCTTAAGAGAACAGCAAAATGGCAAATCAAAAGCAAATGTTGTTAATGACGATATTGATTATGATAAAGCAAGACAGGCAAAAATGGAAAAGAGTTTTTCCGGAAATTTTTGGAGGAACAGAATGTATCATGGCGTATGTATCAGAATGAGATCAGTCTTCCCAAAGGATTATCCGGCGAGCAGGAAGCTTGGCTGAGCAATTTTTACAGATAATCCGATTGAATGGTTTTCCAAAAATTCAATGTAAAGTTTTCCAAAAAGGATATTATGAATACATTCCGAAAAATAATTGCGTCATTGAAGCAGGAAATCCTGAAAAAAAGCCTGACCAGAAACAAAGATTGGAAGCGATCATTGCTGAACTTCAGGAGGATCTGGTAAAAATATCACCCGGATAATTATGCTAAAACTTTCTCCAATGGAGAAAAAAATCTTCACGAAAAAGGCTTTTTACGATCAACTCAAATGATCCGGATTATCACAGTGTAGAAGTAGGAAAGGATGAAAAATGGGGAAAGGTTAGTTGTCCCAAAAAGGAGATGTATTGTTCCAGTTCCGTAAGGATGTGGAAGAGAAAAAACTTCCTCTGGTTTCGTGGCTGGTAGCTCCCGAGCATTTCTCAGATCATCCGGGATCGCCTTGGTATGGAGCCTGGTATATCTCTGAGGTTTTAAATATACTGACCAAAGATCCTGAAATGTGGAAAAAAACAATTTTCATTATCAATTATGATGAAAATGACGGCTATTTTGATCATGTGATTCCTTTTGCTCCCCCATTAAACCCAAGTCAACCCGTCGATCTTAACGGAAAAAGTGGTGTGGAATACGTTGACAAAACTCAGGAATATAGGTCTGATCCTACTTTAAAGGATTATGAAAAAGCAGAAGGAACGGTAGGTCTTGGTTACAGAGTTCCGATGATCATTGCTTCACCATGGACGAAAGGAGGGTTTGTAAATTCTGAAGTCTCAGATCATACCTCAGTACTGCAATTCCTGGAAAAATTTATCATGAAAAAATTCAATAAGAATGTTCATGTAGACAATATCAGTGAATGGAGAAGAGCTGTTTGTGGCGACCTTACTTCAGCCTTTAATTCTCCTAATATCAAGGCTCCAAAAATGGATTATCTGGATCAGAAGGATTATGCTAAAACCATCAACGCTGCCAAAAATAAACCTGTTCCACAACTGAAATGGTATTCTGAGCCCGAACTGAAGAATGATTTACTCAACATTCAGGAAAAGGGAATGAAGCCTTCTAATCCCCTTCCTTACAATTTCCATGTGAATCTGGATGGTGGAAAAATTAAAATGACCAATTTAAAGGAAAATGGAGTTCCCCTTCATTTGTATGACAGAACTCAACTCAACGGTAAAGATTATTATTTTTCCTATGCGCTATATTCTCAACAGGAATTATCGCATCCAACCGTTCAATCAGGAAACTACGATTATGAAGTTTTTGGTCCTAATGGTTTTTTCCGAAAGTTTAAAGGAAGCAATATTTCTACATCAGAAGTTATATTGATTAATAATATTTTAAAAAATCAGGTAGAGCTGATCATTAAAAACGGTAAAAAAGGAAATATTACCCTGGAAAATCTGTATGATAAAAGTAAAAAAATGCTCTCAATTCAGAAGCCAGAGGAGAAAATAGTTATTGATCTTACCCCATATAAAGGTTGGTATGATCTAAAAATAGCTTCTAATGAGCATATCTGGCATTTTGCTGGAAGAATAGAAACAGGGAAAGTTTCTGTTTCAGATCCCCATTGGATGTAGCGGCTATTTCTCAATAAAACATCATAGATCCTGTACAATCGTGCAGGATTTTTTTATTTAAAAAGTGAAATATTTATCAATTATATTGCTTTACGAAAGTGAAATAATCAATAATATAAAAATTATTATATATTTATTTCATAATTAATCGATTTTTATTATTTTCACTTAACTAATATTGAGATCATGAATAAATTAAAATTAACCGTTGCAATGTCATTATTTGCAGCTGCCATATCTGGAAGTTTAAGCGCTCAGGATACAAATACAGATAATCATACGATTACTATTTCTATCCCTGAAGTTGCACTGGTAGACATTGAACCTGCCGCTACAAAAATATTACCTTAGGATTTACAGCTCCTACTGAGGCGGGGAATCCTATTACGCCAAGTGCAGCCAATACTACATTATGGCTTAACTATTCTTCTATCAAATCTGTTGCAGATCCGACTCGTAATGTAAGTGTGAAGCTTAATGCTATTATTCCCGGGATAGATATCCACGTGACTGCGGCGGCGGCTACAGGCTCTGGAGCAGGTACTTTAGGAACATCTGCAGGTCTTTTAACATTAAGTGCTGCTGATCAAACTATTATTTCAGGTATTGGAAGTGCTTATACGGGAAATGGAGCGAATAACGGTCACAACCTTACGTATGCTCTTGCTGCTGGAAGTGGACCTGGCGGTGTGGCAGCTTATTCAGATTTGCAGGCTACTGCAACTACTGTAGCTACTGTTACCTATACCATATCAGACAATTAGAATTTAAATAAAATTCTATTCCGCATTTCAAAATCAAGAAGAAATTGGATTCCAGTTTCTTCCTGTTTTTATATTATTAATTATTAAACTCCAAACTTTACATGATGATAAAGCGTATTCTTCTTTTGATCACTTTGATTTTGCAGTTCAGCTTTTTACATGCCGGCATAGTGGTTCTTAATGGGCTTACGCATTCCTATACAATAGAAAACGGAAAAGTTTACAAAGGGAAAATTGCGATTGAAAATACGGGTAACAGTCCCCAAAATGTGAAATTATTTTTACAGGATTTTACGTATCATGCCGATGGAACTATTAATTATACGGCATTACATACCCAAAAAAGAACGAATGGAGACTGGATAAAAATCAATACCAATTTAGTAACGTTGAAAGGTAAAGAAAAAACAGAGGTGTTTTATGAAATTACCGTTCCTGATCAGACACTAGATCCTGGCAGTTACTGGAGTGTGATCATCGTAGAACCTGTAGAGGATGTAAAACCTAGTGATAAACAATCTGGCGTAAATATTACCTCTGTCATACGATATGCCATTCAGGTTATTACAGATTATGATATGGAAAAGGCCAAACCGGACCTTACATTCGAAAATATCAAAGTAGAAAAAGAAGAAGGAAAACAAACTGTAAAAGTTGCCATCGCCAACAAGGGAAATCTTTATTGTAAGCCTACAGCATCTATTGAAATCTATAACCGTAAGACAGGAGAAAAAATAGGCACCTTTTCAAGCTTAACAATGGGATTACTGCCTTCTACTTCTAAAACATTTTACATTGATATCAGTAAAGTACCGCCTGCTCAGTATAAAGCAACTGTAATAGCGACGGACGAAGATGAGAACGCTTTTGCGCTCAATGTGGAATTAGAAGTAAAAAATGATTAAAGCCTGGACACAATTTATTATTATATTATTCCCGCTATTTGCTTTTTCTCAACAGCAATCAAACCGATTGGCCAGTAAAAAAGATAGCTTACTACCGGGGATGTCTACGTCTATTCCCTTTAGTCTGCAAAATAATTCTTCTGAGAATAAAATATTTGATATTTCAGTTAACACCTCTAGTCCACATATCGTCCCTATATTAGCAAAAGGAGATTTTCAGATTCCTTCCCATGAAGCTTCTGTATATCTGGTTCCTTTGCGTATTTCAACAGAAACTACACAAGGTGACTATACTGTCACCCTCAATATCACGGATCGTTCCAACGGATCATCATTTACAAAAACTTCACAAATAACAGTTTCTGCAAGTAGAAAGCTTTCTCTTACTGTACTTGATTCTCCAGAGTTTACAAGAGCAGGAGAATCCATTAATGCTTCTTTTCTTGTAAAAAATAATGGAAATATAACGGAGAATCTTATTTTGGAAAGTAAGAATGCCGTTGTTGATCATCCTCCTTCTATTATTCTTGGCCCTAATGAATCAAAAGTAATCACTATTCATAAAGCCACTAACCCTGAACTGGGTCAAAATGAATTTCAGAATCTAAATCTTTCGGTATATTCAAGAGACAACCCCAAGGATAACCAGACGATGTATATCAGTACTCAGGTTATATCTGTAAAACCTACCAATAAAGATATTTATCATAGATTTCCAGTGGTTGCTTCATTATCTTTCATCGGAATGAAAAATATGGGAATCTACCATGATGGCTTTCAAGGTGAGATCTATGGCAAAGGATCCTTGGATAAAGAAAATAAAAATCAGATTGAATTTCATGCGGCCACTCACAACCCTATAGAATTAAATACTTTTACTCAGTATGAAGAATACTTTGTGAACTATAAAAGAGAAAATCTGTTCGTTCATTTAGGGGATAAAACGTATTCGTCTTCCTATTTAACTGAATTTGCAAGATATGGTCGTGGAGCAGAAATCCGGTATGATTTTAATAAGGTAAGTTTAGGCGGTTTCTATAATCATCCCCGATTTTTTAGGGATATTAAAGATGAGTTTAATATCTATTCGGCTTTTAAAATTCGTAAGGAGTCTGAAATTTCAGTGGGATACCTTTACAAAACACCCTTGAAAGAAAATTCCAATTTGGGAAATATCAGATTCAATTCCGAAGCACACCTCCCTTATGCTAAAGGAAAATTCAAGATTTCAAAAAACATTAACCTTTCCGGAGAAGTTGCCTACAGTACTACAAAAAACAATGAAGGAACTGCCTATATGGCTCAGGCCGAAGTAAACTTTGAAAAAATTAATGGGAATCTAATCTATATGAAAGCGAGCCCTGAGTTTGCCGGATACTTTACCAATACAAATACCTTCAGTGGTTATCTGCAGTACAGACTCTCTAAGAAAATTAATGTTTTCGCTAACTATATGCAGGATGCTAAGAACTTTCAGAGAGATACATTATTTCTGGCAGCTCCTTACAGAAAATATATCCAATATGGAATACAATATAAATACCTGGCCAATGGATCTATCATCCTTAATAACGGGTATCAAAAATATCAGGATCGCCTGGAACCTAAACAGTTTGATTACTATGAGCGTTTTTTTAGAGTCAGTATAGATCAGCATATTGGAATATTTCAAATTAATCTTGAGGGACAATTAGGGAAAACAGATAACTACTTAACAGGTTTTAGTGGCAATTCCAGTATATATTCTGCTAACCTTTCATTTGAAAAATTCAAAACATCCTTTAACCTATTCGGAAGCTATGCGAACACTTCTAGATATCAGTTACAAAATCAAAAATTATGGTATTATGGGGCAAGGGTCTTTAGTAGATTTTCTAATAAAACCAGCCTAAGTATCTTTTATCAGAATAATTATATTCCTGAAGAATATTTTAAAGACAGAAATTTGTTCGAAATTCTATTTCATCAACAATTATTTCCTGGAAATGAGATTGATTTTTCTGGCAGGTATTCATTGCAGCGAGGACAAATAGGAGACAAAGATTTTATCTTTTCAATGCGTTATACCTGGCGCCCTAATATTCCGGTGCAGAAAACGGCTGAATATATTTCTTTATCCGGGAATGTTAGCAACCTCGGGATAAGAAAAGCAGAAGGGATAAGATTAATGCTGGGCAGCTATTTATCCATTACAGACAAGGATGGCAATTATATATTCAAAAATGTAGTCCCCGGCAATTACTTTCTTGAAATAGACCGCTCCACCACTGAGATTAATGATATTCCGACAATCGCTTTTCCAACGGCATTATCTCTTACTAACAAAGACAATATTTTTAATTTCGGGTTAACAACAGCAGCTAATGTACAGGGACAGATCCAACTTTTGGAAGCTGAAGAAAAAGACAAAACAGATATTGACGCATTACAAGCTAAAAAAAGAAAAGAGAAAAGAGAAAGTATTATTGTGGAAGCCATTAGTAAAGATCAATCTTATCGTAAAATTTGTTTTGTAGGAGAAAATTTTGATTTCACGTATCTCAGACCAGGTGATTGGACCATTAAGCTTTATAGAAATGGCCTTGATAAAAGGTATAAAATTTCAACAAACCAATTTCAATTTGCATTAAAACCTTCGGAATCGAAAAAAATCAGTATTCAGATTGTAAAGCAACAGATTGAAATTAAATATCAACAGGAATCCTTAAAAGTAGGGTATAATGAAATAAAAAATAAGAAATGATTGTGAAACGCTCCCTATTATTGGCCTCTTTTATTTTATCCAGCTTATTATATGCGCAGGCTACGGTTACCTTCACCTTGCCTGTCGTTACTTTGATGGATATAGAACCTGCAGGGAATATTACTTTAAATTTCACTGCACCTACTGAAGCAGGAAACCCTCTTGGTAATCCAACCCCCAATACATCAAAATGGATCAATTATACATCTGCCATAGCTTCTGGAGGACTTACCAGAAAAATTACTGCATATGTCAGTACGGCTCTGATTCCAGGAGTCAATATCAGACTACAGGCAGCGGCAGCTTCCGGAGCAGGAGGAGGAACGTTAGGCACTCCTTCTGCACAAGTTACTCTTACAAACACACCCATTACCATTATCAGTGGGATTGGAGGTGCTTATACTGGTAATGGAGCCAATAATGGACATCGTCTCACGATTTCTCTTGCACCTAGTACTTATGCTAACTTATCTGCACAGGCTAATAAAGTTGTCACTATTGTTTATACAATCACAGAATAAAACCAAAACATGAAAATGAATAGCCGCTTTCTCAGAGTTCTCTTAAAGAAATATCTATATGTTAGTGTTTTAATAATCAGTGGTTATTTGAAAGCACAAGTTGTAAACGTTTCCGGAAATTGGGCCGCTACTATACCTACCATTACTGAAGCTGGAAATAACTATGCAGGAACTTATGATAATACAACCAGTACCCCTATAACAATATCAGCCACACTGCCAGGAAGTTTTCTCAACCTTCTTAACAGTACAGGGGCAAAAATGACCATGCATTATACTTCCAATGCTTGGAATAATTCATTAACTTTATCTGCAAAGAGAACAGGTGGAACCGGTAGTATTTCCGGGCTCTGCTTATTATGTACAGCTACAATCAATGGAGGAACTACCTACATACCAGTACCTCAGACTCCTGATGTAACTTTTGTAACGCTAACTTTTGCCGGAGTTTTAGGTCTTGGCAATACTGTTACTTTCTCAGATATTAACTTAATCCTACAATTAGCTGGTGTTTCTGTTACTATTCCCGCAAGTACATATAGTGCACGGGTAGTTTTCACTATATCTGCGAACTAGAACTCTAAAATCTATCCAGTTCGAATTAATGCTTTATTATTAAAATGACAATAGTATATTGAGACAGCTACAATGTTTACAGCTTCAAACAAGTGCTATTTTACTGCTATAATGACATTATATAATAAACTCGATATGTTAGCTTATTTTTAAGGTTAAAAGGGTTTAATAATAGGTCAATATTGAACAATTGAAAGCATTCATAATCAATAAAGGCCATTAGAGATCTTTTTTACTTTTAGCATAATGGGTACCCTTATCCACCATTTTGCCATCCCGTAGGGATCTAGAGTTAGACCTGATCTATCTATCTATCTATCTATCTATCTATCTATCTATCTATCTATCTATCTATCTATCTATCCAACATTCATTCAATAGAAGTGGGCTTTAGCCCGCTTTATCATCAATAACAATTCCAAAAGGCTTTAGCCAAAACCTGAATAACGAGGAGGAATAGAGCTAAGTATACAGTGATACCAGGAAATATTAGTAAGAATAAAGAGTAAAGAACAAAGACTTCCATGAAGAGCAAGTAGCAGTATGAGAATCAAGAACGAGGAACGAGGAACTAAGCTTCGGATTGCTCACTGTTTATTACTGATTAATGAGTACGTATTACTTATTGGTAGGGGATTACAGAGGTAAGGTATATAACAAAAAAAATCCTTTATCTTGCGATAAAGGATTTTTAAAAATAAAATAAAAACTGGCGGCGGCCTACTCTCCCGCGTTAGCAGTACCATCGGCGCTGGTGGGCTTAACTTCTGTGTTCGGAATGGGAACAGGTGAGCCCCACCGCTAAAACCACCCTAAAGGTTGTATATAAGATGTCAGATGCAAGACATCAGATCTCAGACCAATTTGTCTGATATCTGAGATCTAATCTCTGATATCTGTTTTAAGCGATAAAAACTTTCACAAAGAGCTAACCTTGCTGCACTTTCGAGCGGCCATATCAGGCTATAAATCTACGGGTAATTAGTACTACTCGGCTATGACATTACTGTCTTTACACCTATAGCCTATCAACGTGGTCATCTCCCACGACCCTTAAAAGATGTCTCATCTTGAGGCGAGTTTCGCACTTATATGCTTTCAGTGCTTATCTCTTCCAAACGTAGCTACTCAGCAGTGCACCTGGCGGTACAACTGATACACCAGAGGTTTGTTCAATTCGGTCCTCTCGTACTAGAATCAAGCCCTCTCAAACATCTAACGCCCGCAATAGATAGAGACCGAACTGTCTCACGACGTTCTGAACCCAGCTCGCGTGCCACTTTAATGGGCGAACAGCCCAACCCTTGGGACCTTCTCCAGCCCCAGGATGTGACGAGCCGACATCGAGGTGCCGAACCTCCCCGTCGATGTGAGCTCTTGGGGGGAGACTAGCCTGTTATCCCCGGAGTACCTTTTTATCCTATGAGCGATGGCCCTTCCATACGGAACCACCGGATCACTATGTCCTGCTTTCGCACCTGATCGACTTGTTGGTCTCACAGTCAAGCACCCTTATGCCATTACACTCTACGCACGGTTACCAAGCGTGCTGAGGGTACCTTTGAAAGCCTCCGTTACTCTTTTTGGAGGCGACCACCCCAGTCAAAACTACCCACCACGCAATGTCCTTCTAAAAAGAAGTTAGGCTCCAAGTAAGTAAAGGGTGGTATTTCAACGTCGGCTCCACAGACACTAGCGTGCCCACTTCATAGCCTCCCACCTATCCTACACATTACTTACTCAAAGTCAATACGAAGTTATAGTAAAGGTTCACAGGGTCTTTTTCGTCCCATTGCGGGTAATCGGCATCTTCACCGATACTACAATTTCACAGAGCTCATGGTTGAGACAGTGCCCAGATCGTTACACCATTCGTGCAGGTCGGAACTTACCCGACAAGGAATTTCGCTACCTTAGGACCGTTATAGTTACGGCCGCCGTTTACTGGGGCTTCAGTCAATGCCTTCGGTTTAACCCTAAGCACCTTCCTTAACCTTCCAGCACCGGGCAGGTGTCAGACCCTATACTGCATCTTTCGATTTTTGCAGAGTCCTGTGTTTTTTTGATAAACAGTCGCCTGGGCCTCTTTACTGCGGCCACCATTGCTGATGGCGTCTCTTCTCCCGAAGTTACGAGACTATTTTGCCTAGTTCCTTAACCATGATTCACTCTAGCACCTTAGGATTCTCTCCTCGACTACCTGTGTCGGTTTTTGGTACGGGTTGCTTCACTTCGGCTTTTTCTTGGAAGCACTTTCCCTACAGCAGCTTCGCCCGAAGGCTAGGCCTTGACTATTCCGTCAGTCTCCAGTAAGTACGGCACTCCGTCCCCTTTTTTTTAGTGTGAGCAAGTATGGGAATATTAACCCATTGTCCATCCACTACCCCTTTCGGGTTCGCGTTAGGTCCCGACTAACCCTCAGCTGATTAGCATGGCTGAGGAAAACCTTAGTCTTTCGGTGAGGGGGGTTTCTCGCCCCCCCTTTATCGTTACTTATGCCTACATTTTTCTTTTTCTATCCGCTCCACAATACCTCACAGTACTGCTTCGGCGCAAATAGAATGCTCTCCTACCAGATGTATCTAAAAATACAAATCCATAGCTTCGGTAATATGTTTTATGCCCGATTATTATCCATGCCGGACCGCTCGACTAGTGAGCTGTTACGCACTCTTTAAATGAATGGCTGCTTCCAAGCCAACATCCTAGCTGTCAATGCAGTCCAACCGCGTTGCTTCAACTTAACATATATTTTGGGACCTTAGCTGTTGGTCTGGGTTCTTTCCCTCTCGGACATGGACCTTAGCACCCATGCCCTCACTGCCGTAGAACATTTATTAGCATTCGGAGTTTGTCAGGAATTGGTAGGCGATGAAACCCCCGCATCCAATCAGTAGCTCTACCTCTAATAAACTTATATACGACGCTGCACCTAAATGCATTTCGGAGAGTACGAGCTATCTCCCAGTTTGATTGGCCTTTTCACCCCTACCCACAGGTCATCCGAAGACTTTTTCAACGTCAACCGGTTCGGTCCTCCACTCTGTGTTACCAGAGCTTCAACCTGCCCATGGGTAGATCACAAGGTTTCGCGTCTAATCCTACTAACTATACGCCCTATTCAGACTCGCTTTCGCTCCGGCTCCGGTACTTAATACCTTAACCTCGCTAGTAAAAATTAACTCGTAGGCTCATTATGCAAAAAGGCACGCCGTCACAGCTTAATGCTGCTCCGACCGCTTGTAGGCGTACGGTTTTCAGGTTCTATTTCACCCTTCTATTCGAAGTGCTTTTTCACCTTTCCTTCACAGTACTTGTTCACTATCGGTCTTTCAGGAGTATTTAGCCTTGGAGGATGGTCCCCCCCCATATTCAGACAGGATTTCACGTGTCCCGCCATACTCATTTATCATCTTAATATACCTTTCGAATACCGGGCTATCACCGTCTATGGCCGTTCTTTCCAGAACGTTCTTCTAAATATATAAAGACTTTTGGGCTAATCCGCTTTCGCTCGCCACTACTTACGGAATCTCTTCGATTTCTTTTCCTCCGGGTACTTAGATGTTTCAGTTCTCCGGGTTTGCTCTCCTTGCGGAGTGACATGTCTTCAACATGCCGGGTTGCCCCATTCGGACATCTGCGGATCAATTCGTGTGTGCCAATCCCCGCAGCTTTTCGCAGCTTACCACGTCCTTCGTCGCCTCTGAAAGCCTAGGCATCCGCCATACGCCCTTAACGATTTCTTTCCTAATATTATTATTAGTTCAGTATTTTTCTAGATAATTTAAATTATCAATATTTTTGTAAACTTCGCACTCGAAAGTGCTCGGTTATCTCTTTGTGATGTCTTTACCGTTAATGTCAATGATCGTTATGCTATTTCTGATCTAATTCGCAAATATTGTTTTTGGCTCTATCTGCTTATTTAATATTAAACCATCTATATGTGGAGAATAAGGGAGTCGAACCCTTGACCTCCTGCGTGCAAGGCAGGCGCTCTAGCCAGCTGAGCTAATTCCCCCTCTAGGTCAAGATTTAAATATTTAATGATTTTTATCATTTAAAAAAATTAAACGCTGCTAATTTTTTTAAAATCTTTAAATTCTTCAATCTTTAAATCCCTTTAATTAGTAGTCTCGGGCAGGCTCGAACTGCCGACCTCTACATTATCAGTGTAGCGCTCTAACCAGCTGAGCTACGAGACTGTCTATTAGACGTAAAGATGATAGACTGATAGATAATAGACTAATTTCTTCGTCTTTCTCTCTCTGCTTTTTATCTTCTTTGTCTCTCTCAATCCCTTTACTAATTTCTAGTGGGTTTTGTATTTTTAATATAAATCAACCAAACAAAAAACTAAAGCTTTACTTTGAATAAGTACTTGTATCTCTCGATACTAATTTTGTTTATCGTCTAAAAGACGCTCTAAAATGAGATGTTCCAGCCGCACCTTCCGGTACGGCTACCTTGTTACGACTTAGCCCTAGTTACCTGTTTTACCCTAGGCAGCTCCTATTACGGTCACCGACTTCAGGTACCCCAGACTTCCATGGCTTGACGGGCGGTGTGTACAAGGCCCGGGAACGTATTCACCGCGCCATGGCTGATGCGCGATTACTAGCGATTCCAGCTTCATAGAGTCGAGTTGCAGACTCCAATCCGAACTGAGACCAGCTTTCGAGATTTGCATCACATCGCTGTGTAGCTGCCCTCTGTACTGGCCATTGTATTACGTGTGTGGCCCAAGGCGTAAGGGCCGTGATGATTTGACGTCATCCCCACCTTCCTCTCTACTTGCGTAGGCAGTCTCACTAGAGTCCCCAACTTAATGATGGCAACTAGTGACAGGGGTTGCGCTCGTTGCAGGACTTAACCTAACACCTCACGGCACGAGCTGACGACAACCATGCAGCACCTTGAAAAATGTCCGAAGAAAAGTCTATTTCTAAACCTGTCATTTCCCATTTAAGCCTTGGTAAGGTTCCTCGCGTATCATCGAATTAAACCACATAATCCACCGCTTGTGCGGGCCCCCGTCAATTCCTTTGAGTTTCAAACTTGCGTTCGTACTCCCCAGGTGGCTAACTTATCACTTTCGCTTAGTCTCTGAAGCCGAAGCCCCAAAAACGAGTTAGCATCGTTTTACGGCGTGGACTACCAGGGTATCTAATCCTGTTCGCTCCCCCACGCTTTTCGTCCATCAGCGTCAGTTGTTGCTTAGTAACCTGCCTTCGCAATTGGTGTTCTAAGTAATATCTATGCATTTCACCGCTACACTACTTATTCCAGCTACTTCAATAACACTCAAGACCTGCAGTATCAATGGCAGTTTCACAGTTAAGCTGTGAGATTTCACCACTGACTTACAGATCCGCCTACGGACCCTTTAAACCCAATAAATCCGGATAACGCTTGCACCCTCCGTATTACCGCGGCTGCTGGCACGGAGTTAGCCGGTGCTTATTCGTATAGTACCTTCAGCTACTCTCACGAGAGTAGGTTTTATCCCTATACAAAAAGAAGTTTTACAACCCATAGGGCCGTCGTCCTTCACGCGGGATGGCTGGATCAGGCTCTCACCCATTGTCCAATATTCCTCACTGCTGCCTCCCGTAGGAGTCTGGTCCGTGTCTCAGTACCAGTGTGGGGGGGATCACCCTCTCAGGCCCCCCTAAAGATCGCAGACTTGGTGAGCCGTTACCTCACCAACTATCTAATCTTGCGCGTGCCCATCTCTATCCACCGGAGTTTTTCAATATCGAATGATGCCATTCAATATATTATGGGGTATTAATCTTCCTTTCGAAAGGCTATCCCCCCCAGATAAAGGCAGGTTGCACACGTGTTCCGCACCCGTACGCCGCTCTCTCTGTTCCGAAGAACAAATACCGCTCGGCTTGCATGTGTTAGGCCTCCCGCTAGCGTTCATCCTGAGCCAGGATCAAACTCTCCATTGTATGTTTGTCTGACTCACTCAAAGTTTTTTAACGCTTTAGTTTTTCCTTACTTGGTTGTTATATTGTATGTCAATGATCTTTTCTTCTTTCGCTTTGTAACGAAGCAATCTTTCTGTCAGTGTCGCTCCGTATTTGCGAGTGCAAAAGTAAAACTTTATTTCGTAATGACCAAATGTTTCGAAAGAAAATTTTAAAGTTTTTTAAGTAACCTTAATTCCTCCCTTAACCTCAATCTCTATACTCCTGCGCTCCCTTAATTGGGACTGCAAAGATACTAACTTTATTTTATCTCACAAGTTTTATTTGCTAAAACTTATAAAGCTTTTTCCGCTTATATCTTATCAAGTATCATATTGTTTTTGCTTATCTAAAAGCCCTTCTGCGCTTACTGAATCTCTTTCGTTTTTCAGTGGGGCAAAGATAACAACTTATTACCACGCAAAACAAACTTATTTAACATAAAATTCATATCTGTGTAACATTTTACTTCTAACCCCCTGATACCTTGAGAGAAAAATTCTCACCGAAATATATAAAAATACCCGGTTGTTATTAAAACCGGGTATTCGCTATTCCTATAATGAAGTGTTATTGCTTATTTTCTTTATAAATTGCACTTAAAAATTCCGCATAAGACTTTTCTAAACCAATAATATCTCCAGATTTAAGGTTCAAACCACCTGTTCCAGAGTTATCTGGTTTTACTTTTAAAGATGAAACCTGAAAATAAAGATTATCATCATTGGTTTTCGGTTGAACTTTCACTGTTGAACCTAAAAATTTCTTCGTAGAAATGGTATATACTTCTCCCGGAATAATTTTTATTTTAAAAAAGGACCTTGGTGATACAATATAGTCTTTACTATTAATATTGATCTTCTGATCTTTTTCTGAAGAAGCAAATATATACATCATCCCATTATTCACTTTTACTTTTTCTTTTGGAGTATAATATAATGCTATCTTATAATTGGAAGGATTAAAGTTCTGAGGTGATCCGTCTATATTTTCAAAAGGTTTTATGACAAAAGTATTGGCTCCAATCTCTTTTGCTTTTTTATATACTAATGAAAACAGCATGGCATCATCTTTTGAAAATCCCTGAACTTCGGCTTCTCCTAAATAGATGGCCTCTGTTTCTGCTTCATCTTTTTTATAAAGAAATTTATCTGCATTATCATTGGTCTTCTCCACTTTACTCAGATAAACATTCTGTGCATTCCAGAGTTGAATACATAATACAGAAAAGATAATGGCTATATTTCTCATATTATTATTGTTGTGTAAGGATCTCAACGCATTCTTCAAGACTGTGTTCCCAGTGTTTCGGTTCTATCTTATAAATCTCTTCTATTTTATCCAGAGACATGGTGCTTCTTACAGGCCTTTTGGCTGGAGTTGGATACTGCTCAGTTGTTAAAGCGTTCAATTGTATTGGCGATTTTGAAAACTCAGCGATTTTCTTTGCAAAATCAAACCAGGTAGTTTCAGGATAGTTTGAAAAGTGGAAAACACCGTAAATTTTATTAGGGGTTTCAATAATTTCCATGATTGCAGCAGCAAGATCATTTGCATTTGTAGGCTGTCCAAACTGATCTGCCACAATTCCTAACTCGGTTTTCTGAGAGAATAAATTCAACATTGTTTTCACAAAGTTCTTGTTAAACTCAGAATATAACCATGAGGTTCTTAGGATAATAGTCTTAGGATTAAGTTCCAATGCTAATTCTTCTCCTTTTCTCTTTGATTCTCCGTACACTCCTATCGGATTTGTAAAATCATCTTCTGAATAAGCCAGATTGGTATCGCCGTCAAAAACATAGTCTGTAGAAACGTGAATCAAAGTGGCCTTAAAATCTAAACAAGCTTGGGCAAGGTGAGCGACTCCTTCTGCATTTACAGCAAACGCTTTTTCTTTTTCTTTTTCGGCTAAATCTACCGCGGTATATGCAGAAGCATTAATACAATAATCTGGTTTGTTATCGTAAAAGAAATCATTAACCTGTTCTTGATTGGTTACATCCAGAGTTGAGGAGTCTGTAAAAAGAAATTCATACTGATTTTCAAAATCGGGAGCTATTTTTCTAATACAGTTTCCTAGCTGTCCATTGCTGCCTATTACTGCTATTTTTTTCATATTTTTTTATTTTTAAACTATCAAAAAATTCTCAATAGAAATGTATTAAGAGTTTTTTGCATTTTGGGATCTTAAAAATTTAACTCTTGACTGGAAATCTTTTTGTATCAGATCTACATAAAACTTGTGGAAGGTTTCTTTTATTTCTTCCGGATGAACTTCGGATTTTCTTGTTTTTACATTGAAATAAATCACAGTTACCCAAAGCACAGCATGAATTGTTTTCTCATCTAAGCTTTTCATCAGGATCTCCACTTTGGCAGTTCTATCTTGTATATCGATCGTTTTACTACTGATGACGACTTGAGTATTGTATCTTACTTCTTTCAGGTAAGCTATTTCATTCTGAATAGCGATCCAAGTACACCCCGTTTGTTTGGTATATTCTTCATAAGTAAATCCGTAAAATGTCTCTACATGATCTTCTCTTGCATTGAACATATATTCCAGGTATTTTACATTATTCAAGTGGCCGATAGGATCACAGTCACTAAACCTTACTTTAACTATAGTTGATACTTCTTTTTCCATTCCGCAAAAATAAACAAACCGCCTCTTTTGGAGGCGGTTTGTCTTATAAATCTTTGTTAATTTGCTGAAATTATTGAATTCCTAATTCTTTCTTTACAGCTGCGGTAGCATCAGCACCAGCTTTGTATAAGAATGCAGGTGAATTTGCATCCATTACATACTCATATCCGTTAGCTTTAGATACTTTTTCTACAGCATCGTTCAATTTTTTCTCAATTGGTCCGAATGCTACTTCTTGCTTAGCCTGAAGATCTTTTTGAGCTTTATCCTGCATTTGAGCTATTTCTTCCTGAACTTTCTGTAATTCAGCTTCTCTAGCTTTGTTTTCGTCTGCAGTTTTCTTAGGAGCTTCTTCACTATACTGCTTTAGTTTAGCTTGCCCAGCATCATATTTCTTTTTGATCTCTGCCTGCTTAGTATCGTAGAATGTTTTAAGGTCAGCATCTGCTTTTTTCTTTTCAGGCATTGCATTAAGAACTCCCAATACATCTAAAGTAGCCATTTTTTGAGCTTTTACCGTACCTACAGAAACAATCATCATCACTGCTGCAAATAATACACTTAATTTTTTCATAATTGGTAAATAAATAATTTAATTTGTTTTTAGATTTCAAATTTACGTAAAAGTTAATTTAAAAACTTACTTTTTACTTTTACTTGTTGTTTTCTCTTTTTTATCTGTTCCTTTCAGTAAAATAGCTAATACTTTTTCTGTATAGTCATATTTTCCCTGAAGAAAAATAACACTAATGTTATTGCTTTTATCAAGAACTATGCCCAACCCATTTTTTTCGGACATTGTTTTGATAGCTCCCCAGATCTGATCCTGGAATGGTAAAACGAGATTTGTTCTCAATTTTGTTATTTCACCATTGGCTCCGAAACGTAAGCTTGTAGTTGTTTTGACATTTTTATCAAGATCTACAACTTCTTTTTCTCTAAGCTTCAGCTGGTCTCCTATCAATAACACTTTTTCACTTTCAAAAGCTGCTTTTTTTCTTTCATACTCTGACTGCATGTTTTGAAGTTCAGATTGCCAGGTATCAATTTGAGAATTTAATCTCGCTTCAGCTTCTTTATACTGCGGTAATTTATTTAAAATTTCATTAGTATCTACCACTCCTATTTTCTGGGCATTTCCCAACCCAAAAAGTAAGAGCAATACAAAAGTGATGGTTATTTTAAAGTTCTTCATATGTATAATTATAATGATTGGTTCATTAAGAAATGGGTTTGCCATCCTGACTTGTTTCCATCTAAAGTCTTATCAAATCCATAAGCAAAGTCGAATCCGATCAATCCGAATGCTCCCATATACACTCTTACACCAACCCCTACTGATCTTTTCAATTGGAATGGGTTATAATTACCCCATGAGTTCCAAACGTTACCTCCTTCAGCAAAAGTCAATGCATAAATTTTAGCTGTTTGGTTTAATGAGATTGGATATCTTAATTCCAGCGTAAATCTGTTGTAGATTGTTCCCCCTCCTTGTGGCGTGATATCTGCAGCTGCACCTCCGGAGTTACTTTGCGTATCATATCCTCTTAAAGGAATTAGTTCTCTACCATCATATCTACCTCCAAATAATCCAGTCCCTCCTACATAGAATCTTTCAAATGGCGGAGCTCCAAGGTTTTTATTATAACCATCCATGAATCCCATTTCAGCAGAAGATCTTAATACAAGCTTACCAACAATTTCGTTATAAATGTCTGC
Source organism: Chryseobacterium tructae (assembly GCF_030409875.1). Lineage (NCBI taxonomy): Bacteria > Pseudomonadati > Bacteroidota > Flavobacteriia > Flavobacteriales > Weeksellaceae > Chryseobacterium > Chryseobacterium tructae. The sequence continues at coordinate 280,297 of NZ_JAUFQR010000001.1, read as the reverse complement.
CTTAAACTTGATCTTATAGAATTCCATCCACTTATACTTATCAATAGGCTTCATTTCATCGTAATTCTTTTTGCTAAACAATGAATATGGTGGTGTCAATTTTGCCGAAAGTTCAATATTAGAACCTGATGTCGGGAAAATTGGATCTATACCGGCAGAGTTTCTGCTTAATCCTAGGTTAATACTAAAGTTATTAGCTGTTCCATAGTTTTCTGTAACATCTCCAAATTGGAATGGATAGTTATTAAAGTCATATTTCTGGAACTGTAATCCTGTATACAGAGAGAAATAATCATCTGGCCAGTTCAGAAGTCTGTTCAGACCTACTGATGCCGAGAATATATTAAGTTTCTGTGAGCCTCCAAACTGATCACTATATTTCACTCTTGAGTTATTCAAACTTACAGAAAGCGCTGTTGGTTTTGTTCCGAATAACCAAGGCTCAACAAATGATACTCCATAGTTCTGGAAATACTGTCCCGCCTGTACCTGAATAGAGAATGTTTGACCATCTCCTTGTGGTACTGGTTTAAAGTCTTTGAACTTAAGGAAGTTTCTCAATGAGAAGTTATTAAATGTCAATCCTAGAGTACCAATGAAGCTATTACCTCCATACCCTGCTTGTAACTGAACCTGGGAAGATCCTTTTTCTACAAGTTTCCAATTAATATCAACGGTATTGTCTGCCTGATTAGGCTGAATATCTTGTCCGATCTGTTGTGGATCGAAGAATGACATCCCTGCCAAATCGAAATATGTTCTTTTGATCTCGGTCTTTTTGAATAATTCTCCCGGTTTTGTTCTTAACGCTCTAAGAATTACGTGGTCATGGGTTGTTACATTCCCTTGCCATGTTACTTTATTCCAAGTTGCCTGTTCTCCTTCATTTACTCTGATCTCTAAGTTTACGGCATCACCGTTCACTGATTTTTCAACCGGTGTAACATTGGAGAAAAGGTATCCGTTATTCATGTAAACGGATTTGATATCGGAATCATCTTCCTTACCTCCGTCTTCACCTACTTTTTTATTGAAACCTACTGCATCGTAGATATCTCCTTTTTTATATCCTAATAATCTTTGTAAATATTCTGTAGAATAAACAGTATTACCTGTGAACGTAATATCACCGATATAATACTTTTTACCTTCATTCAATTTTACATTGATCTCGTAGTTATTTTTTTTGTTTCTCCATACGGAGTCCGAAACTACTTTCGCATCTCTATATCCTAAGGAGTTATAATAACTGATCAGGTTTTGTTTATCCTCCTGATATTTATCTTCAATGAATTTTGAAGATTTCAAGATTCCTCCGATACCGAAACGTTTTTGTTTTGTTTCTTTGAAAGCTTTTTTTCTAAGCTTGTTATCGGATACACTTTGATTGCCTTCAAATTCGATATGGTCGATTTTAATTCTTTTTCCCTTATCTACATTGATCGTCCAGTCTACCAAAGACGGATCTCCGGCATTTACTCTATCCTCGATACTGATTTTTGCGTCGGCAAAACCTTTTTTAATATAGTCTTTCGGGATGTTTGCCTTAAGACTTGACACCAAGTTTTGAGTAATCTTTGTGCCTGGCTTCAGATTGTTATCTTTAGCTAGTTTTTCACTTTTTGATTTCCCAATTCCTTTGCCCTTGAATTTCACTTCTCCAAGTTCCTTCAGATCTTGAAGATAGAATTTAAGAACTACAGTCTGTCCTTCAATGCTTTGAACATATACTTCCACTTCAGAAAAAGATTGGGTATCCCAAAGCTTTTTAACGGCATTACTGATTTTCTGTCCTGGAATATCCACGCTTTCTCCTTTGGATAAGCCTGTAAATCTAAGGATCTGAGCTGGTGTATACTTTTTTACTCCATCTACAACAATGTCTTTAAGTGTATAGGTACCTACCTCATTGTCTGCATGTACAGCATTGTTTACTTTCGTGCTGTCTTGTGGAGTTACTTGTCCATAAAAATGTGCAGAAGCAGCAAACATAATGATGGGTAATAGTCTAAACTTCATTTTATCGAGTCTTTCTTTTCTTTAAAATTTATTGGCCTTGTATCTGCTCTCCGGTTAACCCGTATCTTCTTTCTTTGTTTTGATAATCAACAATACATTGGAAGAAAATATCTTTGGTGAAATCCGGCCATAGAACATTTAAAAACTGTAATTCAGCATAAGCAATCTGCCAAAGAAGGAAGTTACTTATTCTTATCTCGCCGCTTGTTCTTATCAGCAGATCTACAGGAGGAAAATCTTTGGTATAGAGATAGTTTTCGAATAATTTTTCATCGATATTCTCTACGTCTACTTTTCCTTCTTTTACATCTGAACTGATATTTTTTACGGCATTCAGTATTTCGCTTTGTGAGCCATAGCTAATAGCCAGTACAAGGTTTCCTTTTGTGTTTTCTTTTGTAAGTTCTACCACACGCTCTAGCTGTTCTTTTACTAAAGTAGGCAGCTTATCGAGATTCCCTATTACATGCATTCTCAAGCCTTTGCTGAAGATTTCCTCTGCTTCTAATAGCAGGGTTTCCACCAGTAAGTTCATGAGGGTATTTACTTCTTCAGTAGGACGGCTCCAGTTTTCTGAAGAAAATGTGTAAAGTGTTAAATAAGGGATATTGATCTCATTACATGCATTAATAGCATTTCTTACAGCATCAATGGCATTTTTGTGACCGAAGGTTCTTTCTTCGCCACGAGATTTAGCCCATCTCCCATTACCATCCATAATGATGGCTACGTGTTTTGGTAAATTCTCAGAATTTATTTTATCTTTAATCAACGACATATTAATTAATCACAATAACATGGAGGTCTTCCAAACGAAAACGTTAATCCTAAACTGAAAGTATTCATCCAGTCTTTGGATCTTTCATCTCCAATATTTCTCTTTTTAATAAACTCTCCTTCTCGTTCTTTGGCAGCAGCAAAATAATTTCCAGATTGCAATAAAGAGCCTCCTGTAGCCGGATCCAAGATATCGGCATTAAAGGAACTTTTTATATCCTCAGGAAGGATTTTACTATGATCAAGCTGATCTGTCAAAGTGTATCTAAAGGTTGCTTCTGCAAATATAGCCCAAGTATGGTTAAATTTATACTTCAAACCTACACCAAAAGGGATATGCATGGTAACTTTTTTTCCTAATGAGTATTCAGTGGTTGTTTTAAAGTCCATTTCATTGATCGGGGCAAGGGCTACTCCATCCGGATCTCTTCTGAAATCATGTGATAGATTCGCTTTAGGAGCATCAAACATTAAAGCTCCAATACCTCCGAAAATATATGGACTTACCATACTTATCTGTTCATTATTTACTGGGAAAAAGTTATATTCAAATATTAAACTTGCTTCGTATACGTTATTTTTCCCGTATGCATTTCTATTTCTTCTATATTCTTCTTTCGCAGCTTTATCGCTAAACTGGATCTGATTATACCCTAAATCCAATCTAACAGTTTGATGCGGGTTAAAATTAAATCTATATAAAATTCCTCCATAAAACGGGATCCCCCAATCCGACATTCTATTTAAATCCAACGGCTTTTGTAAAATATAACTTGTGCTCCCTACATCACCCACTAGGCTACTCATGCCTAGACGAACCCCCAATTCGTTTCTTTGTGCTTTAACACTCACCACTCCAAGGAAGGCGAGGAAGCTAAACAATAATTTTTTATTCATAAAAGAATATGGATTTATGGTTATTTTAAAATTTAATTTTTGCAAATATAAAACATTTTTATATTAATGATAATCTTAATGTTTAGTTAAAAATAAACAAAAAAACATAATTTGTTATAAAGTAAACGGCAAAGTGGCAAAAATATTCTTTTTTTCATAGAATGAAAATCCTCAAAGTATAAAAAAACCCCCATCGAATGAGGGTTTAAGGCTCTATTTTTTATTAAACATTATCTGCACTTTGTTCCGTATTCTAATCAATAACGGTTCTTTGTAATTTTTATCTTCATCAAAATATCCATAACCATATCCGTAGCCATAACCATATCCGTACCCGTATCCCTGCTTCGTATTATAGTCATTATAAATAAGTCCTAAATGTTCAATTTCATTATTTTGATATTTCTCAGTAACCATCTTCATCATGTACTTCTCTGTGTATTCGTGACGAACCACATATATATTCGCATCGGAATATTTCATTAGTTCATAAGAATCTGCTACCAGACCTACCGGCGGAGAATCTATAATAATGAAATCATATTTTTCTTTCAGTTCTTCTATAAACTTAACATTTCTTCGGCTCATCAGCAATTCTGAAGGATTCGGAGGAATGGGACCCGAAGTCGCTACATCCAGATTAGGAATTTTCGTTTTATTAATAATCTGGTCTATATTCACTTCTCCGGTAAGGTAGTTTGAAATACCATATTTATTATCAATATTAAAATCCCCAAAGATTTTTGGTTTTCTAAGATCCATACCTAAAAGGATCGTTTTCTTATCACTTAATCCTAATACGGATGCCAAGTTAATAGAAACGTAAGTTTTTCCTTCTCCACCTACTGAAGAGGTCACCAATATTACTTTGCCTTTTCCCTGTTCATCATTATTCATCAGGAATCTCATATTGGCTCTAATCCCTCTAAATGCTTCTGAAACAGAAGACTTAGGCTGTTCCAGAACAGTAAGCATATTTTCACTGCTGTTGTTTCCGATTACTCCAAGAAGAGGAATCTTCGTTACTCCTAATAGCTCCTTAATGTTTCTGATCTTATTATCAAGCAATTCGCCAATCAGGATAAATAGTATTGGAAGTAATAACATTCCACCAATTATTCCGGCTTTTGCCATTTTTATATTAGGGCTTACAGGTCCTTGGCCAATATTCTTAGCAGGGTCAATTACACTTACATCGGACTGATTGGTTGCTACATTTAAACGAGATTCATTTTGTCTGGTCAGCAAGCTATTGTATGTCGCTTCGATCATACTATAGCCTCTTTCTGCATCTAGGTATTTTCTTTCTTTTTCAGGATAAGATGTTAAATCAGTGTTAGCATCTGCAACCTGACGATCAATTTTATTGATCTCATCATAATATTTGGTGTAGTAGTTTTTTAAACTATTAAAAGAACCTGTCTTCGCTTCATTAATTAACCTGTTTACTTCCTTCATTGGCTCGGAAGTGGGCTTGTAAATTTGAGCCAATTCTGATCTTTTTGCATACAAAGCTTTAAGTTCACTTACAGAAGCAGAGAAATATCCATCTTCAAAACCAGCGGCATTTGTAGCGATCATTTTATCAAAATTCTGAGACTGAAGTGTATTTTTAATATTATTCAGAGAGGTAATTTTACTTACAAAGTCTGCTTTTTTGGCTTCAAGGTCTTTTATTGTTTCAAGAGATTTTTCATCTCTATCTTTAATATTGTAAAGTTTTTCTGATGTTTTTAAATAGTTCAGGACAGCAGCAGCTGAATCAAGTCTTTTACGTATTCCATCAAGACTTCCCTGCAGATAAGCGGTTGTATTTTTATTAACAATGTTTTTATCTTCAAGTCTTTTTTTCTGAAGCTCGGTTACCGATTTATTCAGGAAGTTTACTGTACTGTTAAGATTATATCCTTTTTTAGTAATAATCATAATTGTATTGATTTCTTTATCAAAACCAACACCTATGGTAGATACAATATCATTAACACCTTGATTTATAGTTACTAAATTAATAATAATATTATCCAGTTTAATATTAGGGGTAACCGGATTCTGAACCAGTTTAAATCTTAAATTGGGAGAGTTATACCATTCATTAACTCTAACAATTTTATTGGCAGGTCTATTGTAAGGCTTGATATTGTAAAAGCCTTCCATTTCATAACTATATAAATTGGAAGACTGTCCTTCTTCTGGTAACACGACTTCATAAGAACCATTACCTTTAGGCAATAATGTAATTGGATAATTAACCTGCTGGAGGTGTTTTTTATCAATTTCAAGGAAAACCGGAGAGTCGTCCTTATCCAGGTAAGTGGACTTTACAAATCCTTTGGTAGAATAATTCACATAAAGGCTTAATTCTTTAACCAGATATTCGTTATGAGATCTTGAGTAAAGCATTTTCTTTAAATACACTCCATCCTGGTTTCCACCCTGTCCCCAAATAAAGTTAATGGATTGGTTTGGGCTAAAATAGCTCGAAGTACTATTGGAAATACTCAAAGACAAGTCTGAAGCATATACATTCTGTGCATAATATTTACTATACACCCAAGAGATGGCATAGCCAATAAGGAACATAAAAGCAAACCAATACCAGTTTTTAAGTAATCTTCTTAAAAAGTGTTCGAGATCAAATAATGCAAAAGTCCCATACTTCTCTTTTGGAGCTTCGCTTTTTCCTACTGCGGTATCTTTTCCTGGAATCATGGGATTAAAGTCTTTGTAGGATTGTATATAGAGTTAATGCTGTTGTAATCGCTGTCACACCAGTAAGTAGTGTCTGAATAGGATCTTTACCGAATCCATTCAAGCTTTTTCTTCTGGTATTAAGATAAATTTCGTCTCCATTCTGTATATAATAGTAAGGCGAGTTCATCAAGTCTTCACGAGTAAGGTCTATTTTAGCAATCTTGATCCCTTCCGGAAGTTTTCTGTGGATAACCACTTCTTTTTTATCAATTGTTCTATTCAATCCACCGTTAATGGCTAACGCCTCAGTAATGGTAAGGGTATTTTTATGGGCTACTTTTTCTCCAGACATCCCTGTTGTTTCAACATCTCCAAGTATGTAATAGGTAATCCCATCCGTATTTAATCTCACTTCTGATTTCCCTTCCTGGAAATTTTCGTTTACTTTAGTCTGAATTTCTTTTGCTATATCATCAACCGTTCTTCCTTCGGCTTTAATGTATCCTATTCCGAAGACATTAATATCTCCGTTGTTATCTACTTTCAACCCATTAAAATAAAAATTGACATTTCCTCCCATAGTAGAGCCTGTACCACCTGCAGTTGCCACAGTGCTCATTGCTCCACCACCTGTTCCGCCTGAAGTATTGTATGCAGAGTAAAACTGGGCTGCATCTCCTTTAGGCGTAGTCACGATATTAAGGTTAAGCATATCATTTTTGGTAATCCTGTAGATAGGGATATTGTAGGGAACAAGACCTTCTTCATTAATTACTAAGCTTTCACTCGGCTGTAAATATCTTACATCCTTTGTGGTGATGCACGAGGTAAGTAAAAAAGATAATAATATTAAAAATAAATACTTAAAGTTCTTCATCATGTTTGAATATTGTTTACAAAAGTAATATTTAATTGTTAATTTTTGTTATTTCTTAATCGATATATCAAATCCGGCAAATATGCCCCCATAAAGCCCAATAAAACAATGACCAACAGTAAGAAATTCACATTCATATGTCTCAGATAATAGGCTACCGTTACAATCATTAAATAATATACAATAATATAAAATGTAGATCTTCTATGGGTAAGGTTTAATTTTAGAAGTTTGTGATGAATATGATTTTTATCTGCATCAAAAGGTGATTTTTTATTGTAAAGTCTTACAAATATTACGTTCAGTGTGTCTACAATAGGGAGGATTAAAATTGCCACTGCTACTACCGGAGCCGATTGTAAATGGTATTTGGGCACATCAGCAAGCTTTTTGTCAATAAAGATATCGATAAAGCAAATAGAAGTAAAGGCTAGCAGAAATCCTAAAAGCATGGATCCTGTATCTCCCATGAAGACTTTATTGGTTCTATAATTTGATAAATTATAGTACAAAAATGCCAAAACGGTTCCTATAATAACTACAGACAAAACAACTAAGGGGTAATTATATTCCCCTAATCTATAATAACTTATCCCAAATAAAGCGCTACAGATCACGGAATATCCACCAGCTAAACCATCTATTCCGTCAATTAGGTTAAAAGCATTGATAAGAATAATAAAAGTAACAATACTGAATATCACACTCACAAAGTACCCTAATTCATACACTCCTAATATCCCAAATAAACTTCTGATTCTGATATCTGAACCAATAACTATTAATGAAGATACTAGGATTTGAGCCACCAACTTTTTATAGGCCCTCATGACCACAATATCATCCATTACTCCTATATACAAAAGGATAATGAGTGAAGCAAATAGGAATTTATACAGATCAAACAGCTCATAAGCAAAAATAGAAGCACATATTCCAATAGAATAAAAGATTGCAATTCCTCCAAGATTCGGAATTTTTCTAAGATGTGAACTTCTGATACCGGGCTCATCCATAAGGTTCTTCCTTCTGGATATTTTTACAATGGTAGGTATGGAGAAAAAAGTAATTAAAAAGGAAAATACGAAGCCTAGTCCTATTTTTACGTAGAAAATAGGTATTCCCGATCCGCTTAAGAACAATTCAAAGTTTTTCATTCTTTTCTTATCCAGTACACATTATCTCTCCAATTAAACTAATGATGGTAATATTCCTTCATCATGTTCTACCGTCCGAAACAATAGTACTTACATTTGTGTTTATATCAATTTTCTTATCAATTTTTTCTGTCCGGCAAAAAATAACAGATAAAAAATCTTTTTTTTCACCGGCAAAGATAAAAGATAATTTGTACCAAAACGACTATAGTTCAATATATCTTGAATTTTTATTTGCCTTTCTTTTATGAAAACAGACAGTTTATCAGCCATGTTGTAAAACATTTTTTCATCTTTTACAAAAGCCAGATAAGCAAGAAAAGAATACACTCCTTCAAAAATTTGAAAGTTTTTCAATTCTTTTTCTTTATGAGCATATCTGGATTGGCTAAATACACTTTCTACATCCTGTACTGCTTTTAATATATCAAGTCCTTTTTCCGTATGAGTTTTTGTAATAGAATCTATACGTTCAAGGTACTGATAGTGAAAATTCTGCGTTTGAGCGATCGTTTCAGATTCCAGCAACAACTGTGGAATAAGCTGAATATCTTCAAAATGAACCCCTTTCTTAAATCTTTTCTGATCAAAAAGTTCTTTTTTAAACAATTTGTTGCAAGCAAAATAACTGATATCCGAAAAAACGGAGAAGTCATCTTCCAGTTTTATTTTTTCCGGCATATTAGGAATCTGTGTTAGTTTTTGAGTTACTTGCCCATTTTCGTCCACTTTCTGAATATTACAGATCACTATTTCAGCCCTATATTTTTCAGCCAACAGGAGCATTTCTTCAAACATGATTTTTGTAACATAATCGTCACTGTCTACAAATCCGATATAATCTCCTGTTGATCTATCTAAACCAAAGTTCCTTGCATCACTTAATCCTCCATTTTCCTTTGTAAAAGGTTTTATTTTATCAGGATAATTTGCTGCGTAATTTTTAATGATCTCCCCGGAATTATCTTTACTTCCATCATCCACCACCAAAATCTCAATATCCTGATGAGTCTGATTCACCAGGGAGTCGAGGCATTTTACCAAATACTTTTCGACATTATAAACGGGAACAATGATGGAAATTCTTGAGGGAGCGTTTGTCATACATTAAAATTTCGTCAGTCTTGCATTCAACCAGCCCTTTTTAGCATCATCAAAGTCTTTTCTTGAGCAGGGAACACAGTTTTCTATATTTTCATCGTCACCAAAATACCACAAATTACTGAAAGTATCACGCTTAAATGCGAATTCTCTGTCATCAATCAAAACATAAAACAATTCATACTGTCTTTCTTTGGGATGAGACTGCTGAATATTAATCCCCTCGATCAGATACCATAGCATTTGTGCCAATAGCTGATGGTTCAGTTGATTTTCCGAATAGATATTATAATTAAAGATTCCTATTGTTTTCAGGTTTTCACTTAGCCCGATTTCTTTCATGTAGGCACAAATCTCTCTCCTATTAAGTCCATTTACCTGCGGATTCATAGAGAATGGTTCACTGAAACTTTCTATAGCATCACAATTTACCGTCACTAAGTCAGCTTTTCTGAAGAAAGGTTCTGTTTTTTCAGTGGAATTCATCATTTCAGCTAAACGGATGATGTCAAATTCCACTTCTTTGATCAAACGTACAGAATCCATTTCATTCAGGTGCTTCTGATAGGCTAAATGATGATAATTTTTAATGGAAAAATTCTTCGCTCCGAAGATTTTCCCCAAAAACGTATATTCGTTAATTTCTTCTCCTTGTTTAAGGGAAATAATATTACTGATTTGGGTATAATTAATACTTTTCTGATGGAAATTCAATGCTGAAAACAGCGAAAAAGCAAAATCATTAGATCCACCAACAATTACCGGAAGTGCTCTTTTATAATGACAAGCTGATAAAACCTCCTGTAAAATATAATGGGTGTCCTGCACAGATTTTCCTGAAACCAAATCGCCAAGATCCACAATCGGAATCTCAAAATCCAATTGTGAAAGTTTGTAAAATTCTTTTCTGACTGCTGTAAAATCCTGCACCTCTGCATCACCACCCGCTCCTCTATAGTCTGATACAAATAAAAGAACAATACTGTCTTCTTTTATATCTTTTGTAATTCGGTTTCCAATCTGCCAGCTTTCTGTTTTAAAATTTCTTGGTGAAATAATAAAGTCTTCAAAATCCATATTTTAACTTGAAAGTGTAATAGTTTAATAATTGCTTGATATAACAAACATACAAAAAAACGCCGCAACGGAAAATCTTACAGAGACTTTTATTCATAAAAAAAGCCGCTAACGCTATTTGTTAACGGCTTTGTATTATATGATTAATATTACTTCTTCTTCGTTGATGTACTTTTTATTTTTTTATACTAATCTGTTTCTTTTCTTAAAACAATAATTGTTTCACAGAATTAAAATTCAGATAATATTTTATTACTCTCACTTAAAAGTGAAAAAAAATAGTATATTCGGAATCTACAAAAACAACAAATGTCCATGAGAAAAAAATCGATTCTCAGGTTGACTCTGCTTGCAGTGCTGACTCTTACTCTAAATTCCTGCCGAACAGAAGATGAAGTGCTTCCCAAAGAGGAACAAACCCAATTCAGGGCTCCTATTGAAATGTTCTTGAAGTTTGAAGAAAAAACTCAATCCGACCCGGAATTCAGAGCGCAGAATAGACAGGAAACCGGACAGGTTGCCCAAAAGAATGGCACTTACAATACTACTGTCAATATTCCTTTATCTCCGGTGAGCTATAAAACACCATTCAGAGAAACCATAGAAGCGTTTTTTAAAAATAATGCTGCTTTAGGACAGGACTTTTATCGTGATTTTGGAAGACCTTTTTATAATGTATCTACCTATACCTATGGAAATAATTCCAAGGCGATTGCTTTTCCTATTCTACAGGGTGATCAGGTAACAGCCTTTATTCATGGTATTGTCTCTCCCAACAGAGATTATGTGCAGTTTACTGTTGTACAGAATAATGATCCTGTAACACTGGGCGTATTAGCAAGGCTTCAGGATGCGGTAGATAATCTCTATCCCAAAAATCCTACGCCCATGGGGAAGTTTGCTAAAGAGCAATATATCCGGGTGAACGATATAGAGGAAATCACCATTATTAAGTTCAATGTCTTCTCCGGCGGCGGTGGCGGTTTTGGCTATCTATTTCCTGGACGAGACTGGTGGAAAGATGCCCAATGGAAAGAACCTGGCAATATGCATTTTGGTGGTGGCGGAAACGCAATGTCTGGTGATGGTTCTAAACATAAGTTTCCGGATTATCTGGATCCTGAGGATGATCCTTGTGAGAAAGCAAAAAAAATGTTTAACAAACCTTATGTTCAACAAGGGATAAACGATATAAAAGCACAGGCATTAAAAACACTTAGTGATGTGAACACCGGAGAGATAGGCTTTAAAGAGAAAAAAGATGGTAGTTTAGCTCCTGCCGATGTTAATGGCAATCATAAAGTTGTATTTAATGATGTAACCGATTCATATGGCGGCTATCATAACCATACCGCAACCGGAATTCATATGTTTCACCACCGGATATTGTGGATGCATTATTTGGGTTTGCAGCAGCACAAAGTGTGCAGGATGGTGTGGGAAATGCGTACCTTGGTATGATTGCAGCAGAATGGTGCAGTACTTGCCCTAATAATACTCAATATATACATTATGTAATAAAGTATACAGGAACAGCGTCAGAATTGGGAGGCTACGTTTATACACCTGCACAAATGAAACAGTTTGAAGATGATTACCAAAAACTTGAAAGTACTTTGACAAGTAAATATAAAAACGGAACAACTTATATCAAAAATTCTGGAGATCTTAATGAAAGAGGATTGGAAAAATTATTCTTCGAGTCTTTAAAAAATATGGGATTAGATGGGAAAGTAAATTTACAACGAGTAGAAGCTAATGGAACAGTTAATAATGTAACCTTAGATGGTAATGGTATACCTACTGCCACACCATGCCCTAATTAATTAGTTTTAAAAATGAAAAATAATATGAATATAATACAGTCAAAAATAATACTAGTAATGACATTAATTATAAACTTAATGTCTTGCAAAGCTCAAACTTTACCCCTTAGTACTTCTTTTCTAGATATCCCTAATGGTGCATATATAAAAGACACTAATAATGAGCTAAATCCATATATCGGAATTTATAAAGCTAATTTTAATGGTAATGAAATTACTTTATTTATTACTAAACAAGAAAATAAAATAGAAAAGAGTGCTAAAAAAACTTATTATACAGATGCTTTAGTAATTAAATACACTGTGAAAAACTCTATGGGGAATATTTTGCAAAGCACTCAAAATAACAACCTTACTATTGGTGATTTACATAGTATTGATATTGATCCCACAGAGAATAAAGTGGTTTTTGTTTATGCAGGAACAAATTGTCGTATTGGTTGGGGAAGAATAATATTAAAAAAAATTAGCCCAACTCAATTATCTTGGGAATATCGTCCAGAAGATAGAATTATAATGCCTGGAAAATGTCCCGGAAATCCTGATACAACAATTTATTTACCAGAGACGAAGGATTTAATTTTTACTAAACAATAGTGAAATGTCTATTTAAAATATTAGGAATATTTGTTGCGTATTTTTGCCATGCGCAACAAACACTTCCTTTAAATACTGCTTTTTCAAGTATTCCTAATGGTGCTTACATAAAAGATACTAATAACGAGTTAAATCCCTATATAGGAGTCTACAAAGCTAACTTTAATGGTAATGAAATCACCTTATTTATTACCAAACAAGAAAACAAATTAGAGAACACTGGCCAAAAAAGTTATTATGTAGATGCATTAATAGTAAAATACATTGTGAAAAAACCTACAGGTACCATTCTACAAGACACTCAAAATAATAATGTATATAATATTTCACTATATAGTACTAAGATAAGATCTGATAGAAATGTTGTACATTTAATCTACAGCGGAACAAATTGTAGTGTTGGATGGGGAGATATTTTCTTAAAGAAAATTAGCCCTACACAAGTCTCTTGGGAATATCGTCCGGATGATATTGTAACAACTGCAAGTAAATGTCCTCCAACTTTGGATACAAAAATATATTTACCGGAAACAAAGGACTTAATTTTTACTAAGCAATAGTGAAGAGTTTAATAATATTTTTAGGAATATTTGTTGTGTTTTCTTGCAAAGCACAACAAGTTTATCCTTTAAAAACAGACTATACAGAGATACCTCAAAACTCATATCTAAAGGATATTAATAATGAATTAGATTCTTTTGTAGGAAACTGGCAGGGAAGCTATAATGGGAACTCAATTACTCTTTTCATAACAAAAGAGACCCAAAAATTTTTCAATGAAAATGACAATAAATATTATAAAGATATATTATCAATAAAATATGTTGTAAAAAACTCTTCTGGAATAGTTCTCCAAAATACCCAAAATATGAACTTTCAAGCAAATCAATTAAGACATACCCTCTATAGCCAATGGGCAGAAGATAATGGAAATAGTCTTTTGTTATATTATGGAGGCACCAATTGTGGTGTAGGATGGGGAAGTGTAAAGTTGAAAAAAAATAGCACCACTCAAATCTCATGGGAGTATCGCCCAAATGATATGATTATTGATGATACCAAATGCCCACCAGGAACGGATATTAATATTTATTTACCCGAAACAAAGGATTTAATTTTCACCAAGCAATAATAGTGAGTAGATTAATTAAAATATTAGGAATATTTGTTGTGTTTTCTTGCAAAGCACAACAAGTTTATCCTTTAAAAACAGACTATACAGAGATACCTCAAAACTCATATTTAAAGGATACTAATAATGAACTAGATTCTTTTATAGGAAACTGGCAGGGAAGTTATAATGGGAACTCAATTACTCTTTTCATAACAAAAGAGACCCAAAAATTTTTCAATGAAAATGACAATAAATATTATAAAGATATATTATCAATAAAATATGTTGTAAAAAACTCTTCTGGAATAGTTCTCCAAAATACCCAAAATATGAACTTTCAAGCAAATCAATTAAGACATACCCTCTATAGTCGCTGGGCAGAAGATAATGGAAATAGTCTTTTGTTATATTATGGAGGCACCAATTGTGGTGTAGGATGGGGAAGTGTAAAGTTGAAAAAAAATAGCACCACTCAAATCTCATGGGAGTATCGCCCAAATGATATGATTATTGATGATACTAAATGCCCACCAGGGACGGATATCAAAATTTATTTACCGGAAACGAAGGATTTAATTTTCACCAAGCAATAGAGAATAGTATTAGTAAATGACAACAAAACCCTTTTTATTCATCGTACTCTTTAGCTTCAATTTATTTTTCTCTCAGAAGTATATTCTTTTAGATGATGTAAAATTGAGATTCCCTGTTCATGAATATACATTGGATACTCATGAACTATATGATATCAAAAAAGACATCAATGTTTATAATGTATTTGTTTCTAAAAATACAATTCTGCTCATTACTGTTCTTCCGGATCTTTCTGAAAAGGTTCTTCCGGGAATGGATGAGAGAGGCAATAATTGGCAACGTATAGACATTCAAAACATTAAGGATAAAATTGTATCTAACGATCAAATGATCAACATAGCAACAGATTGGAAAGTAAATAATACTCCTGAAAAGAAAACACTGGAATATCAATTGGTAAAAAAAGAAAAAGATGCTTATTATACTTCAAAAATGAGTTTGACAGAATTGTTTAGCATTGAGGATTTGAAATTTCCCCTTCTGTCTTCTTATGGAACAATTAATACAACAGAAAGGAAAGTCACGATAAAAGAAATGGAAACAAGCTTTAAAACTCAGTTCCCTAAACAAGATTTTATAATGGATATAACGGGCAATAATAAAATCAGGTCACTGGATGAACGATATAGCTTCAGAAATTATCTATCTAAAGAATATATCATAAAAGGAAATAAAGCTTATCAATTCTGGACATTTGATGGCTGGTGGGAGCATGATGGATATAATGAATCCCGTGGAATAGATCGGTTTCTCTATATACCGGATAAAGGTATCGTTGGTGGATCTTATGATTTTTATTTCAGAAAAAATTCTGGAACATCATCAACAAATACTTCTTTTACAGTTTCTGATTTTAAGCTTTGGGGAAATATTATTAATGAAAGAATAATGACTGCTAAGGAACTAAAGTAGTTGCATGATCAATATGTCCAGAAAATTCTAAACAATAGAGTTAAGTATCTTTTCAGAAAATTTCTCATAAAAAAACCGGCCATAAAATGACCGGTTTTTGTTATTATTTCTTCTTAGCAGCTGGCTTTTTTGCCGCTGTAGTCTTCTTTGTAGTTGTTGCCTTTTTTGCAGCAGGCTTTTTCTTCTCTGCAAAAGCATTTTTATCTTGATCTGTGATCCATTTTTTTACCTCATCCAGAGAAATTTCTTTCAATTCTTCTGCATCATATTTGGTATCATCATTTTTCTTTGGAATTTTGAACATGGCTTTTCCAAACTTGATGAAAGGCCCCCATCTTCCATTTTCAAGGGAAATTTTCTCTTTTTCCCATTGCTGAATATATCTGTTGGCTTCTTTTTCCAGTTTTGCATCAATCAGCTCATTGATATCACTTTGAGAAAGATTATCGAAGTTATACTTCTTCGGAACATTCACAAAAATATCTTTATACTTGATAAACGGCCCGAATCTTCCTGATCCTTTGGTTACAGGCTCTCCTTTATAAGTTGCAATCGGAGCGTCTGCTTTTTTCTTCTCATTAATGATCTCTTCAGCTCGGTTTTGATTTACAGAAAGTGGATCTTCTCCTTTTGGAATACTAATAAAAGTTTCTCCCCATTTCACATAAGGTCCAAATCTTCCTACTCCAACAGAAACGGCGTGTCCTTCAAAGTCATTTAGTTCGAAAGGCAACTTAAACAGCTCCAATGCTTCTTCAAAGGTAATGGTTGCAATATTTTGCCCTGTCATTAATGAAGCAAAGATTGGCTTTTCTTCATCATCCGTTTCGCCAATCTGGATCATTGCTCCAAATCTTCCGATTCTCGCATGAACATTTTTACCTGTCTTTGGATCAACTCCTAGAAGTCTGTCTCCTGTTGCACGGTCTGCATTTTCTTCTACATCTTCAATTCTTGGGTGGAATTTGAGTAGAAATTGGTCATCATTTCCTTCCATTTCTGGTCTCCGCTTGCAATTTCGTCAAAGCTTTCTTCTACTCTTGCTGTGAAACCGTAATCAAGGATCTCTCTAAAGTTATCCGTTAAGAAGTCATTTACAACCTCTCCTATGTCTGTAGGAATAAATTTATTTTTATCTCCACCAAACTTTTCATCTAAAACTACTTTTTTAATCTTGTCATTTACTAAAGACATTTTGATGACTTCGCGGGTATGTGGTTCGATTTCTCTTTTATCCACATATTCTCTGTTTTGGATGGTCTGGATCGTTGGAGCATAAGTAGATGGTCTACCAATTCCTAATTCTTCAAGCTTTCTAACCAATCCGGCTTCAGTATATCTTGCACTTGGTCTTGTGAATTTTTCTGTTGCCGTAATGGATTTATAATTCAATACTTCACCAACTTTTACTTTTGGTAATAGTTTTTCATTGTTTTCATCATCTTCTTCTTCAGTTTTCACGATACCATAAGCTTTTAGGAAACCATCAAAGATGATTACTTCTCCTTGTGCCTCAAAATGGTGGGGAAGTGAAGCATTACCGATCTCGATAACCGTTTTCTCAATTTTAGCATTCGCCATCTGAGAAGCTAATGTTCTTCTATAGATCAATTGGTATAGCTTATTCAACTGCGCATCTCCAATGCTCTTTACACCGAAATCCGTAGGACGAATGGCTTCGTGAGCTTCCTGTGCAGAAGCTGATTTTGTAGTATAGTTTCTTGGAGAAGAATATTCTGCTCCATATTCTGAGGTAATCTGTTTTTTAGCGCCTTCAATAGCTTCCTGAGAAAGGTTTACGGAGTCAGTTCTCATATAAGTAATGAATCCTTCTTCATATAATCTCTGAGCCAGACGCATGGTATTGGTTACATTGTAACCTAATCTTGATGAAGCTTCCTGCTGTAATGTGGAAGTGGTAAAAGGAGCGGATGCAGAACGTGTTCCCGGCTTTGTTTCAACATTCAGAACTTTAAATTCTGTAGTTTTTGCCTGCTCAAGGAATTTTTCAGCGTCAGCTTCTTTCTCGAAGTCTTTTTTAAGTTTAGCTGCAATTTCCTGTGCTGCATTGTTTAAGAAAATTCCGTCAAGTTTGAAACTTGCTTTAGGTACAAATTCACGGATCTCTTTTTCTCTTTCAACAATTAATCTTACAGCGACCGATTGTACTCTTCCTGCAGACAATCCTGGTTTTACTTTTTTCCATAAAACCGGAGACATTTCAAAACCTACAATTCTGTCCAGCACTCTTCTTGCCTGCTGGGCATTCACTAAATTCTGATCGATATCCCTTGGATTTTCAATTGCTTTTAGAATGGCATTTTTAGTAATCTCGTGGAAAACAATTCTTTTTCTGTTTTCGGGTTTCAGTTTCAATTCATCTGCTAAGTGCCATGCAATAGCTTCTCCCTCGCGGTCTTCATCGGAAGCCAGCCAAACCATTTCGGCTTTCTTTACTGCAGCCTTTAATTCTGTCACCAATTTCTTCTTGTCTGCTGAAACTTCGTAATCCGGACTAAAGGTGGCAAGATCTATTCCCATGCCTTTTTTAGGCAAATCTCGGATATGACCGAAACTGGATTTCACATCAAAATCCTTACCTAAATATTTCTGGATAGTTTTTGCCTTTGCCGGGGACTCTACGATTACTAAATTTTTCGACATTCTAAAAAAAATTTTTTGCAAAAGTAAAGCTTTTTTATTATATACTTTTTGAAATCACATTTTATTTAACAATTCCAGTGGAGCAACAAACAGTCTATATAATATTCCCTCGAAGGTGAAACCCTTTCCGGACATTTCAACTCTATATAGCAGAGACAGTAGTATTATAGCCATTGTTATATAAAATTTCCGATCAATAATTATGGGTTCACAGGCATATATAGAGTCTCCTTTTTTCAACATCATAGCAAAAAGGATAATCATCAACATCATATGAATATACATCCATCTTCCCCAGTCTATAGCCAGATAAAACAGTGGAAATGAAAAGAAAAAGGCTCCGATTAATAAAATATATAAAATCTTTCGTCCATTTAGATATTTTAAATAATAACAAATATGAAGTACGCTTATCCCTAAGCTGATAAAGTAAAGCAGATATTCACTAAGATGTTCCTTAATATACTGTCTTTCATCAATATTCCAATAGAAAATACCGTAAGTAGGATGTACTCCTCTTCTATTGAGTATTTCCAGTGACATTCCTTCATTTACATTTTTACCAAATAAAACAATGGCTCCGGCAGGGATAATTACCGCAAGGAAAAACTTAATATATCTTTTGATTTCCAGCTTGCCATTTTTGACATATAATGCAATCGCAAAGTAAGGAACATAAAAGAGAGTAACCTCATGCAAAAGTGTAGTTATAAAAAGTAATAAACAGAAAGCATATTCTTTATATTTTGATAATTTATCATGATCTAAAAGGTAAACAAAATAAGTAAACAAAAGAAATACGATAAATTCTTTTTTTCCTACATAAGTCACTGTATTCAAAAGCCCTACAAACCCAATAGACGACAATAAAAGTGAGAGATAAAGCAAGTCTGTCACCTTATATCTTATAAGTTTTGTGTACAACCAAAAAAACAGCGAAATAATTATAAATTGAAAGAAGTAAACAATATAATTAAGACTGAACCCCGTTATATCCTGAAGAATAAAAAAGAAACTCCCGGATAACCCTCTTCTTTTGAAACCTCCGTCTTCATAGTTGATCAACCAATCTGCAAGGATATATCCATCATCTTTAAGATTAAAAGCAAGGGTAAAAGCAAGGGTGTAAATTGCTGTAATAGCGATCAAAAAATAAATAAAGATCTTACTGTTAAAATGTTGCACAAATTTTTCTAACCTCATAGTGTATTTTTAAAATCTGTAAAAAGGAAAGAATAAACTTCCTCTTTTCCCAATTTTTACAAGTGCTAAAATTATGAATTTACACTTATCCAAAGGCATATATTTCCTTTTTTTAATAAGATCAATCTATTGTCTGGAAGTAAATTCCATTTTTAAGCTGTAAAAACAAACAATAAAGCCGGCTCAATGGTGAACCGGCATTTTTTTATGATCTGATTTTGCAAATTTTATTTTTTTGCTTTCACAAATCTTGCGTTGACCGTAATTAAATCTTTGGGAATCTGATTCATTGTAGCAGGCAAAGCTGTAACCTGGTCTTTAGGAATGGGTCCTAACTCATTTCCATTGGCATCTAATTTTATTTTTACACATCTGCAATTCATCCCGAAATAAGGATCGTTGTTATCATGAAACGCAAGCATACGGTTGGCACTAGAAGCGGCATCCCAAAGAATATTAATGGGTCTTCCTATATAATTTGACAACAAAGCACCCGTCCAAATTCCCGGATATTGGAAATTAATCACATTATAACTTCCTGCTGCACTCTGATTGGTAGTGACACTTCTGAAGCCTCTGGATCCCGAATTGGGATAATTTCCTACATTATAGGATTGATCATTAAAAGTATATCCTATTGTAGAAGTTGTACTGGGATTCCTTACTCTTGATCCTAAATAATCGGTAAGTACACTAAATGCGGTTGCTACATTTTTATCTTTTTTATACCAGGGAGAGATGCCATAATCCTGATTTGCTGTGATAGCAACTCCTGTAAGATCCGGAATTCGCCATCCCTCCGGACAAGGATCAAAAGGTGATTTTTTGGTTCCTCTTCCCCATCTGTCGGGAGCTAAATTGGGTTCATCTGCCAACCAATCTGTTCCGTTTGTAAAATTCGGTGCAGCACTGTTGTAAGCAGCAAAAGTACTTGGAATCATATAAACTAAAGGATTCCTCACCGAGTATAGTAAGACTTTTGAAATTTTATCTGCTATTTTATCTGTCGGAAGCACGTTTGCGTTGGTAGAATTTGTATAGGTATTGAACGGGACAATATAATTTCCTGCCAGATTATTATAAGCAGCTACAGATAAAGGAGAATAAGCCACTGTTCCATCCGCACCTGCTGTTCCTAAAAAGATACTGAAAGAAGCCCGGTTATCTGCATATTGAAAAGTTGGGATAGGATCTTTTCTTCCCCATTGGTAATGCATTCCCGTTGAAGCTCTAATTCTTGCAAGCTCTGCCGCACTAGGTGTTAATGGATTAGCAACTACCGGAAAAGCATCTGTTGCCCCCAGGTTTCTGTCCATAAATTCCGTTTGCAATGGTGATGCTCCTTTATCAACATAATTTACGTAATTGGTAACTGCTGTATTAGGTAATTCTGTAGTATGCGGTATAGAAGCAACCGGAGTATCTGTGACCCAAATATGCCAGCTCCAATATACCGGACTTGTAATACTTCCATTATGTAGGGTAATCACTGCATTTCCACTTTGATTAGGATTGATTGTAATCTGAATTTTAGTATTTGAAATTCCTTCTAATGAATTTGGTGATCCTCCAGGAATTGTCACTTTACTGATTAATCCTGCGTTTGTACTCCAAAGAACATTCGCTTTCAAATTATTAAAACTTGATACTGAAAGAATCTCTTTATTATTTAACATTTCACTTTGAACAGAAAATGCTTTGTTTACTGGAATATCAAGAGTGGTCATTGTGGCATTTTTCACAATCTGATAGGTATTCGGATTATTGATTCCTTCTTTAAATTCAACAACTACGGGTAAATATTCTGTGGGGAAGTCATACCCATCCAACACATACAAGGGATCTTTTAGACATCTACAAGCATTCGCTCCCGAGGTTTCACCTGCCGCTAGCGGCATATACCAATATCTTCCTTTCACATTCGGAAAAGCAGCATCCGGAACATCCGGCTGTCCTTTATCCGGCACCATAAACAATGCACGAGCTCCCACCACCGGAGTATTATCAAAATGCTTAGCCATTGTTGCTGTCCATAAACCGACATGATGCTGATCTGTATATTGTCCCTGATGGACGGTGAGCCCTAATTGTCCTGTCCCCGGAAAAAGCCCCATATTAAAACCATTCACATTGGATAAATCAAAGCCGGTATTGGCATATAATTTAAAACCTTTCATGTAGTTCGGAGTATTAGTATCTGTAGGCTTTATCACGTGATATTTATTGGCTTCAAAAGTATTCTTTCCCATATTGGTTCTTACTCCAAATGGTGAAAAGTCTAATCTCACATCATCTATATAGTTTTGAGAGGCCAAGTTGGCGACCAACATAGAAGGAATTCGCCATCCATTTGGGCAGGGATCATAAGAAGATTTATCCCGATAAGGTTTTGCATTGCCATCATCATTATAATTTGCGTTCACCTTTCCCTGAGAATTGTCTGACCATAAATTTAATTCAGAAAGCTGAGAATCCGGAGTCGTTGCAGATTTTCCGAACCAGTTTACCATCAAAGCTGTATTGTTATTATAATAAGCTGGCCCTGAATTATCATCTTTATTAACATAAATAAGGCTTAACGGATTTTTTATCGAAAGCTTAATATTGTTACTTACCTCAGCATTGGAAAGCAAAACAAATTTTCTAAGATCATCAATTTTGACAGCTCCGGTAAAGTTTTTAGCACCTCTGTGTCTCACTCGCCCTATTGATCCTGAAACTTCATAAAAATCGTCTCCTTTTAAGGCTAAAGGCGGTATAGGATCCTTTCTCCCCCATTGATATAGGAGACCTCCATTTTTATTCCACTCTGTTGCTGTGATAGAATTTCCGATTGCCCCCAGGTTCCGATCCATCCATCCCCATTCAAGATCAGGAATCAATTCAACTGTTCCATTGCTTCTTTGTCTTGATACTCCTGTAAAACTTTTATAAGTGGAACCATTTCCCGGATTATCTGTCACCCAAATATGCCATGACCAGAAAATTTCACCATTGACTCTTAAGGCCACAACAGCATTTCCCTCTTTGGATTTATTAATCGGAACTTTTATTTTAGCATTTTCTCCGGAACCTATTATTTCAAGAAGATATCCTGTTGCTGACTTTATCAGACCTGGATTATCTTCCCAAAGAACATCTGCTGTAACTTGTCCCGCAGGAATTCCTGAAGATCCAATAATTTTATCCTGTTGCCACATTGCATACGCTTTTTTCACAGGAACGTACAAACCTTCATTATTCTGACTTGGATCAAAAAGGTAGCTGTTTGGTGCTTTTGTCCAGTCTCTCAAATCATCAAAATCAGCTTTTCTCGCTGTTTTATTAGTCTTCCCGGAGGGCTTACTTATCGTATCCTGACCTTTTTCTTGAAATTTTTCTATTGGACTCGTTCGTTCTTTCAGCTCCATACCCTTGATAGAGCAGTTACATACTAATACCAGACAAATGATTGCCCCCATTTTTTTCAATACTGATTCTTTCATATCACTGATTTTTTATATAAACACAAGTACACCCCTATACTTTTGATATAAAAAAGCTATATAACAAACCATTAATGATGACATAAATCAATTATTAAACAAATAGTTTAACATTATTATTTTATAATTGAAAAATAATTAACACAGAATCAAAAAATACACCAAAAAATTCAAAAAAAATATTTAGCATTTTGCTTATGAACAAAGACTTATCAGAAGCCGATAATACAATGTTCTGGATTGATGATATGACAGAGGCATAAAAAAAAGCAGTATTAATACCGCTTTTTTATCATATATTTTTAAGAATTGATTTTAATTTTAATAGCCCTTGAATCTGGTTTATTATTATACTTTATTACTATGGAAGAATATGATTATGATATAAATCAATTGTAAATCGACCTGCTTTAATATTATTAAAGATGGAGAAGACAACGAAATTGAACACTACTAGCGATATGATAAAAGCATAAATCATTACCTTTACTCTTTTAGAGACTACATACATGGCATTAGGAATGATGATATAAGAAAATCCAATAAAGGCTCCCGCAAGTCTGGATGAGAAAATAGGATTATTTCTAAAGATAAAGTAAGCGCAGATTCCTATCACCGCATAATTTCTATGGTATTCATAATAGGGATACAGTTCTTTCATTTTAGTATCGAAAGCAAACAGGAAGAAAGTTAAGATCGCCATCATTCCTTCCGGAATACCAAATCCACCATTTAATCTTTCTACACTCTCTCCAACATACCCGTTAAAACCTTCAACAAGCATATTATCTCCTGCCATATTCCCTAGAAAATCTCCGAGCCCTCTATACACTTCAAAAGGAGATAAAAATACAGAAGTAATAATCATAATCAGCATCATCACCTTATTCAACGGTACACGAGCCAACCAATACATGGGCAGGAACATATAACATACACTATGAATCCCCGAACCTAAAAAGATAAAAAATAAATAATGCCATAGCTTCCGTTCTTTAATATACCGCAGAGCAAAATAGACAATAAAGGTTCCTAAGTTCTGTCTGATCTGTCCGCTTTCTCCAATGAAAAAGCCTGGAATAAACATAAATAAAGTAAAGGTAAAGGGATAAAAAGTATTATCCTCAGTATACTCTACTTTGAAAGTGATTGCCAAAATAGCAATAATAAATGTCAGAATATAAAAGGGAGCATCAAAAATATTCAGTATTATCTTATTGATCAGAGTGTATAGCCACTCTACATCCAGAATTTCAGGCCCTTCCATATGAAGCATCTTCATAAAGATACTATAATAACTTTTCGTATCAGAATAAATATAAAGCCCCAAATAACTTCCATAATCCGGTCCCACATCATCTCTAAGACCCGCAACAATCATGAGATATATTCCCAAAAACCAAAACCATTTCTTTTCTACCTTATTACCAAAAACCTCCTGTACACTAAAAAAAAGCATATAGATCATGGCAATGATATAATATGGGTGTAATAAACTCATTAGACAGATATGGTGTTTTTAAATTGATATGAAGTAAATATAAACCCTGTAAGAATTAAAGGAATAAATAATCTGACTTCCCAAAAAAGCCCCACCATAGTAATCATTACCAGGTAAGGGATGGAAAAGAATACATATTTTCTGATCAGCATCTTTCCTTCATTATTACATAAAAGGTAGCTGAAATATAAGCTTATTGTACCAAACAAAAGACCACTCAGATTAAAAGGACTGGTGAAGTTATCCCGGAAATAAATTCCTTCAACAAAAGACACATCCTGATGAATCATCATTCTAAGTCCTGCATAAGGTATAATAAAAGCAATCACCAAAAGCAGAATCTCTTTGATGAAAGTAAAATCTTTATTTTTCAGTTTTTCAAAATCGATGCAAATTGCAGCAAAAAACGAAATATTCAGGCATGAAGTCTCTCTTGCCAACGTAGAAATAAAAACCACGACACATAAAAGAATAAAATCTGTAGATTTTCGGTTGTGAAGGTATTTCAAACTAAGTAATGCTCCCGAAAGATAAAAGAAAATGGCTATAGAGTCACAGTTGGTAGGAACATACTGTACAATAACAATAAAAAAAATGGCCAACAGATGAATCATTCTTCTGATATTAAGATGCAAAAGAATTCCTGAAGATTTTAGTTTAAAAATCAAATGTAAAATAACTGAAGACAGCACAAAAAAGAAACTGTTGATCAGAAAGATACTATGATAGAATAATGTCCCTTGTTTCAAGAGAAAATTTTTCAGAAACGGAACATAATTGTTTACAATAAAAGTCACCACCTCAGTAACATGTACACTCAGATAATTAGGGATCACCCTGTAAGCATATACAGAAGAGAACATAAAGTCAGGAGCTTTCTCCATGGTCTTCAGCCTTACATAAGAAGACTCAAAGCCATAATAAGACATCGCAAACAGCAAAAATGGGAGCACTGCTACAAATAGGAATCCATTTATTTTTTCATCATTTTTTGTCAACATATCAAAAACAGATTCTTATTTTTTAATAATAATTGTGGTTTAAAATACATGTCATCAAAAGGGAACATTTGCAAAAGTAGAATAATTTTTCATTCTGCCTAGAATATTTTATTGATTTTCAGCCAAAACTTATCCCCTAACTATTTTGATGTAATTCTTAAAAATTTAAATTTGCAGACTTGATCCAAATGCAATGCATCGCTTTTTTATATTTTTATACTATCTGATTTCCAGGAACAAAATCCTTTCTGTTTTTACAGCTTTAGGAATCGCAGCCTTATGTCTATTCTTTGCTTCAAAGATTAATTTTGAAGAAGATATTAATCAGATCATTCCCAAAAATGAGAAATCTGATCTTACAGCAAAGGTACTTAAGCAGCTTAATTTTTCGGACAAGATCATTGTGATCATAGAAAATAAATCCAATGAAGAGAGCTTCCAGCTTTCTGAGACGGCAGATACTTTTTTACAGAAAATAGAACCCCTTCAAAAATATATCGGTTCGGTTCAGGGAAAAGTAAATGATAATGAAATCTCTGAAACTTTTGATTTTGTCAGTCAAAATCTCCCCTTATTTCTGAATGAAAATGATTATAAAGAGATCCAGGGAAAGCTTCAAAAAGATAGTATTGCCCAACAGGTAGAGAATAATTATATCTCTTTAGCTTCTCCTACAAGCCTTGTGACCAAAGAGTTTATCAAAAAAGATCCTCTTGGACTCACTTTTTTAGGAATCAAAAAATTAAATGCTTTAAACATCAGCAAAGACTTTAAGCTTGAAGACAGCTATATTGTGACCAAAGATGGAAAAAATCTTTTGTTATTTATTGATCCTAAAAATAAAAGTAATGACACAAAAGCCAATGAAACCTTTGTTGATCAGCTTGATCAGATAAAAGACAATTTGAATAAACAGTTCAAAGGAAAAACTGAAATCAGCTATTTTGGCTCTCCGGTAATTGCTGTTGCCAACGCAAAGCAGATCAAAAAAGACATCCAGAACACGGTCGTGATTTCAATGACTGTACTTTTGATTCTTCTGATTTATTATTTCAGAAACTTCTTTACTCCGATCATTGTATTTCTTCCAACAGTATTCTCCGTGTTGCTGGCTCTATTGATATTGTATTTTATTAAGGATAAAATTTCAGCCATTTCATTAAGTGTAGGAGCCATTCTTATCGGAATTACCATAGATTATGCCCTGCATATTCTTACCCATTACAAACATAATAACAATATTGAAGAACTTTACAAGGAAATCACCCAACCTATTGTATTGAGTAGTGCGACCACTGCGGTTTCCTTTTTATGTCTGGTATTTGTACGCTCTGAAGCATTAAAAGACCTGGGACTTTTTGCAGCGATTACTGTTATTTTATCTTCCATTACTGCATTAATTATCGTTCCTCAGCTTTATAAACCTAAACATTCCGTAGAAAAGCAAAGCACCAACTTTATTGATAAAATTGGTTCTTATCCATACGAGAAAAACAAACCTTTGATTATTGGATGTTCTATTATTATCTTGGCATGTTTATTTGGTTTCAGACATGTAGGTTTTAATGAAGATATTGGGGATCTGAACTATATTCCGAAAGAAATGAAAATCAGTGAGGCAAACTCCAGAAGCTTTCGGACATTACTTCAAAGTCTATTTATACCATTTCATATGGAAACTCTGAAGAACAAGCTCTTGCCAGAAACTCTCAACTGAATACATTCCTTGAACAAGAGAAGAAAGAAGGTAAAATCCTTAGCTACAATTCTATTGGAAGCATTGTTCTATCCGAGAAAGACCAGCAAAACAAAATTAAGGAATGGAAGACATTCTGGAACGATACTAAAAAGAACCAAACGGTTTCTGAGCTTATCAGCAACGGAAACAAATTTGGATTCAACAGTTCGGCTTTTGCTCAATTTAATGAGATTCTCAATAAAAATTATTCCACGTTAACAATCAGAGACTATGAAAAAGTGAAAGCGCTCCAGATTTCAGAATTCATGAGCAATGAAAAAGGATTTTATACGGTTTCCAATGTAGTAAAGGTGGACGAGAATAAAAGAGATGCCTTCATCAATGATATTGAAAAGAAACATGATGCCCTTGCCATTGACCGGCAGCAGATGAATGAAAATTTTCTAGGCTTATTAAAAAGAGATTTCAATACCCTGATTAATTACTCCCTTCTGGCTATCGTTTTAACGATCATTGTTTTCTTCAGGAATTTTGAACTGACTGTTTTGACCATGTTTCCGATTGTTCTGACAGGAGTAGTAACAGCCGGAATCCTTTATTTTTTAGGATTGGAACTTAATATTTTCAGTACAGTAGTTTGTACATTAGTATTTGGAGTGGGTGACGACTTCAGTATTTTCCTTACTCAGGCTATGCAAAAGGAACATACTACGGGAAAAAATGAACTTCCAACGTATAGAACTTCAATTATTCTGGCAGTATTTACCACTATTCTCTCCATTGGATCTCTGATCTTTGCCAAGCATCCGGCTCTACATTCACTGGCTTTGGTTGCTTTGATAGGAATGTTCTCAGTAATAATCATTACCTCTACTTTATATCCGTTCTGGTTCAGGCTGCTGATTACCAACAGGGCGAAAAAAGGACTTTCTCCGATCACATTCAGATTATTAGCAGTTTCAGTAATAAGCTTTTTATATTATGGGCTTGGAGGAATGGTATTTTCAGCTATTGGAAGTTTGTTTGTAAAGAAATCCAAGGGTAAAACATTGGATATTATCAAACTTATTTTAGCTAAGTTTTTAACTTCTGTTCTATATTCGAATCCATTTGTAAAGAAAAAGGTCATTAAAAATACAAATGAGGACTTCAGTAAACCGGCAGTCATTATTGCTAATCATACCTCTTTTCTGGATACGCTAGCTATTGCAATGGCCACCCACAAAATCATTTATTTGGTGAATGATTGGGTTTATAACTCTCCGGTTTTCGGAAAACTGGTAAAAGCATTAGGCTTCTATCCGGTTTCTCAAGGTATTGAAAATGGTATGGATCAGCTGAAAGAAAAAATTGCACAAGGATATTCCCTTGTTGTTTTCCCTGAAGCGGAACGTTCTTATACCAATGATGTGAAAAGATTTCATAAAGGAGCCTTCTATCTTGCAGAGCAGTTTGAACTGGATGTGCTTCCTTTATATATCCACGGGAACTCTGAAGTACTTCCGAAAGGAGATTTCATTATCTATGATGGCAGCATTATTGTAAAAGTAGGTGATAGGATCAATAAAGATGATCTTAGCTTCGGCAAAAATTATTCTGAAAGAACAAAAAAGATCAATGCTTACTACAGAGAAGAATTTGCCAAGCTAAGGGAAGAAATTGAGAATGAAAATTATTTTAAAAAACAATTATTCTTAAGCTATTTATATAAAGATGCTGAAGTGGTAACAGCAGTAAAGAAAGATTTCAACACCAATAAGTTGGTTTACTTTGAACTGAATAAACATATTGATGCTGACGCCAATATCCTTCATATTGCTGATGATTTTGGACAAAAAGATGTTTTGCTTACCCTTTATCAAGCCAGCAGAAGAATTTTTTCATGGATAAAGAATGATGAAAAAAGAGCAAAGGCAGCTCATAATTATCTGGTAAAAAGAAGAAAAATAAACTATATAAAAGAACTGTCTGAAGTGAATAAAAACATCGATGTACTCCTGATTTCCGATGATCATTTTGATCTCAGCGAAATTCAGATTCGTCCTAAAACTATCATTTTCATCAATACCACAAATACTGCGATAGAAAGTGAAAATTATACATTAAAATTCAGTTCCGACTCATTAAAAGTATTTAAAACTAAATAATAAATATGAAAAACATATTTTTGTAAACACTAAAAAGATTCCATGAAAAAAAATATACTTGTCATATATTATTCTCAAACCGGCCAGTTGGAGGATATTGTGAGAAATATTGCCAAACCTTTTGAAGCTCAAAAGGAAGGATATGATATTACTTATTATAATATTCAGCTAAAGGAAGATTTCCCTTTTCCTTGGCCTGGTGACGTTTTTTTCAACACTTTTCCGGAATCTTATTTACAAATTCCAAAAGAAATAGTGCCCCCTTCAGAAGAAATACTGAACAAAAAGTATGATCTTATTTTGTTCGGCTATCAGGTGTGGTATCTCACCCCCTCTATTCCGATCATTTCATTTTTGAAGAGTGGCTATGCAGAGCGTATCCTTAAAGACACTCCTGTAGTCACTATTTCCGGAACCCGAAATATGTGGATGCTCTCTCAGGAAAAACTGAAAGTATACTTAAGAGATTTAAAAGCCAAACTTGTTGGAAACATCGCATTGGTAGATAGGCATGACAATTATACCAGTGTACTGACGATTCTTCGCTGGCTAACCACAGGCCAGAAAGAAAAATCCGGGATGCTTCCGGCAGCAGGAATTTCTGATGAAGAAATCACAGGTTCCGTAAAATATGGCGAGATTATTGAAAGACATTTTAAAAGCAACGATCTGGAAAATTTACAACCGGATCTTGTAAAAAATGGTGCCATCGAAATTCGCCCGTTTTTAGTGCGTGTAGAAAAGGTTGGGAATAAAATTTTCACTGTATGGTCTAATCTGATTATAAAGAAAAAAGAGAAACGCCCATTGCTGATAAAATTCTTTAAGGTATATTTGATGGCAGCGATATGGATCATCTCACCTGTCGTTTTGGTATTACACCTACTTACAACTCCTATATTTTGGTTTAAAAGACAAAAACAAAAAAGATATTTACAAGGAATTAATTTAAAATAGAATGTACGACGTATTTATAACAAAAGCTTCAAAATATTTACCCAATGAACCGGTATCTAATGAGGAAATGGAGACATATCTTGGGCTTATCAATGACGCACCTTCTAAAGCCAGATCACTTATTTTAAGAAATAATAAAATCACAACAAGATATTACGCTTTAGATAAAGAAGGAAACCCTACCCATTCCAATGCACAGCTTACTGCGAAGGCTATTGAAGGACTTTTTGATGAAAATTTCAAAAAGCAAGATATGAAGCTATTATCAGTAGGAACTACTTCACCAGATCAGATTCAGCCTTCTCACGCTTCTATGGTTCATGGTGAACTGAACATTGGGAAATCTATTGAGATCAATACTGCAACCGGACTTTGCAACTCAGGGATGAATGCCCTTAACTATGGATTTCTTTCTGTGAGAGCAGGTGTACAGGAAAGTGCTGTATGTGCAGGTTCTGAAAGGATGTCTGCATGGATGACAGCTGATAAATTCAATCATGAGGCTGAAAATTTAAAATTACTAGAAGAAAGACCTATTATTGCTTTCAAAAGAGAGTTCCTAAGATGGATGCTTTCTGACGGAGCTGGTGCTTTCTTATTAGAAAATAAACCTAGAGAGAATGGGATTTCTTTAAGGGTAGAATTTATTGATTTCTATTCTTATGCTCACGAGATCGAAGCATGTATGTATGCAGGATGTGACAAGCAGGAAGACGGAAGCTTAAAATCATGGGCAGATTACCCATCTGACGATTGGTTGAAGCAATCTATTTTTGCTATTAAACAGGATACTAAAATCCTTGATAAATACATTCTTGTCAAAGGGGCAGAAAGTTTAAGAGCTTCTTTTGATAAACATCATTTAGATCCTGAAAAAATTGACCATGTATTGGCCCACATCTCTTCAGGGTATTTCAAAGATGGATTGAAAGATGAATTTGCTAAAAAAGGCATGGACTTCCCCGCTGAAAAATGGTTCTACAATCTTTCTGAAGTAGGAAATATTGGTGCCGGATCTATCTTCATTGCATTAGAAGAACTGATGAACTCCGGAACATTGAAAAAAGGAGAAAAAATACTTCTTTGTGTTCCTGAAAGTGGAAGATTTGCCTATTCTTGTTCTTTATTAACAGTTTGCTAATGGAAAACAGACTGCCCACATCCGATAAAGATTTTGTAGAAAGTCTTATTCCGCAGCGTGCACCATTTGTCATGGTACATGAACTGTCGGAATATTCTGAAAATCATCTTATTTCCGGATTTAAAATAAATGAAGACAATCTTTTCATTCAGGATGGATTCTTTCAGGCATCGGGATTAATCGAACATCAGGCACAAAGTGTAGCCCTTCACACTGGATACAAGTATTATTTGCTTGGAAAAGATGCCCCAACAGGATATATTGGAGCCATCAAATCCTTTGAAACAGAAGGATTGCCTAAAATTGGTGACCAGCTGACATCAGAGGTTACCATCCTTAATGAAGTAATGGGAGTAACGCTTGTAGATATTGTTACTAAATTAAATGATGAAGTCATTGCAAAATCTCAAATGAAAACTGTTGTAAAATAACTTTTAATGGAAATCAGGGAAGAAAATATCATTAATATACACAACTTTTTACCGCATCGCGAGCCGATGCTTATGGCCGACTATATCCTGGAGTTGACCAAGGAAAAAGTAGTGACTTCCTTTGAAATAAAAGAAGACAATATATTTGTTCATAACAATGAATTTGTAGAAGCAGGCTTAATTGAAAACCTTGCTCAAACCTGCTCATCTATCCTTGGACAAAGCTTCTTCGAAAATCCGGAAGCCAATACCAAAGTAATAGGCTTTATCACCAATATCAAAAAGATTGAGATTTTTGGACTTCCAAAAGTAAATGACAAGATCATTTCAAAAGCATCACTGATTTCCCAGTTTGAAAATATCTGCCACATCTTCTGCGAAACCTTTAACAATGATGAATTGTTGATCAGAGCAGAGATTAACCTGTTTATTCAGGAGGTAAAATCGTAAAAAGAAAGAAAAAGACTATAAAAGCTGTACATTTTGTGCAGCTTTTTTTGTTTTTACAATTATTGATGTTTTTTCTTTATTGTTTTAACGCTACGATCGCAAAGAAAGTGATTATTTCTATTTTTTTAAGTTCGCAAGGGCATTTCACTCAGCTAAGATTCCTGACTATTTTTAGGGAGAGGATATTGTGTCCGAAATAAATAGATTTTGGTTAAAGCCAGATGAAATTTATCTTTTATTTAGCTGGACCTCTATTGAATTAAAACCCAACAAACTGATCAAAGATATTTCTTTCTTCCTTTGCTGAGTGAAATGCCTTTGCGATCGAAAATATCCACAATAGATAATCCTTTGCGAACTCTTGCGTTAAAAAAACACCTATCTAACCTCAACAATTGTGGAGTTATTTATGATATTTGTATTAAAACCAACAATATATTTCACGTGAAACATTCTAAAACCCGTGGAACACTCACTATCAGGAAAATGTCTTTATTTAAACAAAAAAGTGGAACATTTCTGCTCCACTTTACCTATTATTAAAACTAAAATATTAGTACCCGAAGATTTCTTCAAGAGATACTTCCTGGAACTCACCCATCTTATTGATAGACTCCATATTTAGATTTTCTTTCTTACCGATAATTGCGGTATTGTATTGTACGGGTTTCACTTCTGTATTATAAAATCCTGTCAGCTGAGGCAATGTCAATCCTTGAATCTCAGCATAGGTATCTTTTCTCAGGTCATAATCAACACCTAATTTTTTAAGGGCTAACTGGCTGAAGAAGATATTAGTTCTATTGATTCTGTTAGAAGCAATTTGTTTCAATGCAGAACCTCTTGCATTTTCAAACTGTGTTGGGATCTGTGGCAGCTCAGCCATTAGTTCGCTCATTGCAGTTACAGCTAAAGGAAGTTTGTTAGACTGTGTTCCAATATAATTGGTAATATAGTTGGCATGCCCTTTCTCTGAAGCGTTGGCGTAAGAAACATACGCAGAGTAAGCTAAAGACTTGCTCTCTCTGATTTCCTGGAAAACGATAGAAGATAATCCTCTTCCGAAATATTCATTGAAAACATTCGCTTTTCCGAAGTTGTCTAGGTTTACAGGGCTTGCTTTCGCTACTTTAGCCATTTCCATCTGTACCATGTCATAATTTGTGAAATATACCTTCCCTGTTGTTGCAGGTTCCGTATATTCCTTAGCTTTTGCCGGCTGTAGACTTGTATTCGTGATATAAGGTTTTATCGCGCTCTCCATACCTGCCTGATCTTGCCCATAAAGCAATACCTGATAAGGATATTGATTCAGTGTTTTCACCTTTTTCATTAATTCTGCAGCATCAATGCTTTCAAGACGAGCTTTAGAAATAACATCCGTCATTCTTGATTCTTTCCCATATTTTGCATAATTGGAAAGGGCTCCCATAATTCTCACTTTATCCTTTTTAGCAACTTCTCTCGCTTCAAGAATTGTTTTTACAGTTTGGCTGTAAATAGCTTTATCTGCTTTTACGTTGGTCATCCAATGGTTCATTAACTCCACTCCTTTCTTCATATTACTTTCAAGTCCTGATAAAGTAACAGTCGTTTGATCATTAGAAGTTCTGAAACTGTAAGAAATTCCTAGCTTATAGAATTCTTCTTTCAATTGTTCCGGAGTATATTTATCCGTTCCAAGGTATTCGAAAAGAGTTCCTGCTAACGAAAGCTCCTTATCATGATCTGTTCCGAAAGGGAAAACATAGCTTACCTGGGCAATCTCATTGTATTTATTTTTTACAAAGCTTACCGTCTTGTCTTTTACCTTTGAAGTCTGAATCGCTGTTTTATAATCGATAAACTCAGGTTTGATTTCAGTAACCTTAGTATTTAAATGTCTTTAAGGAAAGGAGACTGAGCTTCTCTGTTCAATTTAATAGGAGTAATTCCCGGGTTCTCTACACGAACAAGCTTATCATTCACTCCTTTCTCTTTGTAAACCACTACATAGTTATTTTTAAAGAAGTCATTCGCAAACTTCACTACATCAGCCTTAGTAATCTTTTCATATTGATTGATCTCGTCCAGTTCCTGCTGCCAGGTTCTGCCTTTGATATAAGAATCATAAAGTTCAGTAGCCAAACCGTCAGCAGTTTCCCAACCTTTCATGCGCTGAACCTTTTTATCATTGATGATAGCTTTCAGCATCCAGTCTGGGAACTGTCCCTTTTTAACAAGATCAAGCTGATCAAGCAATAGCTTTTTAGCCTCATCAAAACTTTGTCCATCCTTAGGAGTTACCACTAACGCGAATGTTCCATACATTTTGAATGGTGATTCATAGGCTCCAGCTCCTAACGTTTTCTGCTTTTGATTGATATTAAGGTCAATTAATCCGGCATCTCCTCTGTTGCTCAAAATTTCTGCAACAACATCTGCTAATCTAGCTTCCTGGCTTCCATAAGAGTCTGTTCTCCAAGCCATCGTCATTCTTGGAGTAGATGGGCTTTTTACTGTTCGGGAAACAATCTGGGTCATAGGTTCCTCTGTAACCATCTTCTTCATAGGAAGTTCTTTGTACTTGAATGCTCCGAAATACTGATCAACTAATTTTATAGTTTTGTCATAATCAATATCTCCAACCAAGACTACTGCCATGTTATTAGGCACATAATAGGTATCAAATACTTATGAATCGCTATCATTGATGGACTCTTCAGGTGTTCAGAAGTACCAATAGTAGTTTGCTGTCCGTTCGGGTGTTTTGGGAAAAGAGCTTCCATCAAAGCATAATTTACCAAACGGCCGTCGTTATCCTGTGCTCTGTTGTATTCTTCATATACTGCTTCCAATTCAGTATGGAAAAGACGAAGTACCAATTCTGAGAAACGTTCTTTTTCAACTTTCAACCATTTTTCCAGTTCATTGGATGGGATATTGTTTTTGTAAACCGTTTCATCCAGCCATGTATGAGCATTGGTTCCTGTAGCTCCCAATGAAGAAATCGCTTTATCATATTCATTGGCAATCGCAAATTTTGATGCTTCTTGAGAAACCTCATCGATTTTTTTGTAAAGTTCCTTTTTCTTTGCCGGATCTTTTTCTGCCTTATGTTGTTCATAAAGGTCGGAAATTTGTTGTAGCAAAGCTTTTTCCTTCGCCCAATCCTGAGTTCCTAAATGGGAAGTTCCTTTGAAAACCATATGTTCCAAGTAATGAGCAAGTCCTGTATTATCACTTGGATCATTATTAGATCCTGTTCTTACCGGGATATAGGTCTGGATTCTGGGTGCATCTTCATTTCTGGCCAGATAAACCTTTAATCCATTTTTCAGGGTATAAACCCTTACTCCTGCCTGGTCATTCTTTACCGTTTCATAAGTATAACCCTGAGCATCCGTCAGTTTTTGAGTATCGAATTTCTGAGCCATAGCATTAAGCATACAGAAAACCGAAACAGAAATAAAAAACTTTTTCATAGTTGTTATTTAATAGTTATTTTTCAATCCAAATTTCAAATCCATTAGTCTTATCATAAGGGGTACTTGTTACAATGTTCCCTATTATAAGTATTAACAGTACTTCTTAAGATTTCATTACATCCCATTAGTTAAACAGCATTATTCAAGAACTAAAGAAAATAAAGATCTTTTGTGATATATGAGTCAAAATCTCACAGCCGAAAATCAATTTAAACACTACTCAAAAGGAGAAAGATAACAAGAAGAGTTTCTTTTAAATATTCATAAAAACTCAGATTCAGCCTTTATTTCACAACAATATTGCGATCATATGGTATAAAATTTTCATATTATGTATTTTCACTATTTTAGCCACTTGGTTAAAAGAATCAAAAACAGATGAAACCTATCTCATCTGAAATCTAAAAAAATTAAACATTCTTCAGATGAAAAAACAAGACCTACCTCAAGACGAAAGTAATCTGAAATCCGCCAACATGACGGAAGTACTGTATGTAACGGATGAAAATGATAATTATACAACCGCAAACAGTACAGGCTGGGATGCAAAAAAAGCAGCTTTGGACGAATCTATGGAACTTATTTATGAGAGAATTGAAGAAGCCAAACAAAACGTTGCCAATAATATCGTAAGTCCTATCGTTTATTTTATGGAGTTCAATAAAATGGACTTAGGGGTGCTTGCTTCTTATGTAGGAATGTGGCAATGGAGGGTAAAAAGGCATTTTAAACCTAATGTATTTAAAACACTGAGCGAAACTGCACTGAAAAAATATGCTGATGCATTCGGAATTCCAGTCAATGAACTAAAAAACTTCGACGGGAAATAAAAGGATACACTCCATTTTATTTACCCTTGAAAAAGATATAAACTGCAAATGAAATTAAACTTTGAACACCATCAGACAGCACATTGCGAGAACGGTGTCGCTTCTAATCTACTGCTTAACAGAGGACTTAAACTAAGTGAACCTATGATCTTCGGAATCGGTTCAGGATTATTTTTTGTCTACCTTCCCTTTTTAAAGGTAAACTTTGCGCCGGGCTTCAGCTATCGTCCGATGCCGGGTGCTATTTTCAGCAAGGCAGCAAAAAGATTAGGAATTAAAATCAAAAGAGAAAAGTTTTCAAATCCACAAGAGGCACAAAAAGCCTTGGAAAGAAACTTAGAACAAAATATCCCTACAGGACTTCAGGTAGGTGTTTTCAATCTTACTTACTTTCCGGAAGAATATAAATTCCACTTCAATGCTCATAACCTCGTAGTATATGGTAAAGAAGACGGAAAATTCCTGATCAGCGATCCGGTAATGGATTATACCACGACTCTTACAGAAGCCGAACTGGAGAAAGTAAGATACGCCAAAGGAGCACTTCCTCCTAAAGGACACATGTATTATCCCATCTATATCCCGGAAAATGTTCATTTGGAAGAAGCCATAAAAAAAGGAATCAAGGACACCTGCAAAAATATGCTGGCTCCTGTTCCGCTTATTGGTGTAAAGGCGATGAGATGGGTAGCTAAAAGTATCCCAAAATGGGCAGAAAAGAAAGGAACAAAAGTAACGAACCATTATCTGGGACAGCTCATCAGAATGCAGGAAGAAATCGGAACTGGCGGTGGCGGTTTCAGATTTATCTATGGAGCATTTCTTCAGGAAGCATCTGTTATCCTTAAAAATGACGAATTAAAAGAACTTTCAAAAGAAATCACCTCTATTGGGGATCTTTGGAGAGACTTTGCTGTGGATATTGCGAGAGTTTACAAAAACAGAAACTCTAAGAGCAACATCTATAACGAACTTTCGAAAACTATGCTTCATATTGCAGATTTAGAAGAAGCTTTCTATAAAAAACTGAGAAAAGCAATCTGATATGGCAGAGAACATGATTGAGATCAAAAATCTATATAAAAAATACAAAAATTCCGACGAGTTTTCTGTCAATGATATCTCTTTGAATATCGATAAAAACGAAATCTACGGAATTCTTGGCCCTAATGGAGCAGGAAAAACAACTTTGATTTCCATGCTTTCCGGTTTAATAAAACCGACTTCTGGACAGTATACTATCAATGGGCTGTCTCCACAAAAAGATAATTTCAAGATCAGAGAGATCATGGGAATTGTTCCGCAGGAATATGCGCTGTATCCTACTCTTACAGCCAAAGAAAACCTGATGTTCTTCGGAAGCTTATACGGATTAAAGCATAAACAACTTACCAAAGCTATTGATGATTCTCTGGAAATCATGGGACTTTCAAAATTTGCCAATAAACAGGTAGGCCAGTTCTCCGGAGGAATGAAACGCCGTTGTAACCTTATCGCCGGAACTCTTCATAACCCAACAGTCTTGTTTTTGGATGAGCCTACTGTAGGCGTAGATGTACAATCTAAAAAAGTAATCATTGATTTCCTTTTAGAACTCAATAAAAGCGGAACATGCATCATCTATACCTCGCATCACCTTTCTGAGGCTGAAGAATTCTGTACCAAGATTGCTATTATTGATAGAGGAAGAATTCATGCGGTGGGAACTCCTGAAGAACTTGTCTCTCAGATTGCCCATGCAGAAAACCTTGAAGATGTTTTCATTTCATTAACCGGAAAAGAATTAAGAGATGTTGTTGTATAAACTGTGGAGAAGCTTTATTAAAGAAATTCTTCTGCTGAAAAGAGATATCGGAGGGATTGTCATTATTTTCGTAATGCCGTTGCTGTTGATTGTAACCATTACCCTGATCCAGGATTCTACCTTTAAAAACCTTGAAGGCTCAAAAATCCCTATTATTTTTATTGACAATGATCAATCAGAAGTTTCCAAAAATATAAAAGGCGAACTGGAAAACAGTAAAACATTCCAGCTATTGACCAATTATAATGAAAAATCAGCACAGGATGCTGTATTTTCTGGAGATTACCAGATGGCTATTGTCATTCCTAAAGATCTTACGAAAGATTTAAACTCCAATATTGATTCCAAAGTTCAGGCGATTGTAAGTTCATTTGGATTGGAAGGTGATTCTGCAAAAACCAAAATAGAAGCTCCAAAGGCTAAAGAAATTCATTTGTATTTTGATCCGGCCACCAATGCAGGGTTTAAAAATTCGGTGATGAATTCTGTAAACAAAATGGTTTTTGAGATCGAAAATAAAAAGATCTACAAAGCCTTTCAGGATCAGCTGGGAACAACAGAGAATCTGAACGAGAATAAAAACCTCATCAGTTTCAAGGAAATTACTCCTAAGAAAGGAGAAATGGACATTATGCCGAATTCCGTTCAGCACAATGTTCCCGCATGGACTCTCTTTGCGATCTTTTTCATCGTAGTTCCTTTATCCATCAACCTTGTAAAGGAAAAAAGCCAGGGTACAAGCGTAAGGGCAAGAATAAGCCCTACTCCCTACTTCGTTCATATCTTAGGAAAAACATTTACTTATCTTATTATCTGCCTTATTCAGTTCTTATTGATGGTCGCAGTAGGTATTTATCTTTTCCCGTATATGGATCTTCCGGCGTTTGATGTATCCGGAAAAATGTTCCAGCTTGTTACAGTTACCTTATTTGCAGGACTTGCTGCCATTGGATTTGGAGTATTATTGGGAACCATTGCAGATACCCAGGAACAATCGGCACCTTTTGGAGCAACATCCGTTGTAGTATTAGCGGCTATTGGAGGAATCTGGGTTCCGGTGTTCTTAATGCCTGAATTCATGCAGACGGTAGCCAAATTTTCACCTATGAACTGGGGATTGAATGCTTATTACGATATTATTTTAAGAAACAGCGGAATCGGTGGTATTGCCAAAGAACTGGTATTCCTGTTTTTATTTTATATCGTTACCGTATCAATTTCTATTTTCTATGAAAGGAAGCTTCATAATATTTAATCGATTTTATTACTAATATTGTCAGGTCATCTCTGACATTCATAAAAACAAACCTCAGGAAGAAAAAACATGCAGTCTAACGAAAATATATTAACCTGTACTGAAGAAGTAAGAGTACGATTCAATGAGACAGATCCTTTAGGAATTGTCTGGCATGGTCATTACATTGTCTATTTTGAAGACGGAAGAGAAGCTTTCGGCCGTCAGCATGGTCTTACTTATCTTGATATTCAGAAGGCAGGCTATGTAACACCTATTGTAAAAAGCACCTGCGAGCATTTTCTTCCTTTAAAATATGGAGAAACATTCAGAATTGTCACCACTTTCGTCAATTCTGTTTCCGCTAAGCTTATCTATACATACGAGCTTTTCAATAATGAAGATCAATTAGTGTGCAGTGGAGAAACCATACAGGTATTTCTGGACAGTAACGGAAGTTTGTGTTTATACAATCCGGAGTTTTTTCAAGCCTGGAAAGATAAAATGGGATTATCATGAGGAAGGAAATTTATATCACAGACTATAACTGCGTAACTCCGCTTGGCTTCAATGTGGATTCTAATTGGAATGCACTTCTCGCTGGGAAATCAGGAGTTGCTTTACATAAAATTATAGAAAACCAGGATGCTTTTTATGCATCCGGAATCAATTCTGAAGCTTTGAATGAAGAATTCGACAGAGTTTTCGCTCAAAACACTCATCAGGAATTCACAAGGCTGGAAAAAATGCTGCTTTTAAGCATACAACCTTTGGTAGAAAAGCATGAAATCACAAAAGAAACTGCTTTTATCCTCTCTACAACAAAAGGGAATATCAGTCTTTTAAAAAATCAGACCGAACTGCCTACAGGTGTTTACCTATCACAATTAGCTCAGAAGATTGCTGACTTTTTTGAATTTAAAACAAGCCCTATTATAGTTTCTAATGCTTGCGTTTCGGGGGTTATGGCTATTGCTGTGGCCAAGAATATGATTCAGGCCGGAAAATATAAAGATGCCTTCGTGATCGCTGGGGATGAAATCACAGAATTTGTGATCTCAGGATTCAACTCATTTCAAGCCATTGGATCAGAACCTTGCAAACCTTATGATAAAAATCGCAACGGAATCAATATTGGCGAAGCTGCAGCAGCGATTTATATTACCTCAGAGCCTTCTGAGAATGAAAAATATAGATTTAAAGTATTAGGAGATTCTGCGATCAACGATGCCAATCATATTTCAGGCCCATCCAGAACCGGAGACGGTTTATATGGAAGCATCAGAAATGCCATGATAGAAGCCAACGTATCCGCAGAACAGATCGATTTTATTTCTGCCCACGGAACAGCAACATTATACAACGATGAAATGGAAAGCATTGCCTTCAGCAGAATGGAACTGCAAAATGCTCCGCTCAACAGCATGAAAGGATTCTATGGACATTGCTTAGGGGCTTCCGGATTGTTAGAAAGCATTATTTCTATGGAAAGTGCCCTTCAAAACACTTTACTTCCTTCTAAGAATTTTGAAGAAATGGGAGTTTCCCAACCGTTGAATATTATTACAGAAAACCAACCGGCAACAGTAAAGTATATTCTGAAAACAGCTTCGGGTTTTGGGGGTTGTAATGCAGCGATTGTGCTGGAAAAATGCTAATTCTATTTATCGGATAAATACTAAAACCACCAGAACTTGGTGGTTTTTATTTTAATAATATTCAATTTTTCTTATCCATTTATATAGATCTTTTCCGTCCACATTTTTGATGATCTTTATCCAGTTTTTATCTTTATCAAAAGTATATTTGAAGGTGATTGTTACAGGTTCTACTTCTTTATCTTCCACTCCGAATTTATCTAAATAGTAAAGTTTTGTTATATAATTACCATTATATTCAAATCTCGTTTCAAACCACACTTTATCATTACGATATATGGTTTCCTTTTCTAGCTTTTGATCTTTAGTATAAGTATAAACAGTATAGTAAGTTCTACCATAATTATGGTACTTTCCATGTTCAATATTCGTTCTTTTTATTAGATTTCCCAATTCATCATAATCATATTTAAAATGTTCTGATAAATAGACTTCTTTATTTTCAAAATCAGTTGTATAATTAAAGGCCTTTGATTCAATTACTTTATATTGATTATTATAAATCTTCACCTGGCTTAATTTTTTACGATAAACAGAGTCTTTAACCATAGTATATCCCTTTTCCACTTTTTTCCAAATATCATTAGTTATTGCAAAAATGCTGTCCGTTTTTGTAATGCTATCAAACTTCGTAGTATATAAAGGCTTAAAGCTTTCAAGATTATTTGTATATTTTTCCATAGGCTCATCTTTTCCTTTATAATACAATTCTGAAAATTTGGCGGTTTTGTTATTTCCATCGTAAAAATAAAGATATGTTCTTTCTGAGTACCCTTTACTACTTTGAGACGTTAACCTATTTAATCTATCATAAGTATAATTGTAATCGTCTACAATTTTTCCTGATCTGTAATACCATATTTCGTTTATAATATTTCGTTTTTTATCATAATAAGTTTCATTATTGATATCTCTGCAGAAATCTGTTTCAAACCATGTATCCCGCATCCTTTTTCTTAAATTATCCGGAGTCATGATTACAGCATGCCCATACTCACTATCATTTGTCATAAAAGTAAAAGGACTAGATTCATTTAGAAAGACTACATATTCTTTTACAAATTTGGGTTTACCCAAAACTGTGTCTTTTATAATTTGGGAATTAAAATAAGTCGATAGAAAGGATAAAATAAATAATAAGTGTTTCATATTTCATTATTTAGATCTTTAAAATATGAATTTGCAACTGCTCCAAAAGCAGAAATATTCAAAGATAATACCTGCTGTGCTTTACAAGAAAACACAGTAAATAATACCACTTCTCATTACTGCTTTGTAAAGATCAGATTCTCTGTCTCTGGAAGATAGATTGTATAATCTCTATTCGGAGGGCAATCTTTATCATTTGTTGTTGTTGTCCCAGGATAATACCCCCAAGAAAATTGGGTAGTATTAATTTTCTTTAGGGCTATAATTCCTATTCCCACGCTACAATTACCTCCTGAAAATACCAGGGTAATGCTATTATCTTGAATTTTCGAACCTTTTATGGAAAGTCCAATATTATTTGTGAAGTCTTTATTCATTGAGCTTTCCAATACAGTATTACCTTTTTTCACCTCATATTTTACAAAAATTTGATCTCTATAAAACGGTTTTCCAAATCTTTCTATTGGAACTTTTACTTGCTTAAATATTTGTAACGTAATATTTTTTTCTTGAAAATTGCCTTGCCATCTTCCTATAAAAGAATCTAATTCGTTATTTGAATCTTTAAAATATGAACCTGCTGGAACATCTAGTGCCGAAGTATTTAATGGATGTATTTCTTGTGCCTTACAAGAAAACACAACCAACAAACCAAATATTACCAATTTACTTCTCATTACTGTTTTGTAAAGATCAGATTCTCTGTCTCTGGAAGATAGATTGTATAATCCTGGGTAGGTGGGCAATCTTTATCATTTCTGGTAGTTGTCCCAGGATAATACCCCCAGGAAAACTGTGCAGAACTTATTTTCTTTAATACAATAGTTCCTATTCCTACACTACAATTTCCGCCAGCAAAAACTAAAGTAATTCCACCTTCATTATCTTTAGTTTTTGAACCTTCAATAGAAAGTCCAACATCATTTGTAAAATCTTTATTGAGTGAACTTTCTAAAACTACATTATCTCTCTTTACTTCATATTTTACAAATAATCGATCTGTATAAAAATTCTTTTTCCACATTTCAAACGGAATTTTTATGTCTTTAGTAATAACAAGCTTTATAGTTTTACTATTGAAATGTCCCACCCAAGTTCCAGTATAATAATCTAATTCATTATTTAGATCTTTAAAATATGAATTTGTTGGAGATTTAGATGCAGAATTATTCAAAGGTAATACCTGCTGTGCCTTACAAAAAGCACAGTAAATAATACCAATATAAACCATCCACTTCTCATTACTGCTTTGTAAAGATCAGATTCTCTGTCTCCGGAAGATAGATTGTGTAGTCTTTATCAGGAGGACAAGTAATGTCATTTCTTGTTGTTGTTCCAGGATAATATCCCCA
This sequence comes from Chryseobacterium tructae, assembly GCF_030409875.1. NCBI lineage: Bacteria > Pseudomonadati > Bacteroidota > Flavobacteriia > Flavobacteriales > Weeksellaceae > Chryseobacterium > Chryseobacterium tructae. The sequence goes on along the minus strand of NZ_JAUFQR010000001.1, from coordinate 236,485 downwards.
GGAAAATTGTGTAGAACTTAGTTTCTTGAAAATAATATTTCCAATTCCTACACTACAATTTCCACCAGCATATAGTAAATCAATTTGTCCATCAGCTTTTGTACCTAAACTTAATATTAGATTTTTAATGGCTGCATTAGGATGATATGTATTATTTAAAGTAGTTTGTAAAATATTCCCATTTGAATCTTTTATTTCATATTTTACAATAAGAACATCTGAAAAAAAACTTTTTCCCCACTCAGAATAAGGTCTTTTTACTTCTTTTGTAATATTTAATATAATTGTTTTATTTTGAAAAATTGATTTCCAAGTACCTATGTATGGGCTCAATTCATTATCTAGGTCTTTAAAATATGAGTTTGTTGGTGAACTGTAATCAGAGGTATTTAATGTTAATACCTGCTGTGCCTTACAACTAATTAAACCTAAGCACAAAACTAGAAAAATATACACTTGCTTTTTTAAAAAAAATTTTAACTCCATAATCTATACTATATTATTTTTGGTTTGGACAAACAGTTGAACTTGTACTTCCATCTGAATTTAATTTAATTGTTGAAACATTATTAGTAGTGTAGTCTATTTTTTGAAGATTTATTTTATTTTCTAATCCCATACTTTTTAATGTTGAGAAAAAAATTTGCTCCAAGCCTCTACTATTCAATTCTTTATTCCCATTAACAACACTTATAAAACTTTCTACTTTCAATAATTTAAAGGATTGAATTTTTTGGTTAACATTCCATGTATCTCTTTGTAATTCAGAATAAGAATTCGGGATAGGTAAATCCCCATGACTTCCATCAAAATACATTACATAATGTATGCCACCAGGAGCTACCACTCCCATATAGGCATCACCCGTATTTCCTATACTCTGGTATCTTGCAATTTCTATTAAAGTAGAAATATCATCTGAAGAAAATATATGTACTCCTGTTTTTGTATGATTATGATAACCTCCATTTATGGTAGAAGGATCTCCAAAATTTACACTATGCTCTCCATTTTCGGTGGTTTCTGTAGGTGCACTTCCATCTTTATTAAACTTCCAGCCTTTTTCTCCCTTCGCTCCTTTCTCTACATGCTCTTTCAAATCCTTTACTTTAAGCTGAACAGCAATATCATCCAAAAGCTTCTTTGCTTTCTTACAAGGATCATCCTTCGGATCCAGATAATCCGGAAACTTGTGTTTAGAACCATCTCCGGACATTGCATTTCCGCCACCACCAAAATGCATGTTTCCAGGTTCTTTCCATTGGGCATCTTTCCACCAGTCTCGTCCAGGAAATAGATAGCCAAAACCACCACCGCCGCCGGAGAAGACATTGAACTTAATAATGGTGATTTCCTCTATATCGTTCACCCGGATATATTGCTCTTTAGCAAACTTCCCCATGGGCGTAGGATTTTTGGGATAGAGATTATCTACCGCATCCTGAAGCCTTGCTAATACGCCCAGTGTTACAGGATCATTATTCTGTACAACAGTAAACTGCACATAATCTCTGTTGGGAGAGACAATACCATGAATAAATGCTGTTACCTGATCACCCTGTAGAATAGGAAAAGCAATCGCCTTAGAATTATTTCCATAGGTATAGGTAGATACGTTATAAAAAGGTCTTCCAAAATCACGATAAAAGTCCTGCCCTAAAGCACCATTGTTTTTAAAAAACGCTTCTATGGTTTCTCTGAATGGTGTTTTATAGCTCACCGGGGATAAAGGAATATTGACAGTAGTATTGTAAGTGCCATTCTTTTGGGCAGCCTGTCCGGTTTCCTGTCTGTTCTGCGCTCTGAATTCCGGGTCAGATTGAGCTTTTTCTTCAAACTTCAAGAACATTTCAATAGGAGCCCTGAATTGGGTTTGTTCCTCTTTGGGAAGCACTTCATCTTCCGTTCGGCAGGAATTTAGAGTAAGAGTCAGCACTGCAAGCAGAGCCAACCGGAGAATCGATTTTTTTCTCATAGACATTTGTTGTTTTTTTAGATTCCGAATATACTATTTTTTCACTATTCAGAGATAAAAATGGTAAAAATAGTTGAAAGTTTGAATGCCACTCATAACAACTCGCTATCATTTCAAATTATTTTATATTTGTAAAAAATGGAACTACCATTAATGAGGAAAACAAAAACCTGCACCATAGAACATTCAAAAATAACCGTTGATGGAAACCTTATTTTTGAAACCAAAACCAATACATTTCCGGAGTTTGCCAAAGAAGCTTATAAAAACTTAGAACTCAGTTATCCGAAATTTCATAAAATGGATAGCTTGAGTAAGCTGGCTTTTCTCGCTGCCGAAATGCTTTTAAAAGAAGAAGACCACAGCAAAACAGCGCTGGTTTTTGCCAACAAATCATCCAGTCTGGATACCGATTACAAATATCAGGAAAGCATCAATTCCCAGGAAAACTATTTTCCAAGTCCTGCTGTCTTTGTATACACCTTACCTAACATTTGTGTAGGTGAAATTAGTATCAAACACAAAATGCAGACTGAGAATGCATTTTTCGTTTTGGATGAATTTGATGAAAAATTTTTAAATGATTATTCCGAACAAATCCTCCAATCCGGAAAAGCTGATAAAGTATTGTGTGGCTGGGTTGAATTATTTCAGGAAAATTATAAAGCTTTTGTATATTTGCTAACCTTGTAAAAATGCAACATTATAACAATGTAGAAATGTAACAATTTTAAATATTGGTAAACTGGTACATGGATACATTGGTAAATTAATTAAATTATGGAAAACTTAAAAACTGAATTGAAGCACAAAATTATCGAAGTACTTAACCTTGAAGACGTTTCTGTAGAGGAAATTAAAGATACAGATCCGTTATTTGGAGGTGGATTAGGGCTAGACTCTATTGATGCTTTGGAACTCATCGTTCTTCTGGATAAAGATTATGGAATAAAATTAGCCGATCCTAAAAAAGGAAAGGAAATTTTCCAATCTATCGATACGATGGCTCAATTCATCGAAGATAACAGAACAAAATAAATTAATAAAATAGTCTAACGGTGTATCAATGTATTAAGAATTGGTAAACTGTTACATTGATACATTGTTACATTATTTAATAACATGAGTCAAAAAATTGCCATAACAGGAATGGGCATCATTTCCTCTATCGGAAACAATGTGGAGGAAAATTTTATTTCATTACAATCCGGAAAACACGGTATCTCAGATATCCAAATGTTTGAAACCCGTCATGCCGGAGCGATTAAAACAGGTGAAATAAAATTATCCAATGAGGAACTTGTGCAGCAACTTCAGCTTAATGAAGATAATAACGTTACAAGAACATCCTTATTAGGGATGATCGCTGCTAAAGAAGCTGTAAAAAGTGCCGGAATATCACATATCAACGGTTACAAAACCGGGCTGATCTCCTCTACCAGCGTTGGAGGAATGGATATTACCGAAAAATATTTTTATTCTTACGAAGACTTTCCTGAAAAGCAAAAATATATTGATGCTCATGATGCCGGAAATTCCTCATTGGCTATTGCCGATCATTTGGGATTAAAAGGTATGGTTTCCACCATCAGTACAGCTTGTTCATCTGCAGCAAATGCCATCATGATGGGTGCTAAACTTATTAAAAACGGAGTATTGGATCGTGTGATCGTTGGCGGAACAGATTCTCTTTCAAAGTTTACCCTGAACGGTTTCAATACCCTGATGATCCTTACAGATTCTTACAACACTCCTTTTGATAATGACAGAAAAGGATTAAACCTTGGAGAAGCAGCCGCTTTTTTAGTGCTTGAATCTGATGAAGTTGTTAAAAAGGAAAACAAACAAGTGCTGGCTTATCTTTCAGGATACGGAAATGCCAATGATGCGCACCACCAAACTGCGTCTTCTGAAAACGGGCAAGGAGCTTTTTTAGCGATGCAGCAAGCCCTGAAAATTTCAGGATTGAAAAAAGAAGATATCGATTACATCAATGTTCATGGAACAGCAACTCCTAATAATGATTTATCTGAAGGAATTGCCATGATCAGGATTTTTGGAGAAAATAGTGTTCCTGAATTCAGCTCTACAAAAGCATTTACAGGACATACATTGGCTGCTGCGGCCGGAATTGAAGCTGTATTTTCAATTCTAGCGATGCAACATAGTCTTATTTTCCCAAACCTGAACTTCAAAACGAAAATGGAAGAATTTGATCTGACTCCGGTTACTGAACTAAAGGAGAAAAATATCAATCATGTTCTTTCCAATTCATTTGGGTTTGGTGGAAATTGTTCAACCTTAATCTTCTCAAAATCATGAGTGCAGTATACATTAACAGCGCATCCTGTATCTCTGTTCAGGACACTTTAAACGAAAATATTCTTCATAATCTTCAGCCGGAATATTCGGTGAGGATCATCAAAGCCATAGAACCCAATTACAAAGAATTCATCCCTCCAGCAATGAGCAGAAGGATGTCTAAAACGGTAAAAATGAGTTCTGTAGCTTCACATTTTGCTTTAAAAGAAGCTGGAATAGAAAAACCGGAGGCCATTATTGTAGGAACCGGAATGGGATGTTCTCAGGATTCTGAAAAGTTTCTAAAAAACGTGATTGATAACCATGAGGAGTTTTTAACTCCAACATTTTTTATTCAGTCTACTCATAACACCGTTGCAGGGCAAATTGCGCTGGGGTTGCAATGTCACGCCTACAACTTTACCTATGTAAATACTTCTTCATCGCTGGAGTTTTCATTGTTGGATGCTCAGCTTCAGATTAAAGATGGCGAAGCTGACAACGTCCTGGTGGGATCTACTGATGAACAGACCGACAGAACGATGGAACTCTATTGCCTGAATAATACCATTAAAAAAGAATCAGATCTTCCTGCGAATTATCTGCATTCCACTACCAACGGCGTTATTTGGGGGGAAGGAGCCAGCTTTTTCGTGGTTGGAAAAGATAAAACAGAAACCACCTACGCAAAGCTTACAGACATTAAAATCAGTAACAGATTAGAATTGAACGAGACTTCAGATTTTATTCAAGAGTTTTTAACTAAGAATAAGCTTTCCACAAAACATATTGATGCCCTAGTTTTAGGTTTCAGCGGTGATGTAAACTCTGATGTCTACTATACAAAAACTATGGATATGTTTCCTGATTCAGCATTGTTGTATTACAAACATCTGAGTGGAGAATTCAATACGGCAAGTGGCTTTTCCACATTCATAGCTTGTCACATTCTCAAGGAGCAGCAAATCCCGGAAGTCATGATGATTAATACAGAAAAAAAAGAAGAAATAAAAAATATACTTCTTTATAATCATCTGGGAGGCGATGATCATAGCTTGGTATTACTGGAAAGAGCATAAAACGTTTAAAGATAAACAGATAAAACTGCCGTGATTATCATTTTGGTGAAAGAAGAATCTGTACCTTTAGATTTCGGATTCATTTTATGGCTATAAAGGAAGGAAATAGTCATTCAAGAATTCAAAAACACTCAATTATGAAACATTATTCATTCATTCTATTTTATCTCTTCTGTAATGTTTTTATCTATGCGTTCCATGGAAGCTTTTGGGTGTATCTGTTTTGTTTCTTTGCTTTTTCTGCGATAGTAGTCTGGGGATCATTTGCTATTGAACTGGGATATTTCGTCAATAGTATTACTCATAAAAGAACAAAAATTAAGGAAGTAGCGCTTACTTTTGATGATGGGCCTACTGAATTCACCCCGAAGTTTTTAGACTTACTGAAAGAACATGAAATCAAAGCTACCTTTTTCTGTATTGGAAAGCAGATTGAAAAATATCCTGAAACCTTTCAAAGGATTATTGCTGAAGGGCATACGATCGGAAATCACACTTTATCCCATTCCAATTCAACAGGCTTTTTATCAACTTCAAAAATGATTGCAGAGATTGAAAACTGTGATGAAGTCATGCAGAATGTTGGGAATATACAAACAGATTTATACAGACCCCCTTTTGGAGTTACCAATCCAAATATTGCCAAAGCAATACAACGGACTCATAAAACAAGCATCGGTTGGAATGTCCGTTCACTGGATACCATCATTGATGATGAGAAAAAAATCTACCAAAGAATAACTAAAGGCCTAAGAAAAGGAAGCATTATTCTCCTTCACGATACTTCAGAAAAAACGTATCGTGTGCTGGCAGATTTATTAGTATTTTTGGCGGATAAAAAGTACTCAACCTTTACGGTTGATTCCATTACAAATTCAAAGAAAAAATGATTAAAAATATTGCTTTCGGAGCATTTCTATTGATATCCGGATTCTTTTTTGCTCAAAATACAACAATGTCAGGAGCAGAAGCTAAAGCATTTGTAACAAAAGTTTCTGCAGATACCAAAGAAATCAAAACCCTGCAAAGTGATTTTACCCAGACCAAGAAAATGGATTTCCTGGATAAAAGTATTGTTACCTACGGAAAAATGTCATTGCAGACTCCCAATATGCTGAGCTGGAAGTACACTAAACCTTATCAATACAGTATTGTTTTTAAAAGTAACAAGATCTACATCAATGATCAAGGCAAAAAATCGTCTGTAGATGCTAAAAGTAAAACTTTTGAGAAGATCAATAAGCTGATTGTAGGAAGTTCCAACGGAACCATGTTCAATGATCCGGAGTTTACAGTAACTTACTTCAAAAACGGAAATTATAATATAGCGAAATTTATTCCGAAGACTTCCCAGCTCCTGAAATATATTAAGCAGATTGAACTTTATTTCCCTAAAACCCAATCTACTGTTTCCCAAGTGAATATGACTGAATCTTCCGGAGATACTACCAATATTGTTTTCAAAAATACAAAGATCAATGCTTCGATTCCTGCGTCAGAATTTACTCTATAGCCTGATCCTGGTATTGGCTGTTTCCTGTAAGACCTATCAGCTTACGGATGTGAAACCTGTACCAACAAAGGAAAAAACAGTTGAAAATCTTTATTTTTCCTCTGCTGAAGATTATGTCTATAAATGTCAGATGGATATTTATAAAAATCATGTAAGCGGAATTCTGATCATCAAAAAGATAAGTGAAACAACACACCGCGTAGCACTCACTTCTGATTTCGGGAATAAATTGATTGATTTTGAAATTTCAGGCAATGATTTTAAACTCAATTATGTACTTCCAGATCTGGATAAGAAAATTGTCATTAATTTCCTGAAAAATGATTTTCAACAGCTGCTAAAAAGAGAATATCCGGTGAGTGAAAGCTTTGAGAATGAAAACGCTAAAATCTATCTCTCCAAGATTGACAATAAAAGCTATTATTTATTCTTCAACAAAGAAAATAATCTGCTGAAACAGATCATTTATACGAAAAACAACAAAGAGAAGATCGATTTTACTTTTGATGCAAAAAAGCATATCTTCGCAGACAGCTTAAACTTACAACATAAAGATTTTAAGATCAATATAAAACTATTTCAAATAACCGAAACCGAATGATTTCCAATAGGGAAACCGAATAATATCGATTCAGATTGAAGTTTATCATACATTAAATCTTAAAAATTAAGATCATGCAGACCATTCTTACAGACTTTTATACGTTAACATCATACGAAAAGGCAGAAAACGGAGGTTTTATTGCTTACATCCATTTAAATAAAGACCACGATATTTTCAAAGGACATTTCCCTGGAAATCCGGTAACTCCCGGAGTTTGTATGATGCAGATCATTAAAGAGCTGACAGAAGAATTTACAGGGTCAAAATTATTTTTAAAAACGGCTTCGAATGTAAAGTTTATGGCAATTATCAACCCTTTTGAGACTCCTGATCTGAAACTTCAGCTGGATATTACTGAAAATGGCGAGGATGTTAAAGTAAAAAACACAACCTCTTTTGGCGAGACTATTGCATTGAAATTGTCTGTAAGCTATAAAAAATTAATGTCATGAAACTTATTTTATCCTTCGTAGCAGCATTTTTATTTTTCTTCCAGTCTGATCTTGAAGCCCTGAGAAACAGCTATGCCAAAGCCAGCGAATCCAATACCAACACCTCAGCCTTTATTGAGACCGCAGAAAAACAATCAGGTTCTGATCCGATCACTTTAGGGTATAAAGCAGCGGCCAAAATTATGGAAGCTAAAGTATCTAAAGGAAACCGAAAAGCTCTTGTAAAAACGGGGGCAACCAATCTTGAAGGTATTATTAAAAGCAATCCGAATAATGCAGAGCTTCGTCTGATCAGGATAAGTGTGCAGGAGAACATTCCTAAAATTGTAGGGTACAGAGGAAGCTTAAAAGATGATAAGGCATTTCTTCTTACCAACTATAGCAAACAGAATACTGCTTTAAAAAACTATATCAAAAGGTTCGCCATGCAGTCTAAAACGATTACCGAGGCGGAAAGAGCCACTTTAAAATAAAAACATGTCCCTTGCTGAAGTACAAAATGCAATTTCTGAAAGGAAAATCTGTGTTTTAATACCTACCTACAATAATGAAAAGACGCTGAAAAGGGTCATTGACGGTGTTTTAGAATACACCGGAAGTATTATTGTGGTTAATGATGGCTCCACCGATTCCACGTCTCAAATTCTTCGCCAATATTCCCAGATTACAATCATTTCCTTACCAGAGAATAAAGGAAAGGGAAATGGGCTTAAAATAGGCTTCAGAAAAGCAAAAGAACTGGGATATGATCATGCGATCACCATAGATTCCGACGGACAGCATTATCCTGATGATCTTCCTGTATTCGTAGAAGCGCTTCTTCAGGAAGATGAAGATATTCTTTTGATCGGAAACAGAAATATGTCTCAGGACGGAATTCCCAAAAAGAGCAGCTTTGGAAACCGATTTTCCAATTTCTGGTTTTGGTTTGAAACAGGAATCAAGCTGGAAGATACTCAATCTGGCTACAGACTTTATCCTTTACATAAAATTCCAAAGAAATATTTCACGCCTAAGTTTGAATTTGAAATTGAAATTATTGTAAGAACAGCCTGGAGACACATTCCTGTAAAGAACGTTCCCATCAAGGTTTTGTACGATCCGGCGGAACGGGTTTCTCACTTCAGACCATTCAAAGACTTTACCAGGATCAGCATTCTGAATACGATTTTGGTCACCATTACCCTTTTCTATATTATTCCGAGGAACTTCGTGAATAATTTCAAAAAAAAAAGCTTTAAAAGGTTTATAAAAGAGGATGTGCTGGAAAGTGACGGAACTAACCGTACCAAGGCGTTTTCCATTGCACTCGGGGTCTTTATAGGTCTTTCTCCTTTTTGGGGATTTCAGACCCTACTCGTGATCAGTTTATCGGTTCTTTTTAAACTGAATAAGGTACTTGCTTTTGTAGCTTCCAATGTCAGTTTGCCTCCTTTCATTCCTTTTATCATTGCTGCATCATTATTTCTGGGAGCACCATTTGTGGATGGAGACAGTAATTTCCTTAGTCAGGATCTTAATTTTGATTTGATTAAAAATAATCTGCTTCAATATGTGATCGGAAGCTTTATTCTGAGCACCACATTATCAGCTATTGCCGGGATAAGTACTTTTCTTTTTCTGAATAAACTGAACCCGGAGAATAATTAGAGTTGAAAATAAAAAGTAAAACCCCGGAACTTTTCCGAGGCTTTACACTTATTCATTTTTAAAGTTTCTATTTTGAAACGATGATTTTCTGACTATAATCGATTGAAGAATTGTTTTTAATCTTTACAATATAAGTTCCATTAATCAGATTGCTTGCATTAACTGTTGTTTGTCTGTTAAGATTGATGTTTTCCTGAGAAATAAGCTTTCCTGTAAAATCATAAATAGAAACAGTTGTAATTCCAGATAGATTCATTCCTGAAGGCGTTTTTATCGTAAACTCATTTTTCACCGGGTTCGGATAGATAGAAATTCCCTTAGAATTTTCTTCCGCTTCACTCACTGCCAATGATCCACATTCAGCAGGAATTGTAAAATCTTCTACCTGATCACTTATTTCAGGTAAAGGTTGATTGGCTCCAATTGCCAAACCATTAAGTTGTCCGGCTGATGCGTTTACTCCAAGTCCTCTTTTGGCAAATGTTTTCCAGATCATACATTTATTTTCCCCGTTTGTTGTAGCCTGGTCTGCTGCTAAAATAGCGTCTCTACCTTGTGCAAATGTTGGGTTACATGGCTGTAATTTAAGGGCATCCATTACCAATTGCAAAATTTTTGCACTCCCACTATTAGGATTATCTAAAACATTGCTGCTATACCCATATTTTTCTACATATTTCCAGTTAAGATCCCAAAGCATTGAAGCCCATATAAAACCAATACTATGAACATCAGGAACCGTAATCGCAATTCCGGATATGCTTGCATTCACTTTCATTCCATTTGTTCTTCCATAGGTGAAATTATTTACTGTAAAATCAGGCGAGTATTTTGCAGGTCTTATTCCTAGTCCGTTTGTTTCTTCTCCTGAAGTAAAGGTACCTATTCCTCTAGCAATAGAGGCATCATCTCCTGGTCTCGTAGTCATCATTAAGGCAAAGAAATCAGACCACCCTTCTCCCATCTGCTCATTAGATGAAAAATAGGATAAACAAGAACTTCCAGTTCCGGTAAGACGATTGGAAATTCCATGTCCATATTCATGACTTATAATTCCATTATCTAAACTGGCATCTCTATAAACAGCATCCGTTTTTAATGTAGCATTTCCAACAACCCCATTTGTTAATTCATTAACCAGGAAAAGACCTTCTGTTTTACCTATCATAATGGTAGGAATGGTAATGGTAGCATCTGCTCCTCCCAACCCTATTGGTGTATCACTATTTGGATGATATTGTATAACCCCTACTGCTCCTGCATTCTGAAGGTTTTTGGTTTTAACAGCAAAACCACATCCTGTTGGCCCTGCCGCATTTAATACCGCGATTTTTCCAGTAAGACTTCCAGCTGCAACTGCAGTACAAGCATCAGCAGGTGTTGGAAGTGCCAGATCTCCGGTAACAGGAGTTCCTCCAATAAGTTGCGGACCAAAATTAGCCGTAGCAGCAGCTGGGGTTCTTGTTACATAGTTTGACGGCGAATTATAATAAAGATATCTTGCGTTATTAGGCACGAAAAGAAACATTTGCATTCTACCGCTTGTTCCGTCAGCACCAGGATTAAAATTAGCATTATTAAGCCCGCTTCCGTCTCTTGATTCAGCAAGAACAGGGTCATTACCTGCTCCCCCGTTTCCAAAATTATTTTTCTGATAGTTTCTCGCCGACTCTGTAAATCCGAATTTATAAAATACATCATGCATTTTATTGGTTGTATAAAATAAATTGGTTACCGCTGCCGAAGTATAGGTTTGCTGCATTTGTGTAATATCCAAAGGAAAATCAAACTCTGTTTGCCCCACCATCAGGAGAGAATTGTGCTACATTAGTATTAGCTTCATCCGTATATGCAAAGGCATTATTTCCTCTTGTTATTGTATAGCTAGTAGTACCATCTGAGTGCCAGCCTTCAGGAGAAGCTGCCAGATCCCAAGGATTAGTAAGTAATGTTCTGCTTCCAAATGAGGGTGCTTCTACAGGAAATGCAAATACATTATAAGAAGCGTTATCAGGAGATAGAATAAGAGGAGTATTCTTTTGTAAGTTTGCTACTTCTAAATTATTAGGAAGAGCAGAAGGTTCAATATTAAGACCTGTTAAAAATTCTCCGGCAGGTCGTTCATAAGCTTCAGGATGAAAATCACAAGAAAGCGTTGTATTTTCCTGATATAAAATGGAACCATCTTCTGTGCTCACAATCGTATTCCACACATTACTTGTCCCTTTCTCTTCAACATAAAATTGATACCCAAGAGTTAATTGATCTTCTTTTGCAAAATAAACTGTGTTAGGTTTTATCGGCTCTTCCTGACCATCTATATTTTTGGTAACCGATAACCCGTTCAATTTTTTTATAGTCTGCGTAATCAAAGCTTCTTTTCTGCCACTTTCCTTCCCTTTAATTGAAGTGGGATATTTTTTAATAAATGTATCCGCAAAGCTCAACACCTTTCCATCTCTGATCAAAACATTGGCAGAACTACCAAAAACTGGTATACCATTAACTGTTTGCTGGATTCCCACAACATCTCCCCTTAAGCTTGTTGAAGGGTCTATATTGATGATTTTAAAGCTTTTTAACTCCGGATTCGCTTTTTGAAATGATCCTGTAGAATTTACATACTCTTTAATTGTCTGTTCATACTTTTGGGCAGAGACAACCCCTGCACTGAAAAGAGAACAAAACAACAATAGCTTAACACTAAGTCGAATTTTTTTCATAAGTTTTCTTTTAACAAATATTAATATCCAATTTTCAGTTAGTAGGGAAATAAATAAATTTGTTACATATTTAATTATAAAATTTTATAAAAAAATTAAATATTTAAAACAAAAACCGCCAAAACAAAGCAATTATTTAATACAAAAGCAAATAAAATTAAAAAAGCCCCGAAATGTATTTCGGAGCCTTACAGTCAATAAGCTGATCATTTCTATTTCGAAACAATAATTTTCTGAGTGTAATCGATTGAAGAATTGTTTTTAATCTTTACAATATAAGCTCCGTTAATCAGATTACTTGCATTAACCGTTGTTTGTCTATTAAGATTGATATTTTCCTGAGAAATAAGTTTTCCGGTAAAATCATAAATGGAAACGGTTGTAATTCCTGATAGATTCATTCCTGAAGGAGTCTTTATAGTGAACTCATTTTTTACAGGATTCGGATAGATAGAAATCCCTTTTGAATTTTCTGAAACTTCATGTACAGCTAATGTTGCACATTCAGCAGGAATTGTAAAGTCTTCTACCTGATCACTTAAATCCGGGGCTGCCTGATCAAATCCAACCCATCTTCCTTTCAAACCACCAGAGGCTGCATTGACTCCCAATCCTCGTTTTGCAAATGTTTTCCAGATCATACATTTATCCGCTCCGTTTGTTTTTGCTAGTTCAGCATCTAATATTGCTTTTCTTCCTGTTATAAAAGTAGGTAGGCATGGCTGCAATTTCAAAGCATCTACAACAAGCTGCAATACCCTTGCACTGCCACTGTCAGGATTATCCAAAACGTTACTGCTATACCCATATTTTTCAACATAATTCCAATGAAGATCCCAAAGCATAGTAGCCCATACAAATCCCATACTATGAGAATTAACCCGGGTAATCTGAGTTCCATTAGTTTCAGTATCATTATATTTCATTCCGTTGGTTTTCCCATACGTATAATCATTGATGGCAAAGTCCGGAGAATATCTCTTAGGTCTTATTCCAACAGCATCTGTAGGATCTCCACCAGCAAAAGTTCCCATCCCTCTCGGTACAGAAGCATTATCACCAGGTCTGTTAGTTAACATTAAAGCAAAGAAATCCGACCATCCCTCGCCCATTTGTTCATTATCATTTGTATAATTTAAACAACTGACACTTGTTCCGGTAAGACGATTGGAAATTCCATGTCCATATTCATGGGTAACAATACCGTTGTCCAGACTTCCGTCCTTATAGATATAATTGAGTTTATCATACTTCAATGTTGCGTTAACCGTTGCAGATGCAAGTTGATTGATGATAACAACCCCTTCAGGATTTTCTATGTTAACCGATGGAATTGTAATCGTAGTATCTGTTCCTCCCATTTGGCCAGTAAGAATTACAGATGTTGGTGCATTATAGATAATCGCTCCTACAGCTCCTTTTAACTGGGCATTTTTAACTTTTAGGACAAAACCACAATTATTAGCCCCACCTCGCTGTATCAAAGCTATTTTCCCTGTAAGGTCTTCAGTAATGGCAGTACAGCCATCAATAGGTGTAGTAGTGGCAATATCAGCAGTAACTCCTGTTGATGTCAATGCGGGGCCAAATATGGCTGTTCTGGTAGTAGGAGTTCGTGATACCAATGACGCAGGTGAGTTATAAAAAAGATTCTGCATATTTTTAGGTTCATACAAATACATCTGCATTCTTGGTGCAAAACCATCATTGGGTGTTGCAAAATTAGCATTATTATAGCCCTTACCATCTCTGGCCTCAGCTAAGACCGCATCACTATCGGAACCTCCTTTTCCAAAATTGTTAGTTTGAAAGTTTTTAGCAGACTCAGTAAATCCAAACTTATAAAATACATCGTGAATCTTATTATTCAAATAAAATAAATTGGTCACAGATGCAGACGTATAATTTTGTGGTGGCAGGGTTATATCCAATGGGAAATCAAAAGCTCTTGTTACCCCTCCGTCCGGAGAAAATTGAGGGATATTAGTTGCGTTTTCGTCTGTATATGCATAAACATTATTTCCTCTGGTATTGGTATAATGATTGGTCCCGTCAGAATGCCATCCCTCAGGGGAAGCTATCAGATCCCAAGGATTCGTAATCAATGATCTATTCCCAAATGAAGGAGCTTCAACAGGAAGAGGAAATATATTATAGGAGGCATTGTCCGGAGCCAAAACGAAGTTTACATTCTGTTTCGTTTTTTGTTGCAGCTGAGGGAATAAAACAGGCATTCTAATCTCAGTAGAGGAATGCTCATAAGCCTCTGAATGGAAATTACAGGAAAGCGTCAGATTTTCTTTGTACAAAACTGAGCCATCTTCAGCGCTGATAATCACCATCCAACTATTGTTGGAGTCTTTTTCTTCAATAGTAAATTCATATCCTAATATTAAGCTCCCATTTTTCACAAAATAAACAGTAGTAGCTTTAATAGGCTCATCTTTTCCATCCATACTTTTTGAAGCAGCATTTCCATTGAGTTTTTTAGTAGCAATAGCAATAAGAGTCTCTTTATTGGCTCCTTCTTTACCTTTAATAGAACTTGGAAACGTTTTTATAAAAGTATCGGCAAAACTTAATACTTTATCATCTCTCATCAGAACATTGGCAGAGCTTCCAAATATCGGGATTCCATTAATTGTTTGCTGTATCCCTACAACATCTCCTTTTAAACTTTCTGAATGATCAATATTGACAATTTTAAAAGATTTCAGATCAGAATCCATCCTTTGAAACTGTCCTTTAGAAGAGCTCATATACTCTTTTATAACCTGCTCCTGATGTTGAGCAGATATAATTCCTGTACTAAGAAGAGAAGATAGAAGCAGAAATTTAATAGATAGTTTGGTTTTTATCATATTCTATGTTTTTTATTATGACGAACTTATACATTCATATAAAAAAACACAAGAAAACAGTAATACATTTAAATAATTGATAGATAAAAGATTTAAAGAAGTACAGAATGTTTATTTTTTTCGTTAAAATAAATAATAAATCTGTTTTTTTTACACTTCCATTTTTAGAAGACAAGCTTTAAGATAACGAAAATCAAGCAGTTGTTTAAACAATATCCCGATTATTTATTGAGCTTTTTATTGATTCTATGAAGATATTTCTCAACCAATCTCTGATCCGGAATGGTCGTTATTTCTTTAGTAAGAGCCTGCTCAAACTCAGCTTTTGCTTTCAAATATTCTTTTTGGCGATAATAATATTTTCCCACCAAAAAATACCCTTTCCAGAAATTAGAATTTAGAGATTGATAATGGGCTAAAAAAGCATCAGTAAGCTCTTCTTTATAGCGAATGGCATCATTGATTTTGAAACTTAAATGTCTGTATTCTTCATAGTTTTTAAATTCCTCTGAATTGACAAAAGGATCTTTGGCAATATTCAGTAATGATTTTGAGAAGTTATTGGGCTGTAATCCTTTCTCAGAAAATATTTCATTAAGATCATAACATACAAATTCGCCCAGTTGATAAGGGTTAGAAGATACCCACACCAATTGTTTTTGGGGTGAAAATATAACAGCATGATGGGCTAAAAGCTGATTTAATGCTTTCTCGTTTCCATAACCTATATCTTTATCATTCAACCCAGACCGATTTCTCAAAATAGCAGCTATTTTCTCTGGATTGAGTTTTTTATCTTTTTCTAAAAGTTCCTGAAGTTTTTCATAACGGTAAACAGAATGACTTTCTTCAATCTGTTTCTGATTCTTTACATCATCTTTATATGCTTCAGACTGAAAATGATTGGTACAAAGCACCTTGCTTGTATTCTGAACCCTGTATACACCGAAGTTTTTAGGTGAAACTTCTATAATGACGGCATTTTTATCATGAGCACTTCCTACCAAGATAGATTCTGAGACAAAAACATTCCTTTTTTGGGCAATAACAATAGCCTCTTCAATGTTTTTAGCATATTGCAGAACTTCTCTTGTAACCAAAGAAATTGGTGTTTTTGCAGTCATAGGAATCCTTGATTTCCCGGCATTGATTGTTACGGTTATTCCTTCTTTATTCATTCCGGAAACTACTCCAATCATACCCGGCCAGCTCACAGACATATAAGGAATTCCTTCTTCCGGTTCTACGAATTCAACCAGCTTATTTTGGGCAAATTCATCACCTACATAGAAATCAAAATTTCTTCCGATCAGCAGATCTCCGTCTTCTGTATTTTCGTTCCAGACCGCCAGAGAAGTGCAACCTACCATCGCCAGATCCTGCATAGCATGTCCAATGTCATGAGCTCCATGTAAATATAGATTTCTCAGATATCTTGGCGCAATAAAATCGTACTGATCAGATGAATATTGTGACAGACCATACAATTCGGCCTGATAATCTTCTCTTACATTCAGATACATTTTACGGTTATACCACTTTAAGAATGTATTTAAAAGTTTCTGCTTAAATTTTGAAGGAACAAAGCCTTCTACTTTAGAGAAAAAAATTCCCTCCTGCTTTTGCATCAAACCCTGAGTTAATGCACCGTTGTTATACCCAAGCTGTAAAGGATTCCCTTTAATATAAAGCTCCCAGAGCTGCTGTTTATTTTTAGTGAGATAATTCTGTTTATAGCTAAATGTACTGTCATTAATTCTGTTGACCTTTGGAATATCGAGAGTATATTGTTTTACATCCGGAAGATGATGAACAGATTTTGATACCCCACAAGAGTTGAGGAGCAAGGAAAAAAGGATGCATATGAGGAGCCTTTTATACGACAGGTATTGGAGATCAGTTTTTTTCACGGTTCGTTATATTAGGTCATACGCTCCAAGCGGCTGTCAATAGTTTCTTTCCCTAACATTTCAGCACAGGTATTGAATGCGCCTATTGTAACTCCCAGGATTCCGTGCATATTCACAGACTGGCCTGTCAGAAACAGATTATCAATTTTTGTCCGGGGAGATACCATTGTTTTAAGAGGGTTCTCTGAGTTTTTCATATATCCGTACATATTTCCTTCAAAACTGCCTATATAGTCACGATACGATAGGGGCGAAGAGGTATATATCTGCTTAATGGCATGCCTAAGATTAGGAATTCTCTTTTCAAGAGCATCAATCATTTTTTCAGTTTTTTCCAGCTTGAACTTTTCATATGGCTCTCCCCTCTCATGTTCATCTGCTACAGTATTGATTGTATTTTCCCATTGTTTCACCTCATCGAAATCCATATAAGAAATAGCAGTAAGACTTTCTGCAAATTCAGGATGTTGCTTAGAAGGTATAGATGAAAGCATATAGGTCTCCGGCCACGTTTGTTTATTGTAACGGAATGCATTCCAAACCCTATCTTCTGAGGAATAATGATAAATATTATAATTGAAATTCGGTAAACAATGAGGCTTTAAAACAATATAAATACTAAAACACGATGAAACTGGCTGCCAGCTTAAAACTCTGTTCAGAAAAGATTTTTTAATCTTCTCTTCCCCAATCAGTTTAATGGTAGATCGAATCTCAATATTAGATATAAACTGTTTCGCAGCATATTCTTTCCCTGACTTTGTTTTTACGGAAGCCAATGTATTATTTTCATTAAAAATAAATTCTGAAACTTCCGAATGTTTATGAACCTCAGCTCCATATTGGCGAAGTTTACGGATCAGCAATTTAGAAATCTGGCTGCCTCCTTTTACACATTTATAGGCACTTTGGATGTAGGAATTCACGGTTAATGCATGCACATAAAATGGAACATTCTCCGAATCTCCGGCATACAGGAAATTAGAGCCTAATAAAACAGCCTGAAGAGTTTTATTTTGCGTTACGGATTCTATGAATCTTTTGGTATTTAAATGCAGAATCTCTTCATTGTAATTATCTTTCCCTATGACATTATATCTTGGAAACTGGCTGCAGATATACTGAATCTCCTCACAGTAGTTTTCAAGGTTTTCTTTTTCTTCGGGAAAATAAACAGAGAGCTGTTCTACAAAGTTCTGATAGCCCTGAGCGTGGGGATATTTAACCGCATCATCTCCAAAAGAAATTCTATCATAACCATCCTCATCCATTTTCTGAAGTTCAAGATCATCCATAATCTCCAGATAGGAAAAAAAACGATTCAGATTCTGCCCTTTTGAAAGCCCACCCAAATAATGAACTCCCGTGTCAAAAATGAGTTTATCCCTTGAAAAAGTCTGTAGATTGCCGCCATACTGATTGTTTTTTTCCAACACGCAAACTTTCAAGCCTTCTTTCGCCATAATAAGAGCCGAAACAAGACCTCCCAATCCACTGCCGATTACAAGTATGTCATATTCTTTTTTCAAAAGAGGGGATGCTTTTTAAATTAAGAGACTGGGAAATTAAGAATTTCAGTTATTATTTTGTGATCATCCTACAGGAAAATCCTATTTAGACAATATCATTTTTGAATTTCAGTTCCTCGATATTTCTTAACGGTTTTGAGTTTTTATTAGTTTTTTAGGGGATAAAAATAGAAAAATTAATCTATATCATCCCAAAAGTCAAAATAATTAAACCATTGAAAGGGATATTTCCTGATCATGGTTTCAAGATTCTGAACATAAGACTGTAAAAGTCCCTGAGAATCTCTGTTTTTGATATTCTGGGCAACTCTTGCATACAGGTGATAATGAAGATTGCTTTCTTTCATTACATAAACATATACCACAGGTACTCCCAATCGGGATGCGATGAGAAATGGCCCTGCCGGAAATTTGGCACTTTTTCCGAGTAAATCTGCTTCCAGAAATTTTGAACCCTCAAAATAGCGATCTCCTGTAAAACAGATCAATTCATTATTGGATAAAGCCTGATTGATCTCAAAGATGTGCGACATATCTTCTTTGACATAAATGAATTTGATATTGCTCTTTTTCACAGACACACTCTCCAGATATTCTTTAATAACAGTGACTTCCTGATCTGTAGTTACCAGGTTGATCTGGCAATCAAAATCAATATCCGCAAAGAAATGTTCAGCCACTTCAAAATTACCCATATGAGCACTGATAAGAACCCCACCTTTTTTAGCTGCCAAAAGGTCTCTAAGGTTTTCAATACCGTCAAATTCATAGGTATACTTCTCTCTCAATCCAGCTGAGATCGCTGTTTTGTCGATCAGAACCTGTCCAAAGGTGAAATAGCTTTTAAAAATAGAGCGTTTGGATTTCCAATACCTGTAATTCAGTCTTTTCTGGAAATAATAGAGAATGTATTGGTTGCTTTTTTTCTGGAATAAGACATAATAAGCGGCCACAAAGTACAATACAAAATATGAACTTCTGATTCCGATATTTCTAATGCACCAGACGAATATTCTGTACCCCAGAACTGTCCCTTTAGATTTACCTTTCCACTTGTTGTCCATAAATACAATTTACCAATATAAAAGATACCAATGTAACAATATCTTTGAGTTCCCTCTTTTCTATTATTACATTGGTATATTGTAAGGAATATAAATTACTTATAACTACGCGTTTTTCTCCGCGATCTTATGTTCAATCGTTGTATAGAAATCATCAAATGTTACCATTTTTTTGAAATCTGCTTCTCCTAATTTCACTCCGAAATTGGATTCGATCACTACGACCATATCAATATAATCAAGGCTGTCTAAGCCCAGTGTATTTTTAAGGTTGGCATCATTACTGATCTCATCTCCGTCAACTTCAAATTCGTTAACCAGAAAATCATTAACAATAGCAACAATTTTTTCCCTTTCCATGTTTTTAATCAAATTTTTTAACTATTAGTGCAGAATTGGTTCCCCCGAACCCAAAAGAATTCGACAAAAATACATCAATTTTTTGATTTTTTGTTTTAGAGACTAAATTTATCCTTTGCGCTTCATTATCAGGATTTTCCAAGTTGATATTGGGAGCAACAAAATCGTTCTGCATCATCAGAATTGAGTAAATAACTTCACTTGCACCAGCCATCCAACATTCGTGTCCGGTCATGGATTTTGTAGAACTTACCGGAACTTCGCCTCCAAAGATCTCATAGATTGCTTTAGCTTCATTGGCATCTCCAAGAGGTGTAGAAGTAGCATGAGCATTAATATAATCAATATCTGAAGCTTTCAATCCTGATTGTTTCAAGGCTCTGTCCATTGCCAAAGCTGGACCATCCACATTCGGAGTGGAAATATGCCCCCCGTTTGATGAGAAACCATATCCTATGATTTCAGCAATAATAGGAGCGCCTCTTCTTTGGGCAGACTCTAAACTTTCAACAATTAAAGAAGCAGCTCCTCCACTTGGAATTAAACCATCTCTTTCTGCATCAAAAGGTCTTGAAGCTTTTGTAGGTTCATCTTCTCTTGCAGAGAACACTCCTAATCCATCAAAACTTGCCATAGAATACTTATTGGTTTCCTGAGCTCCTCCACAGATGATCATATCCTGAAAACCATTCTTAATCATCATATAAGCGAGTCCCAAAGAATGTGACCCGCTTGCACAGGCTGCACTGATGGTAAGATTAATGCCTTTCAATTTAAAAATAGTCGAAAGGTTCATGGTTACTGTTGAGTTCATTGATTTAAAGATCGCACCCGATCCCATCAATGTAGTATCTTTCTTTTCTCTTGCAATATCGATGGATTCTACGACTGCCTGAGAAACACTGTCATTTCCGTATAAGATCCCCACTTCATGGGTATCTAAAAAGGTTTCATCAAGATCGGCCTGCTTCAGGGCATCAAGGGTAGCGAGATAAGCATATTCGCTTTCTTCTCCCATGCTGACACGCTGACGTCTGTTCAGAAGATTCTTTAAATCAGGTTTTGGAACGACTCCCGTAAGACCTGACCTGAAACCAAATTCTTTTCTATCCTGATCTAAGACAATACCGGATTTTCCTTGATATAGGGATTCCCTGACCTCTTCTAAAGACGTCCCGATGCAGGAATAAATTCCCATTCCGGTAATTACAACCCTATTTTCCATTTGTATATATTGAATTTAACAATGTATCAGTCTAGCAATGTAACAATATTTTCATTGAGATTCAATCAGCATTGGTACACCTGGCACATTGGTATATTGTTAGATTATTTTATGAGTAAATTCCGCCGTTAATATTAATCACTTCTCCTGTAATGTATGAAGATTTTCTAGAGGCTAAAAATGCCACGAGATCTGCAACTTCTTCTGCTTCTCCAAATCTATTAGCAGGAATCATTGCTTTTAACTCGTCCTCATTGAACTCCTGAGTCATATCTGTCTTAATAAACCCTGGAGCCACTGCATTTACGGTAACATTTCTTTTAGCAACTTCCTGAGCAAGAGCTTTTGTAGCTCCCACCAAAGCTCCTTTAGCTGCTGAATAGTTCGTTTGTCCAGCTGTTCCTTTTACTCCGGATACCGAAACCATATTGATGATTCTTCCATATTTGTTGCGAAGCAGCTTTTGGATAAAGAAATTGGTTACGTTAAAAAAACCATCTAGACTGGTATTGATTACGCTATTCCAATCTTCTTTTTGCATCCACATAAACAGACCATCTCTTGTAATTCCGGCATTATTAACGATCACTTCTACGATGGCATTGGTATTATTTTCCTGCCATGCTGTCAATACATGATTTACTTCTTCAGAATTTCCTACATCAAACTTCAGAATTTCTCCTGTAGCTCCCAATTCTTCTACTTTAGCCAAAGTTTCCTTTGCTGCAGTTTCGTTGGAAGTATAGTTAATCAATATGTGATAGTTCTTCTCTTCGGCCAGTTTTATACAGATAGCCCTCCCGATTCCTCTGGAGCCTCCTGTTACAATTGCACATTTCATGCGTTAGTGTTTATTTTGTTTTAGTTTTTTTAAGTTACCTTGTTTTTAGTAAAGACAATTTATGATCGCTAATAATTACATTGCTTTTAAATATTTCTTTACTTCCTCCAAATACGGATACATCACCATATCATCTGAGAATGCAGGAATTATCTTTCTGATATCATCATACAATTCTTTTGTAGATGATGAAACCTCATTCTGGAAACCAAGATATTCAATAGCCTGAATGATTGTAATGGCTTCAATTGCCAATACTTCAAAAGCATTTTCAATTACTTTTCTGCAGATCACAGCAGCGTTGGTTCCCATACTAACGATGTCTTGATTATCATTATTATTCGGAATACTATGAACATACATCGGATTCGACAACATCTGGCTTTCTGCTGTAGTAGAAGTTGCCGTAAATTGTACACCTTGCATCCCGAAATTGAAACCTAATTTACCTAAATTTACAAAAGGAGGCAAAATTTCGTTGATTTTAGCATTTAAAAGATAGTTCAACTGTCTTTCTGCAAGCATAGTAAGCTTCGTTACCACAATTTTCAACTTGTCCATTTCCAAAGAAATATAATCCCCGTGAAAATTTCCACCATGGTAAACATGTTGATCCTCAACATTGATGATTGGGTTATCATTAGCAGAATTGATCTCATTTTCAAGAACTTTCTCCGTGTATTCCAAAGTATCCAATACCGGGCCTAAAATCTGAGGAACACATCTTAAAGAATAATATTCCTGTACTTTTTCTTTGAATACTTTTTCCTGTTCTTCAAAGTGGGTATACAAATGATCGGCTCTCTTTCTGATCAGCTTACTATCTGCAAGATGAGCACGCATTCTTTCTGCTACTTTCTGCTGCCCATAATGTCTTTTTGTTCCGTTTAATGCTTCTGATAAATGATCATCATAAGCCTGAACAATTTCATTGATGGCACAGGAAAGCTTAATGGAAATATCTGTGAGTTGATTCGCTTTATAAGCATTTACAATACCAATACCTGACATTACCGAAGTTCCGTTCATTAAGGCAAGTCCTTCACGGATCTCTACTTGTATTGGTTTTAATTCTTCAATTTCAAAAACTTCTTTGGTAGATTTTCTTTCTCCTTTATAGAATACTTCCCCTTCTCCGATCAGTACTAAAGCAAGGTGAGCCAGCTGAACCAGGTCTCCACTCGCTCCTACTCCTCCATGTTCAAAGATCAATGGAGTAATATCTCTGTTGATAAGCTCCTGAAGAAGATAAATAACCGATTCATGCACGCCTGAATTCCCTAATGATAGGGTATTCATTCTTGCCAGCATACAAGCTTTTACTTCCTGGGCAGGTAAAGGATTTCCGATACCGGAAGAGTGACTTCTTATCAGATTATACTGAAGCTGATGCTTATCCTCATCACTGATCTTAAATTGAGCCATCGGACCAAAACCGGTATTCACCCCATATATTACTTTATTTTTTGAAAATTCCTTTAAAAACTGAAAACTTGTATTCACTCTTGATAAAAGTGATTCATCCAGTTCTATTTTTTCATTCTCAATGATAATTTTTTGAAAGTCTTTCAGTTCTAAAAAGTTATTTATTTTCATCAATTAAAAGTAATAGTTGATAATTTTGTAAAATATTAATTATTTGTCACTAATTTTGCGGCAAAGATAAAAGTTATTATTAAAATAAAAAATCAAAGATGAGCAAAGAATTTGTTGACGTTCTTGTAATCGGAGCTGGACCTTCCGGATGCGTATCTTCTTCATACTTAAAGAAGAATAATGTCAGCGTAAAAGTTGTTGAAAAGACAAAATTCCCAAGACTGGTCGTTGGTGAAAGCTTAATTCCAAGAGTAATGGATCACTTTGATGAAGCCGGACTTTTTCCTGCATTGGATAAAATGGGCTTTGAGAAGAAGTTGGGAGCACGTTTTCTTCGTGGTGATGAGGTTTGTATCTTTGATTTTAGTAATAAATTTGGAGAAGGCTGGGATTGGACCTGGCAGGTTCCAAGAGCAGACTTTGATAATACACTTGCTCAGGAGGTAATTAATAAAGGAGTAGATCTTGAATTTGAAACTGAAGTTATTGATATCAAATTCGAGGGAACAGATTCTATCACAACAGTAAAAACCAAAGATGGAGAAACCAAGGAGATCCATGCAAAGTTCGTTATTGACTCAAGTGGTTATGGAAGAGTTTTACCTCGTTTACTTGACCTTGAAAAGCCTTCTAAATTATCTCCTCATTCAGCTATTTTCTCTCATGTAAAAGATCTAAACAGAGAGGAAGGTGAGGAAGGAACTTTAATTTCCTTTGATATCATTGAAACTGAGGTTTGGCTTTGGGTCATTCCTTTTTCTAACGGAAATACAAGTTTAGGAATTGTAGGACCTACCGAATATATTGAAAAACTATCTGAAAATAGAGATACTGCTGAAGCTTTAAGAAAAGCAATTTCTCTTTCTGATTATTATATGAAACGTTTTGGGGATCTAGATTTTCTTTTTGAGCCAAGACATCTGAAAGATTATTCATGTTCTGTAAAAAAATTATTCGGGGATGGTTTTGCTCTCACCGGAAATGCATCTGAGTTCCTTGATCCTGTATTTTCTTCAGGAATGGCCTTTGCTACAGAATCAGGAATGCTAGCAGCTAAACTGGCATTACGACAACTGAATGGTGAGAAAATTGACTGGCAAACAGAATACACAGATTATATCTTATATGGTGTAGATGTTTTTACCACTTATGTAAAGGAATGGTATACCGGAAATCTTCAGGAGCTATTCTTCCATCAACCGGAAAACCCGGATGTAAAGAAAAAGATTTGCGCTGTATTGGCCGGATATGTATGGAACAAGGATAATCCTTTTGTGAAAAAACACGATACGGTAATTAAGAATCTCGCCAACCTCATCAAACTGGAAAAGCAACAACAATCATAAAAACAAAAGACTGCTCATTGCAGTCTTTTTTTATATCGTTCATTCTAAAATGACCAGATTTATCTTAAATCAATGAATGTAATTGGTTTTCTGCTATTTGGATTAAAAACAGTTTTAGATAAAACATCAAAATCAATGATTTCAATCTTCGGGCTTACCCTCAACTTCGCACGGAAATGATCCCTTACTTCGTTCACAAAGTTCTCATTTTCCTGTTCAGTACTCAGCTTGATAATAATTTCATCTAAGCCTATTTCATTAGACTGAATAACAATCTGATAACACAGAATATTATTAAAATCGTTCAGAATATCGTTCATCGCAGGTGGATACAGTGTTGTTCCTTTATATTTGATCATCTGTTGTTTTCGTCCGATCACAGGGCCTAGCCGCATTGTATTCCTGCCGCATTGACAAGGCTCGTAATGCGCTTTTACAATATCTCCGGTTTTAAACCTCAACAAAGGAATGGCTTCTACTCCCAATGTAGTAATGGTAAGCTCGCCACTTTCACCTTCTTTTACAATATTTCCTTCATCATCCAGAATCTCTGTAATAATCAATTCAGGGTGGTGATGACCTCCTACCTGAAACTCACACTCTGTAAAAGCGGTACTCATTTCTGTAGAAGCATAGGTAGAAAAAAGTTTTATATTCCATTTCTCTTTGATCTTCTGGGAAAGAATATTATCTGTAAAGTCCTGATTTTTGATACTTTCACCAATACATACCGCACCATAAACACTTGAATTTTTATAATCCAAACCGCGTTTTTCAGCATAATCGATCATTTTCAATAAAAATGACGGAACAGTAATCAGGTATTTCGGTTTATATCTGAAAATAGAGTCCCATTGCAGTTCAGGAATTCCCGGCCCCATTCTGACCACACTGGCTCCCATCTTTCTTAGTCCTAAAAAATAAGCAAGACCTGCCATAAACGTTTATCAATCGTAGTAATCATCTGTACCACATCTCCTTTCTGAATTCCGGCACAAGCAAAGGATATCGCTTCATTATAGGCCAATCTTTCAAGATCATTATCAGACAACCCAAAAGTTACCGGATCTCCTAATGTTCCGGAAGTCGTGCTGTAATCTACAATCTTATCCGATGTAATACAGAAAAAATCATGATTGTGCTGCTGCAGATCATTCTTTGTTGTAGTAGGAATCTTCTGCAAATCTTCCAATGTCCGGATTTCTTCTACCTTGATATTTTTCTCTTTAAAAAGTCTTTGATAAAAAGGTGAATTTCCTTCAAGATAAACCAGAAGCTGATGAAGTTTTTCTTCCTGAAAAGCCTTTATTTCCTGTGTATTCGATTTTTCGATGAACGGATGAAATTCCAATGATTATAATTTTTAAAGGACAAATTTATTTAAAATTAAAGGATTGAAACAGTAAAATAGCAAAAGATTATACCTCTACACTTATTTATCTCTGAAAGGTAAACGTCTGTGTATTGGTATTTCCCGCAGAATTGACTGTGGCCACTTTCAAAGTATGAGAACCGGAACCTTTTGGACATTTCTCGTCAAAAGTATAGACAAAATCATTTTTTATACGAGCAAATCGCAGCCATGTCCCATCCAATTCTGCACGAAATGAAACAATATCACCAATTTTCGTACTGCCTTTCAAACGTAAAGTATTACCGCCTACAACAGCTCCTTCCTTCCAACCTGGAGAAACAGACGGCAGGCTATTATCTAATATAAGTTCTGCACTTCCTAATCTGTTGAACTGTGCTTCTGCCTGATCACCATTCCATTTTGCTTTTATGGCATCTTTATCACTTCCATAATTAAATAAAACAAC
The DNA here is from genome assembly GCF_030409875.1 of Chryseobacterium tructae. Classification (NCBI taxonomy): domain Bacteria; kingdom Pseudomonadati; phylum Bacteroidota; class Flavobacteriia; order Flavobacteriales; family Weeksellaceae; genus Chryseobacterium; species Chryseobacterium tructae. The sequence continues at coordinate 209,636 of NZ_JAUFQR010000001.1, read as the reverse complement.
TACTCTATCCTTCTCTTCTTTGGAGAGTTTTCTGTTCGGCTTTATCTTTAAAGTATAATAATCCTGCACCGGTATGTATGGATTCTGTAAAACAATGGTATTGGATACAGCATTTCCGTCTCCGCTATTTTTTTCATACATATTAAAATTCACAGCATCATACATCGCATTTTTACTAAAAATGATTTCTGCATTATCGGTTGTCATTACTTTTCCCTGATTAGGCAAAACAGTTTTTGCAGAAGGAGAAACGCCATTATCTGTTTTAGCAAGCTGCACTTTTGTAGTTAATCGGCTGGTATTTCCTTTTACATCTTTTAAAATAATTTCAATAGTGTGGACTTCCTCATCTTGTAGATTAATAACGCCGGAAAGATTAGGACTGCTGTAATCAGATAACTTCATTCCCGGTAGCGTAGACAGATGCTGAATACCCACTTTATCTCTTATAAATTTGGTGTAATCTATACAACCATTCAGATAACGGGTATCATCATAACTCACTTTATCAATGCTAAATCCGTAGATCAGCTTTCCATCCATCAATAATTCGGCTTTATAAATCCCTAAATTAAATCCTTGATTGGCCTTATCTACCGCTTTAATTCCCAAACTTATCTTGGGAGAATTGACTTTCACAACGTCGGCCGTATAAGTATTTCCTGCTTTTTTAACTGCAATTCCATTCGCTCCGGGCTCATAGGTACTGAATCTGCGATCATACCAATACAATCCACTGATGATAGGAGCCACAGAATCCGGAATATTAAATCCAAACAACAAAGGATTAAGACATTCTTCTGTCTTGGTATCTCTTATCTCAAAATGCAAGTGAGGACCTGCCGAACCGCCTGTATTTCCACTCAATGCAATGAGCTGACCTTTGGCTACAGGAAACTGTCCCGGTTGGAAAGCAATATCTTGTTCCCATTTTTCATCTTTGTATTGCTTCTCTTTTACATATTCATCAAGCTTATCAAAATACTTATTCAAATGAGCATATACTGTTGTAAAACCATTTGGATGAGTAATATATACTGCATTTCCAAAGCCATAACGTTCTACTTTTATTCTGCTTACATAACCGTCTGCTGCTGCTACAACCGATAAATTTTCCTGACTGTTCGTCCTCAGATCCAATCCCATGTGAAAATGATTGGTTCTTACTGCTCCAAAATTGGCTGCAAGTTGCATAGGAATATTCAGGGGATTTCTGAAATAGTTTTGGGGATAGTTATTTTGGGCTTGGGCGATGAAGATATTGATGAAAAAAACAATAACCATCAGTTTAGAGAATACTTTCATACAGCATTTGGGTTTAGTTCTACTTAAATATACGGGATTTCAAGCAATGATCATGCTATTTTGCTTTTACAGATTTTATTTTCACCCACAAATCGTGTAGATTTTCCCAACCCATTTCTTAATCCTTTTCCATTCATCAAGCCATCATTTATTTATTACACGCCAAGTTTTGTCGCTTCCCACAATGATATTTGCATTATAGATCAAAGGGGAAGTTTAGATAAACCCCTTTTCTCTGCCAAGCAAGAACCAAAACATAAAAGTAGTATTAATGAAAAAAATTAAAGATGAATTTTAAAGACCCTTTAAAGAAAATGGACGACTTTGATGCCATAAGTAGGAAAATATGGGCAGATATGAAAGGCGAAAAAATAGCCACCAACTCCATAGAACCTTTTTTTACAAATCTTTGGGTAGATGAGGGAAAACTTTTCAGATTACTTGCTTCTTCAACAGATTTCAACTCCTATCTATTTGATGCAAGAAAAAACTTTATAGACTATTCTCAAGAAGTAGAAAAGGTAAACCTGAAGGAAATTCCTCCTGCGAGAATTGACAATGTAAGAGTGAAGACTAAAATGATTGAGAAATTAATCATTCAAGAGCCTAAAATAGATGAAAAACAATTTCAGAATTCTTTTTTAGAGCGCATGGATAATAAGGTATGGGTAAATGTAAGCCCTGGCTATATTGATCCTAAAAAATATACCCATCATACTGAAATAGGAATTTCGGAAAGAAAAATAGCCTGCACAATCAATATCCCTTATCGCGACTATAATAGAGAAGCTACCCAAACCGATGTAAATGAAGTAGAAGCTACCATAAGTTACTTATCTAAATCACCTGATGCGATACAAATCAGACTTAGTGATGTTGAAGATTATATGGATGCCATCACCTATCTTTTTCCATATCATAGAGAGGTTGCACAGGTGGCTCTCATTTCACGTTTTGAAGAAGCAGGAAAAGGACTTACCTCCATTGATGATCTGATGTTTTTCTATAACCAGCTCCCCAATTTTGCTTTAACCGGTGTAGATTATAAAGGAAAAGCAAAAAAACTTTCAGATCAGTTATTATGGGATCATTTTATACAGTTTCTCAATTATGATTCTCAATTGCTTCGTGATGTAGACTCCATAGGTAAAGCTGCAGCTTTGGCAGCAGAACCTTTCAGAGACAAAAGCCGATATGCCATTCGTATTCTTACAGCAATTTCCGGAGAGTTTGTTTATAAAAAGATTAAAAATGATCCCAAGCTCATTCTTCACATTTATCATTCTTTAGATGGTGAAAGTGTTTACATGGGAAAAGGTATTATTTCCGATACCAACCAGGTTGCTCATGGGCAAATGTTTGAAAACAAAGAGCTCTTTGTCATTTACGTAACGGCATTCATGCAGGCACAACATGCAATGGATGATGCTCATCAGCCCCAGCAACGGGGTTCTCTTTTCGCATTGGGAGTAAGCAGAGATTCTGATACCATAGAAAGGCATTGTGAGCTTACAGGATATTTTATGGAAGGAGATCGGGACAACAATGTCACGCTGATCAACAATGTAAAAGTCTGGAATCTAAAAACCAAGAAGATTGAAGCTGAAAATGAAATTGAAAATGGAGAATTCAGACCACTGGATATGCTGCATCTCAAAGTCTATGAAAGGGCAAAAACCCCTTCCGGTAAAATTCAAACCATTGAAACGGATACTGAAGTTCCCGCGTTATTTCTTTATCACATTGCCCAAAAGAAAGCCGTTGAAGATGCATTAAGGTGCCTTCGTGTGGTTGCAGATCTCATCGTTATATCCGCCAGTCTTGCAACTATAGAATCGGGAGTATCGGGATTACCTTTATATGCAGCCTATGCAGATATTGGATTGGCTCTTTCAGATTTTTACATCGAAGCCCAATTGAGAGATGAGCTTACAATGACCACCCAGGGAAGGAAACTTTTAGAGTTATGGGATGATATTTATATGGTTCAGGGTACAGCAAGTGCCATGGTAAGTATGCTTCCAAAAGCACAAAAAGCCTTAGATGCAACCGTAGAAATACTATACCATTCCCGATTTCCATCACAGCAGAGAAGTTTAGAGAAATTAATTGAAAATACATTATATTCGTTTCCTTTAAGGAATTATTCCAAAAATGGATTAAAAGTTCTTTCAAAAGCCAGTGTTGAAAAGACTATCACGCATTCTTCTGATTTTGAGAAGCTGAGAGTCCTTTTTGTGGAGAACGCTGCGAAAGAAATAGGTGTACTTCATAAAGGAAAATTACTTTTCCAAGGAAAGTCACCCGCAAGGACTGATATTTTTTTAGATTATATCTATAGAAAAGCAGGAGGCAAGGTAGGTAAACTTGAAGAAGAGTTTAGCAGACTTGCGGGGATGGCAGAGAATCTCACACCTCGCATTAGTCTTACTGTTGAGGAGTTTAAAGCAGGATTAAAAGTCCTTGAAGAAACTGAAATCAATGCTGAAAACGCAATTGATTACATATATGATGTATTACCATATTTTAACCACTATATACTTAACAATAAAGTGGTTATGGTTTCTGATTCCAATTGTGTTAATGTTGTTCAAAAAGTAATAGAATATTTAGAAACAGGTAATATATCACAAGCATTACATTCCGATGGACAAGATGTTGAAGTTTTAGAACAAATATTTGAGAATAGTTTTTCTTCACCTGTTAAAATTGAAGATATTAGGAGTATTGATATGGCCGAAGGTGAAATCGGTATAATGTATATTTATAAAAAAGGATTTAAACATGGCCACGTTTTCAATGTTATTAAAAAAAATGAGAGACTAATGCTTCTTAATGGACAAAAAGGACTTATGCAAACATTTGAGAAGGCAGATTTTGTAGAATATTTAAAAGTAAAATAAAATAATATGTTAACAGACAACAAAATGCTAGAAATAGCCAATAAGTATATAAAGCAAATAGGGCAAAGAATAAATATTGAACTTGAAATTCCTCACGAATTCATTAACAAAAGCTATGGCAATGTTTATGATTATGTTGCGAAGGACTCTACAAAACATCGCTTAGCAGGCAATGGCCCATTTCTTGTAAGAAATGACACCGGTATAGTCATTCAGTTTGGAACATCAGACGATGTAGAGTATTATTTAAATGGATATGAAGATGGCACATGGAAACCTAGCATTCATGGAGTTTGGGATCCTAACCAGAATTAATATCAAACCCAATCTTGTATTAAAATAAAAACCTACATGTTGACGGAGCAAAAAGTAATAGAAACCGCAAAAGACTATATAAAAAAATTAAGTCAAAAATGGGAAATAGAACTTACTATTGCAGAGGAACGCTCAATTCAAAAAGAATATGGCATGATATTTTATTTTAATTCAAAAAAATTTGTAGAAGATAAAATTGAAAAAGCCAAGCTAATAGGCTGCTCTCCATTCTTAGTAGAAAGTAAAACTGGTAAAATTATAGTGTTTGGAACAAATAGATCCATTGACTACTATGTTCAAGAATACGAAGCAGGAAGATGGCCGGATATACCAAGCCTTAGCGACTTTGAATAATTCACAGCCACCTCCGGGTGGCTTATTTTTTTTCATAAATTCACATCAAAACCATGAATTAAATCCACTCTTCCACCCTTCTTTATTCACTTTTCATTCCACTTTTTATTTATATTTCTGAGATTGAAGTTTTTAATAGAAATTACCTACATAAAACATATATTATAAACCGACAAATTTTAGTAAATTTGCAGACTTAATTAATCAACGAATTGAGATATTTACAATGAGCCAATTTAAAGAATACAAAAACCTCAACCTTATTGACGTAGCAGAGAATGTAGCGGAGTTTTGGAAACAAAATAAAACTTTCAATAAGAGTGTTGAGATTCGTCAGGGAAATCCTGAGTTTGTTTTTTATGAAGGTCCGCCTTCAGCAAATGGTATGCCTGGAATTCACCACGTAATGGCAAGAGCATTGAAGGATATTTTCTGCCGTTACCAGACTCAAAACGGGAAACAGGTTTTCCGTAAAGCAGGCTGGGATACGCATGGTCTTCCTGTGGAACTAGGTGTAGAAAAAGAATTAGGAATTACAAAGGAAGATATTGGCAAAAAAATCTCTATTGAAGATTATAATAAAGCTTGTCGTGAAGCTGTAATGCGTTATACCGATGTATGGAATAACCTTACAGAGAAAATCGGATATTGGGTAGACCTTGATGATCCGTACATTACGTACAAGTCAAAATATATGGAAACTGTTTGGTGGTTGTTGAAACAATTATACGACAAAAGCTTGTTGTATAAAGGATATACGATCCAACCTTACTCTCCAAAAGCAGGAACAGGGCTTTCTTCTCACGAATTGAACCAGCCTGGAACGTATCGTGATGTGTCAGATACAACGGTTGTCGCTCAATTTAAAGTAAAAAAAGATTCATCTGCTTTATTCAACGATGTTGATGGAGATGTACATATCCTTGCATGGACGACAACTCCTTGGACGTTGCCTTCCAACACAGCATTGACAGTTGGTAGAGACATTGAGTATGTTGTTGTTAAAACATTTAACCAATATACATTTGAGCCGGTAACGGTTGTATTAGCCAGCGTTCTTTTACCTAAAGTATTCGGTAAAAAATATGCTGAAGGTACAGATGAGGATTTTGCCAACTATACGCAGGAAACGAAGGTAATTCCGTTCAGAATTTTAAAAGAATTTACTGGAGAAAAACTTGTTGATACAAGATATGAGCAATTAGTTCCTTGGTTTACGCCAAACGATAACCCTGAAAATGCTTTTAGAGTGATCTTAGGAGATTTCGTAACGACAGAGGATGGTACAGGTATCGTACACACAGCTCCTACTTTTGGTGCTGATGATGCGAGAGTTGCTAAAATGGCTCAGCCCGAGATTCCACCGATGTTGATAAAGGATGAAAATGACAATCTTATTCCATTGGTAGATCTGCAAGGTAAATTCCTTCAGGGAGAAAATGTCCCTGAAGTATTCTCAGGAAAATATATCAAAAATGAATATTACGATGAGGGAACTGCACCTGAGAAGTCTTGGGATGTAGAGCTTGCGATCTTGTTGAAAACAGAGAACAAAGCCTTCAAAGTAGAGAAATATGTTCACTCCTATCCACACTGCTGGAGAACTGACAAGCCGGTATTATACTATCCGTTGGATTCATGGTTTGTAAAGATGACTGCTGTAAAAGACAGATTGGTTAATCTGAACAAAGAAATCAACTGGAAACCAAAAGCTACCGGAGAAGGACGTTTTGCCAACTGGTTGGAAAATGTAAACGACTGGAACTTATCCCGTTCAAGATATTGGGGTATTCCATTGCCAATCTGGAGAACAGATGACCTGAAAGAAGAAAAGATCATCGGTTCTGTAGAAGAACTTTACAATGAAATCGAAAAATCGATTGCTGCAGGAGTAATGACTGAAAACCCATTCAAAGGTTTTGAAATAGGCAATATGTCCGAATCCAACTATGAATTGGTTGATCTTCACAAAAATGTAGTGGATAAAGTAGTATTGGTTTCCGATTCAGGGAAAGCAATGAAGCGCGAAAGCGACTTGATCGATGTTTGGTTTGATTCAGGTTCTATGCCTTATGCACAGCTGCACTATCCTTTCGAGAATAAGGAAATGATTGACAACAACAAGGCATTCCCTGCTGACTTCATCGCAGAAGGTGTTGACCAGACTCGTGGATGGTTCTATACGCTTCACGCGATTGGAACTGCTGTTTTTGACTCTGTTGCTTATAAAAATGTAATGAGTAACGGTCTTGTTTTGGATAAAAACGGACAAAAAATGTCAAAACGTTTAGGAAATGCAGTAGATCCGTTTGAAACACTTTCTGTGTACGGACCGGATGCTACCCGTTGGTATATGATTTCTAATGCAAACCCTTGGGAAAACCTGAAGTTTGATATTGAAGGAATTGACGAGGTAAGAAGAAAATTCTTTGGAACTCTGTACAACACCTATTCATTCTTCTCTTTATATGCGAATGTTGATGGATTCAATTATTCAGAAAAAGAAGTGGAAAACCGTCCTGAAATCGACAGATGGATCCTTTCTGAGCTGAACTTATTGATCAAAGACGTAAAAGCTTTTTATGAAGATTACGAACCAACAAGAGTAGCAAGAGCCATCAGTACATTTGTAAATGATAACTTGAGTAACTGGTATGTAAGATTATGCAGAAGACGTTTCTGGAAAGGAGATTATTCTGATGATAAGATCTCTGCTTACCAGACTTTATATACTTGTCTTGAAGTCGTTGCTAAATTATCAGCTCCTATTGCTCCATTCTTTATGGATCAGTTATATCAGGATCTGAATAAAGTAACAGGTAAAGAAAACTGTGAATCTGTACACTTAACAGACTTCCCTGTTGCTGATGAAAGTTTAATCGATCAGGATCTGGTTGAGAAAACACACCTAGCTCAGAACATTACGAGTATGGTATTCTCTTTAAGAAAGAAGGAGAATGTAAAAGTTCGTCAGCCATTACAAAAAGTATTGGTTCCTGTATTGGATGCTAAAACAGAAGAGCAAATTCTTGCTGTTGCAGATCTGATCAAACAGGAAGTAAACGTAAAAGAACTACAGTTAATCAATGCTGAAGAAGCATCACACTTAATTGTAAAACAGATAAAACCCAACTTCAAAGCGCTAGGTCCTAAATTAGGAAAGACATGAAGGTAGTTGGTGCTGAGATTAGCAATCTTACCACAGAACAGATTGCTGCTCTGGAAAAAGAAGGAAAACTAGATGTTCAGGGCTATGAGATCACACTTGATGATGTGGAAATCTCAACGAAAGACATCCCTGGATGGACGGTAACTTCCGACGGTAAAACTACTGTGGCACTAGATTTGACGTTAACCGATGAATTAAAATCTGAAGGAATCGCAAGAGAATTCATCAACAGAATTCAGAACCTGCGAAAAGAGAAAGATTTCGAGCTTACAGACAGAATTAATATCTCCATTGAAGAAAACTCACCATTCATTGAAGATATTAAGAAAAATGAAGAATATATTTCTTCTGAAGTCTTGTCAAATAAAATAGAAATTGTATCTTCACTTTCAAATTTTAACGAAATCGAAATAGATGAAGTTAATTTTAAGATAAATGTCGAAAAAAATTAACATGTAGTTATTGTATTTCAAATTCCATTTCATAATTTTATTAAAAAGAGAAAGAATATGTCAGACGAAAGAGTTAGATACAGCGATGCTGATTTACAGGAATTTAGAGCGATCATAAAAGAGAAAATAGAAAAAGCAGAAAAAGATCTTCAGCTAATCAGAGAAAGTTTCATCAATGACCAGAATAATGGGACGGATGATACTTCACCTACTTTCAAAGCATTTGAAGAAGGTGCAGAAACTTTGAGCAAAGAGCAGAACTCTATTCTTGCAGGAAGACAGGAAAAATTCGTTCGTGATCTTAAGAATGCCTTAATCAGAATCGAAAACAAGACTTACGGTGTTTGTAGAGTAACAGGAAAACTAATTCCTAAGGAAAGACTTTTAGCCGTTCCTCATGCTACACTAAGCATCGAAGCGAAAAACATGCAAAAATAGCCGTAAGGTTTGTAAAATAATATTGGGTTTATATGGTATCTCCGGGTACTTTATAAACCTAATTTTTAATGTATACCCATGAGCGAAATATTAATATTGGTAATCATTGTGGCTGCAGTATTGGCTTTTTTCAACAGGGAGTGGATCAGAAACAGGTTTTTCCCTAGAAAACACACCAACTACACTATTGATGACCAGTTTAATTCCGACAAACGTGACAGGGAGAAAGAAATAGACAGACTATTGAGTAAGATGGGCAAAAACGGAATCAATGATCTTTCCGCGAAAGACCGGAAAAGACTGGATGAGTTGTCCAAAATGTAAAAATTTAAATACTAAGAAATGGAATCAATCATAGTACATCCTAAAAATGCAATGGAGCTTAGCGCACTGAAAGGTGTTTTAAAAGAAATGAACATTAAATTTGAGAAAGCTCATGTGAAAAGTTCATATAACGGACAAAAAGTGGTTAAGAAAGCAAGCGATAATAAAAATGTAAGACCTGCTTCGAAACCTTCAAAACCTAAAGGAGAGTAATGAAAAAGATCTTAGCTATTACCTTTTTGGTATTATTGATAGACCAGGCTTCAAAAATTTATATTAAAACCCATTTTGAACTCAATGAGAGCATTCCCGTTGTAGAAGGTTTCTTTAATAAAACTTTTGTTGAAAATCCAGGAATGGCTTACGGATTTCATTTTGGAGGGATTCTCGGGAAATATTTCCTTGTTATTCTAAGAGTTTTCCTGATTGGAGGAATGGTTTATATGTTTAAAAAATGGATCAAAGAAGGAGCCTCCAACTATCTTTTAATTCCTATGGCCATCATTTTTGCAGGAGCCATCGGAAACCTTATTGATGGGATGTTCTACGGAATGATCTTCGATAGCGGAACGGTTTATGATGCCAGTACCGACCGATGGATTGGTTATGGTGGCATTTCAAAATTTGTTCCTTTTGGACAAGGTTACTCTACCTTTATGAAAGGATGTGTAGTAGATATGCTTCACTTCCCGGTAGTAGACTGGTATGTTCCGGACAGCTGGCCTATCATTGGCGGAAAACATATTGAATTCTTTAAATATATTTTCAATGTTGCCGATTCAGCCATTACTGTAGGTGCTGCTTTCTTATTAATCTTTAGAAAAAAAGCATTCCCGAACGGACTGGAATTCTAACAGATGTATTTCGAATGAGAAAAACAATCAAAAATATTTTTAAATTTTTCCTGCTTCTTTTAGTCGCAGGAATTATTTTTATAGCCTGGGCAAATTACAGCATTAAAGAGGAAAGTGCAGCTTTTGTATCTTACAATATCGCTGATGTACCGGAAGCAAAAACAGCTTTATTGCTGGGTACCGGAAAAACCTTAAGCAACGGGATGCCCAATGCTTATTTCTATAATAGGATTAAAGCAGCTACAGATCTTTTTAAAAGCGGAAAGATTCAATACATCATTGTGAGTGGTGACAACAGCAGCAAAGACTATAATGAACCGGAAGATATGCAGGCTGCATTGGTTCAGCAGGGAATTCCACAGGATAAAATTATTCTGGATCACGCAGGATTTCGTACCTTGGATTCTGTGGTAAGAGCTAAGGATATTTTTGGACAAACCAAACTTACTATTATCTCTCAGAAATTCCACAACGAAAGAGCCGTCTTTCTGGCTCAGAAAAACGGAATACAGGCTTTTGGGTATAATGCAGAAGATGTGAATAAATATGCAGGTTTAAAGACGAATTTGAGAGAGTATCTGGCAAAGGCTAAAGTATATTGGGACCTTATCCTTGGTGTACAACCAAAGTTTGGAGGAGAAAAGATTTTGATTCCTTAGTATTAAAAACAAATACAATCATAAAAAATGAGTGTCTTCACGTATCATTTAGTAAAAACAGATTCCCTTTCTGCACTCAGAATTCTTTTTTCTTCACCGAAGTCAAGAAATATTTCTGGGTTAATTCACACAGAAATTATGACGGCGATGACGTTAGGCTCTCCTATTTTTTCACCCTCCCGAATGTTGATAAGACAAATTGCTGTATTTGCACAATGGGAAAATGAAAGTGATATCGAAACCTTTTTAGCTAAAGACAGTTTAGGCAAAATTTTATCTGAAGGTTGGCACACAAGATTAATTTTTATGAGAAAATGGGGGAAATTCAACAAGTTTGAAATTCCTGATGAAACCATAGAATTTGAAAATCCGAATTCGCCAGTCGTTGCAGTCACCATTGCCAGAATGAAATTTTTGCAAATCCCCAGATTCATTCATTGGGGAAGGCCGGTTGAAAAATTGGTTCGAGACCATCCGGCAACGACTTTGTCTTTGGCCTCCATCAAATTTCCTAATACCGTTTCCACTTTTTCAATTTGGAAAAATCAAAAAGAAATGACTGATATGGTTCATGGACATAGCAAAGTTCCCCAACCAGAAAGGCACGCCAACGCCATGAAAGAAAGAGATCGAAAAGATTTTCATTTCGAATTTACAACGTTGCGCTTTAAACCTATTTCAGAATTTGGGGAATGGAATGGGCAACGCAATATTATTCCCCATCTAAAAAACAACTAAAATGAGATTGGCTTATCCGATACAGAAGTTCCAGGATTGGTTTACTCAACAATGGGTAATTCTGCGTGGAAGAAAAATTAAGCCTGAAAATTCTCTCTGGTTGATGGGACCTTTTGGAAGCTTGAATGCAATGAGTGAGGATTTTATCCATCAATTTGCAGAAAAAGAAAATTTAATTGTAGAAAAAGATTCAAAAGTAAAAGGTATTATTCCTTCAATGCTAAAGCTTAACTTATCTGAAACTGAATTCTCAAATTTATCCAAAAATGTGATTGACTTCTATGAAAACACCTCAAATCATACCTTAAATTTTTCTATAAAATGGAATCCATTTTTCAAGTTTTTTGGAATTTTAGTTAATAAATTATTCAGTAATAGAATTAACCAACTGAATATTCCTACCAAAAACATCGACGGTTCAGAATCTCTAAAAAGTGAAATCATCAACCTCACCGACCCCAAGACCAATGAAATAAAATATACGTTTTGGTTTCGTTCTAATGAATCTACCGGGCAAGTGATCTATTCCGGAGTGTATGGTATCAGTAATTTGCCGTCAGGAAAAACTTGCGTAAAGGCTGTATTTCCTTTGCCCAATGGGAATGCAACCGTGTTGATGATTCCTAGCGTAGGAAAAAATGGGGAACTGATTTTAGATTCTTCAGGAAAAAATTTTGGGGATGCTGGTTTTTATTTTTTACTTAAAGATTCTAAAGGCGAATATTGGTCGCAATTTATACGTTCTTTCCGTGATCGTCTCATTATTGGTTCCGAAAATGATATAATATCAGCAGAACAAACTTTAACCCTGTGGCATTTCAAAGTTCTTACTTTTATGTATAAAATTGAATTAAAGAAATAGGTTTATTGATGTAGAATTCTTCATTAAAGAAAAGAGTAGGAATCGAATACTATAACACAATTAGAAAGTAATTTTGCGTAAATTTGCAATTCATTAATTTTTAAATATAAATTTTAAACAAATGTCAAGAATTCTTACCGGCATTCAAGCCACCGGAACACCCCATCTTGGAAATTTATTAGGGGCTATTATTCCTGCGATCGAACTTTCTAAGCAGGAAGGAAACGAATCATTTTTATTTATTGCGAATCTTCATACGCTTACCCAGATTAAAGATGCGCAAATTTTAAGACAGAATACCTACGAGATTGCTGCGGCTTGGCTTGCTTGTGGATTAGATACCGAAAAAACATTTTTCTACAGACAAAGTGATATCGCTGAAACCTGTGAACTATCTTGGCATTTATCATGTTTTTTTCCTTATCAAAGATTAACATTAGCCCATTCATTTAAGGATAAAGCTGACCGTCTTCAGGATGTGAATGCTGGTTTGTTTACCTACCCTATTTTAATGGCTGCTGATATTTTATTATACGATGCAGAGATTGTTCCTGTAGGAAAAGATCAGCTTCAGCATTTGGAAATTGCAAGAGATGTCGCTTCAAGATTCAACAATCAGATGGGTGAAGTTTTCGTATTGCCACAATCTGAACTTCAGGAAGACACGAAATATGTTCCCGGAACTGATGGCCGTAAAATGTCCAAATCTATGGGAAATATTATCAATATCTTCTTACCTGAGAAAGAATTGAAAAAACAGGTGATGAGTATTGAATCCGATTCTAAGTCTTTAGAAGAGGCTAAAGATCCTGCAACAGATAAAACGTTCCAAATTTATGAACTGATCGCAACTCCTGAACAGACTGAGGAATTAAGAGCAAAATATCTTGCAGGTAACTTCGGATATGGACATGCTAAAAAAGAGCTTTTAGATCTTATTTTAGTTCGTTTTGAGAAGGAAAGAGAAACGTTCAATTATTATATGAATAATCTTGATGAGTTGGAGGCAAAACTTCAGCAGGGAGCAGAAAAAACAAGACCTGTTGCAATGGCAACTCTTAAAAGAGTAAGAACAAGTTTAGGATTTTAATCCTGATTTTTAAAATATGCAGAAGCCCTTCAGTTGAAGGGCTTTTTATTTGATTTACTTTTTATTTTTCATAAGAATAAAGTAATGCATATTATCTTCAAATTCATAGGTAATATCCCAACCTGGATATTGTTTGATGATCGTTTTAATAATAGATAATCCTAAACCTGTAGAAGTATGATCTGAACTTTGTTTATAAAAACGGTTAAAAATCCTGGATTTATCCAGCGACTCCTGCAATCCGCTGTTTTGAAAGACAATTCTGTTGTTCTCAATAAAAATGTTTAAAGTTCCTTCTTCGTTATTGTATTTAACAGCATTTTTAAGAAGATTAGATAAAAGAATATCTGCAAGATCCTGATTGAAATCAGCTTTAAAAATTCCTTTTTCAATAATATTAACCTCTACATTTTTAAAAGTAATAAAGTCTTCATAATTCTGTACAAGACTATTAATCAAAGTATTAAAATCAACTTCTGATATGGCATTAAACTGACTATTCTCAATCTTGGAAAGCATTAACAGAGATTTATTCAATCCCACCATTCTTCTCAGATCATTTTTAACTTCCGTAAGAAAGGTTAGATTCTTTTTATCAAGATTCTCATTCTGAATAAGCAGATCTATTTTATTAATAACAATTGCAAGCGGCGTTTGAAGCTCATGAGAAGCATTCTCAATAAACTGTTTCTGTTGATAGAAAACAAGCTCATTACGATCGATCATTTCATTGATTTCAACATTCAATTCCTCAAATTCTTTAATGGAATAATTTTGATCTTCCTGAGAGAAAGGAATTCCAAACTGATATTTCTTCAATTTATCCAGAATCATGTAGAACGGCCGCATTGCTTTATTCAACAGATAGCCATTAACTACCACAATACTTATAACCAACAGAATATAAAGAACGATTAAGGCCGTTGTAAGGTCATAGATCAGCTCATCTTCTTCCACTGTGGAAGTTCTGATAACGAGCCTCTGATGGCTTTTATACTGATCAATAAAATCAGCTTCCAATACTCGATAAGGCTGATCTTTATCATCATACTCCATATAATACATCTTATTATAGAGCCTGCTTTTGTTTTTATATTCTGCAGCAGTAATCGGCATGACTTTAAACTCATTAAATCCAAAATCGTTATTTTTGAGCAACTGCGGATTAAGATATACTGCCTTGATGATCTGTATCTTTCTATCCTTAAGCCCATCATCTACATTATCATGTACCTCATCCAGAATATAAGCATAGAATAATCCTGCCCAAACGGCAATAATTACCAGCAGGATCATAATAAGATATTGTATGGTGTAATATTTTAAAGATACTTTCATCAGACGAATTTATATCCTATACCGTATACAGCCTGAAAATCGGCTTCTGCATTGAGTGCTTTCAGTTTTTTACGAAGATTTTTAATTTGTGAATAAATAAAATCAAGACTGTCTGCCTGATCAATATAATCTCCCCAGATGGCTTCTGCAAGAGTCGTTTTCTGCAGCGTTTTTTCCGGATGAATGACAAAGTAATACAGAAGATCATATTCCTTACGGTTAAGCACCAGTTCTTCATTTCCTACCTTAACATTTCTACTTTCCGGATCAATGCTTATGTTTTTATATCTGATGATATTCTCTCCATCCTGATTCTTTCTTCTTATCACCGATCGGATTCTCGCCATTAATTCAGCCAGATGAAAAGGTTTTGCAAGATAATCATCAGCTCCTATTTCCAATCCTGTCACCTTATCATCTACAGAATCTTTAGCAGAAAGGATAATCACCGGATCTTTTTTGTGCATTTTTTTAATTTCGCGCAAAAGATCTATTCCATTACCATCAGGAAGCATAATATCCAATAAAATACAGTCATATTCATAGGAAATAATTTTTTCCAATCCGGAGCTAAAATTATCGGCATACTCTACAATAAAATGCTCTGCTTCCAGAAATTTCTGCACAGTGTCCCTTAAATCCGGTTCATCTTCAACTATTAAAATCTTCATAGGCTCTTCTGCTTGGGTAACTTAATCAAATATAAGAAATTATAAGGTGGGAAGCCGGAAGAGAGAGACTTGAAGTTTCTTTCTACCTTATACAACTGCCTGTTTTAGATCAACAGATAATTTCAATGGTGTTATAGACAACTTCTCTCTTCCACTTCCAGCTTCCCTTCTTTAAAAATTAATTCGTTTTTACGTGGTAACCATCCGCATCAAAGACGAGGCACAAGCCATTCATCAGTTGAATCTTGTAAGCGTTATATTTTTTTTCAATAGACTGAATCACACTGCACGGATGGTGCTTGGTCATAAAAGACACAATACTCTTTCTAATCTTAGCGGAAGACCTTTTTCTTCCATTACTGTTTATTAAACTCCAGTTTACCATAATCATAAAATTTTATTGTTAATCTTAAATAAGTCTAGTCATCAATTTTTTTAAAATTTCCATTCCTGTCGAATTCAAGTTCCAGCCCGTTGGAAAGCTCTGCTTTGTAAGACCATCTTTTTCTTTCTATCTTAACGATATATGTATTTGGGAAATTTCTGCTGCTATAATTTTTAATTGATGCAGGAATAAAACCATAAGGAATCTTCTGATGATTCCCATCTACTTCTTTCCAATTTCCTTTACTATCAAATTCCATTTTCATTCCATTGTTCAGATATACCTTATATTCATCAACTCCATAGATCTCTCTGTCTTCGATAGCAGATGATATCGGAATTCCTTTAAAATACCCTATAAGAAAAGTTTTAGCAGTCTTAGGGAGTTGGTTGGAACTAATAACCCTGTCCTGTGCAGAGATCAAACCACCGATCAATAAGAAGATTAAAACAAATACTCCTGTGATTTTCTTTACATTTTTCATAACACTAAGTTTTTCTGTTATTATTATGAAGCAAAGTTGGGAATCAAATTAGGAAAGAATTGGGAAAAACTGAAATAAGAAAATTAAAAAGGAAATAATTCAGGCAAAATAAAAACCATTAAGACAAAATTAAGCTGTTAAGAATATTAAGTAAGATTTCTATATAATGATTGTCAACCTAAGAGCTCAAATAGTCTATGGATAAAGTCAAGAATGAATAGCATTTAAATATAACATGAATCGATTCTTTTGAAACGCAAAACTCCATTTTTTAGAATGAATATTATAAGAGAGCAAAGAGTGGAATCAATTTTATTGATTCTTTCTAAGCAGATGCATATCCATGAGCTTCTTCAGCAACTTTGTCGCTTTTCTTCTTAACTCCCTTAACAATAACACATCCGAATTACCTTTCTTTGTGTTTTAGAAAATAGCTTATTTCATTCAACAAAAGACTGTTTAGATTCCGTACTAATTTTCAATTTTGGCATCAGACTCTGCTATTAAAAACAAGAAAGCCATTAAGATGAACTTAATGGCTTTCATATCAGATGAAAAGTCTTAAACTTTATAAGTATTCCTTGATCTGTTGAAGATGGGTAATCGCCTTTAATCCGGCTTCTTTTTATCTTCTTTATACACATCAAAGAAGATGGCCTCCATTCCGAAATCTCTTCCTCCCAAAGCATCAGCGATCCAATCATCACCAATCATAATACTTTCTTCTTTCTTAGCTTCAGAAAGTCCTAGGGAATATTCAAAAATCTTAGGATTTGGTTTTCTTACCCCTACTGCATCCGCACTCGTAATCGTTTCAAAATACGGTGCAATTCCGGATAGGGTACATTTTCTTTCCGTTACTTCCTGAAAACCATTGGAAATAATATGAAGTTTATAATTCTTCGACTTAAGATATTCAAGAACATCTTCAGCCCCTTCCACCAGTTCATTATGACTTACAATATTATCAAGAAAGTTCTCTTCAAAATAAAGGGAAAGTTCTCTATTGTCTACTCCAAAATGCATGAAGGTGTCATAAAAACGGTGTTCTCTCAAATACTCTTTGCCTATAAGCCCATCTCTTATCTTCTCCCATAAATCTTCGTTGATATCATGGTAAACAGCATGAAACGCTTCAAAGTCTATAGTATACTTAGAAGTAATCTCCTGCTTTTCGAAAAGATCTTTGATCGTTAGGTAGGCATTTCTGCGATGATCCCAGAGCGTATTGTCCAGGTCAAAAAAAACGTGCTGCATTTTCATACAGCACAAAGTTAATAATTTTAATTTTTGGTAACAGGATAATTCTTGCTCTTGCTTTTCACAATTTCAATGCTTTTAGAAAAATTGAGCAGAAAATCGATGGTTTGTTTTTTAGGTTTCAAAGTTTTCACTTTTAAGGAGTCATTTTTTTTCATAAGCGAAGTATGTTTTCCTTAAAAACGTGAGATTTTACAAAATATTATCTATCTGGTTAATATTATGTTATTTTCATCCATGATTTTTCTCAGGTTTATCAGTGCATATCTTACTCTCCCTAATGTGGTATTAATACTCATATCAGTATGATCGGCGATTTCCTTAAAACTTAATCCGTCGAAAAATCTTAATTTAATCACTTCCTGTTGATTCAATGGAAGAAATTGTAGCATTCTCAGCAGGTCTTCCTGAATCTGATTGGTTACCAGCTGGTCTTCAATATTCTCAGAGGGCTCCCGGATCAGGTCAAAAATAGAATACTCATCGGTTTCAAAAGTAGTTTCTGAAACTTTAATATTCTTGGATTTTGATCTGAAATGATCGATAATAAGGTTGTGGGAAATTCTTTTGGCCCAAAGGATAAATTTACCCTCTTCGTTGTAACGTCCTTCTTTTAGCATCACAATAATTTTCATGAATGTATCCTGAAAAATATCGTTGGCTAAGTCTTCATCATTTATTTTGTAAAAAATGAATGTAAACAGTTCTCTCTGATGACGATGAATAAGGGTTGATAATGCACCCTCGTCACCTTTCTGGTAAAGCGAAATTAGTAAACTATCCGATTTTGATTTCATAACTCTTCTCAATATAATATTTGCAGCCCAGCCATCGCCCAGATAAATTATCTAGTTCGCGCTGTATATACAAAACAGTTCTTCAGAGTAGAGTCTCTTCGATAGGTGGTACAATTATATTATGGCGTAAATATAATAATTTTTTAATAACTGTTAAGCAATTATTAAATTTTCATCATAAAAATTTAAAAAAAATCATTTAAACATGTCATGAATGAATACAGTAGGGATATTTAATGTAAAATTAATATTTAGACCTTTCATTTCTTTTCCGTTTAATCGGGTATCTCCAATAGGAAAAGCATACCCTCCGGTAAGGTCAAGCATCCCAAATAAGGTAACTCCTATTTTTGGAGCAATATATTTGTTCGTTCCTTCTGCTCCCACTAAAAAGTAATAAGAGTGATAAAAATCTACGTTCTTTTCAAAATTAAGTAAAACATCGGCCTGCAGCTTCGGCATAATAGCAAATTTTGAATCTGCTACTCCCATCATGGCAGAACCTCCCAATCTATAAATTACATCATCATTTTTAAGAAAAAGCAATTTCCCTCCTACTTCCCCAAAACTTTGATTCTGGTAAGTATATCCCACACTGATCATTTTATGCATGGTATATTGTGCTTTTACCAATGTACTTAGTAAAAATAGGGATAGAATGGTAATTACAGTTCGAAAATTCATCATTTCTCAATTTATTAAGGTGTAAAATTAAAAAAAACTGCCTTACCAGAAGGTAAAGCAGCTCATAATATTTTAGTTTAAAGAAAAAATTAAATTCCGAAAGCGGCTTTAATCTCATCTACTTTGTCTAATTTTTCCCAAGTAAAGAATTCAAGACCTTCTAATGTAAGCTCATTTTTATGCCCTTTGTTGAAAGTTTTATCAGCTATGTAGTGCTCTTTCCCCATGTGACCGTAAGAAGCTGTTTCCTGATAGATAGGGTTTCTTAATTTTAAATTCTGCTCAATAGCATATGGTCTCAAATCAAAGATTTTAGAACTTCTTTAGCGATATCACCATCGTGAAGATCAACTTTGGCAGTTCCGTAAGTATTGATATATAAACCACAAGGTTCAGCAACACCAATTGCATAAGATACCTGTACCAAAACTTCGTCAGCAACACCTGCTGCTACAAGGTTTTTAGCAATGTGTCTTGTTGCATATGCAGCACTTCTGTCTACTTTAGATGGATCTTTTCCAGAAAAGGCTCCACCACCGTGAGCTCCTTTTCCTCCGTAAGTATCTACAATAATCTTTCTACCTGTAAGACCTGTATCTCCGTGAGGACCACCGATTACAAATTTACCTGTAGGATTGATATGATATTTGATCTGATCGTTGAATAAAGCTTTGATTTCCTCAGTCTGTTGAGCAACAACTCTAGGAACAAGAATACTCTTGATATCTTCACGGATCTTATTCAACATTTCTTCTTCTGTTCCGAAGTCATCGTGCTGAGTAGATACCACAATAGAATCAATTCTAATTGGCTTATGATCATCAGAATACTCAATCGTCACCTGACTTTTTGCATCAGGACGTAGATAAGCAATCTCTTTATTCTCTCTTCTGATCGCAGAAAGTTCTTTAAGGATAGTGTGTGCTAATCTAAAGCAAGTGGCATATAGTTAGCCGTCTCGTTAGTAGCATATCCGAACATCATTCCCTGGTCACCAGCTCCCTGAGCGTTTGCTTTAGCTTCGAATGACTCATCATTTACAGCTCTGTCAACACCCTGATTGATATCTGGAGACTGCTCATGAATTGCAGAAATTACTCCACAAGAATCACCATTAAACATGTATTCACCTTTTGTATACCCAATTCCATTGATTACTTCTCTGGCAATGGTCTGTACATCAAGGTAAGCATCAGATTTTACCTCTCCTGCCAATACTACCTGTCCTGTAGTTACAAGTGTTTCACATGCTACTTTTGAACTTTTATCGTATGCTAAGAAATGATCGATTAATGCATCGGAGATTTGGTCGGCAATTTTATCCGGATGTCCTTCTGAAACTGATTCAGATGTAAATAAATAAGACATATTATTCTTTGTTTTTTAGATTAAAAAAATTGTGTTGAAGAAAAATAAGAATAACAATTGCCCAGAAAAAAGAATACTGTTTTAGCATATTTTTATAGAGGTTGCAATCAGGTCAAATTTTTCCTCGTTAATAAACGTCAGCAAATTTAAGCACTATTTTCGTAATACTCAAAATTTTTGTTTATTAATTATAATTTTCTTTAAATTAATGATTTATATCATTGTAAAGCCTCTTGATTACTGAGGCTTAATGCTTACAAATTCTTTCGGACTTTCGTGGTAATTCAACTTAAGCTCCAACGAATTTTTGATAGAATGTGACAATTCATCAATAATCTTTTGCTTAAAGGTTGGCTTATAGTAAATAATACTGATCTCTCTGTAAGGGAATGGCTTCTTGAATCTAAATACATTCTTTTTCTGTTCATCAGAAAGCTGACTCAATGCTAATTCCGGAAGAATACTGATCCCTCCTACTTTGTCTACCATGTGTACCAAAGTCTGAATATTGGAAGCTAAAAAATCTAAGTTCTTAGGTTTCAGCGTATTTTCTTTCAGATGACAAATATTTTCGAACTGATTTCTAAGACAGTTTCCTTCTTCAAGTAGCCATACTTTTTCTACATTCAGTTCTTCAGGGATAATATAAGAATTCTTTTTGTTTGCTTCAGTATTGGAACTGTAGATCATTAATTCTTCATTGAATAAGAAATCCTGGTAAAACTCATCAGCAGTATCATAAGGAGTAGAGATAATTCCGGCATCCAATTCTCCTGCTTTCAACGCTTTAATAATATTATCCGTAGTCATCTCCTTTACATTCATTTGGATCTTCGGGTTGGCTTCAAGGAATTTGAAGATCTCCGTAGGCAAAATAAATGAAGAAACGGTTGGAATAATTCCCAGATTAATGGTTCCTCCTAAAATGTTATTCAACAGGTTGGCTTTGTTTTTCAGCTCATTGACAGATTCTATAATCACCTTTGCCTGATCGATGATCTGAAGTCCTACATCTGTAGTACGAATCGGGTGTGTAGTTCTGTCGAAAACCTTTACATCCAATTCATCCTCAAATTTCTGTATCATGGCACTTAAGGTAGGCTGGGTAATGAAGCACGCCTGAGCCGCTTTTCCAAAATGTTTATACTTATCAACCGCGATAAGATACTCCAATTGTTGAATGTTCATTTGATTAATATTATCTATTACAAAGATATAACGTTTTTGTTATTAGCAATTAAAAATTCAAGTAAATTTGATAATTAGTACCTTTACAGTTCGTTTTAGAAAAACACGAGAATAATTATTCAAATCATCAATATATGGATTCTAAAAAATTAACGTTAAGCAACGGAGCACCTTATTTTGAGCATCAGGATTCCCAGACGGTAGGACCAAGAGGCCCGGTATTGCTGCAAGACTTTGTCCTTCAGGAAATCTTGCGCATTTCGTTAGGGAAAGGATTCCTGAAAGAATTGTACACGCCAAAGGGAGTGGAGCATACGGAACGTTTACCGTAACGCATGACATCAGCCAGTACACTAAGGCTACATTATTTTCAAAAGTAGGAAACTCCTGCAGAATGTTTGCCCGCTTTTCTACGGTAGGCGGAGAAAAAGGAAGTGCAGATACCGCAAGAGATCCTAGAGGATTTGCCCTCAAATTTTATACTGAAGATGGAAACTGGGATCTGGTAGGAAATAATACTCCGGTATTCTTTATTAAAGATGCTAAAAAATTCCCAGATTTTATTCATACTCAAAAAAGGCTTCCAAGAACGAATTTGAAAAGCGCCACCATGATGTGGGATTTTTGGAGCTTAAACCCGGAATCACTTCATCAGGTTCTTATATTAATGTCAGACAGAGGAACTCCTTATGGCTACAGGCATATGCATGGCTTTGGATCTCATACTTTCTCTATGATCAATGACAAAAATGAAAGAATATGGGTGAAATTTCACTTCAAAACAAAACAAGGAGTAAAAAACTTCACGGATGAAGAAGCTGTAAAAATGGCAGGACAAAATCCTGACTTTGCACAGGAAGATCTTTGTAATGCTATTGAAAATGGAGACTTTCCGAAGTGGACAATGTATATTCAGGTGATGACTGAAGAACAGGCAAAAGATTTCAGATGGAATCCTTTTGATGTTACTAAAGTATGGTTTCATGATGATTTCCCATTGATTGAAGTAGGAGAAATGGAGCTTAACGAAGTTCCTGTTAACTATTTTGCACACGTAGAACAGTCTACATTCTCACCTAGCAGCCTGATTAATGGAATCAGCTTCTCACCGGACAAAATGCTTCAGGGAAGATTATTCTCTTATCCGGATGCTCACAGATACAGAGTAGGTGTGAATGCTCACCAACTGGAAGTAAACAGATGCCCTTTTGCAGTCAATAACTATCAGAGAGATGGCTATATGGCAGACTCCAGTGAATATCAGGACAAGCCGAACTATCACCCGAACAGCTTTGATGATATCAAGCCAGATTCGTCCTATAAAAACTTTGAGTATGAATTAGATAGCGCTCATGTAGCTAACTATAATAGAAATGATAATGACAGTGATCACTATACCCAACCTGGCCTTTTATATTCAAAAGCGATGAATTCTGAGGATAGAAATAATCTGATCCAAAATATTGTAGGAAGCATGCAGGGAATTACAGGCCCTAAAAGAGAGGAAATTATCAATAGACAATTATGTCACTTTTTCCGCGCCAACATTGAGCTTGGCATGAAAGTGGCTTCACAACTAAATATCAATATTGATGCAAATATGATGAATCACTCCAAATAATCATATTGAACAATAAATTAAAAAAAAGGAAAAAAAAATAATATTTTTTTCCTTTTTTTTTGTAAAAAATTCATAATTTGCAGAGGATGATATTTCAAAGTGGAAAAATGAGTTACGAAAATATATTATTAAAAAAGGAAGATAAATTATCTATCATTACAATAAACAGACCTGAAAGTTTAAATGCATTAAATGCAAAAACGATTCAGGAGATCAGTACTGCATTGGATGAGCTTAATTCTGACACCTCCTGCAGGGTAATTATCCTTACAGGTAGCGGAGAAAAGTCCTTTGTAGCTGGAGCTGACATCAAGGAATTCAGCGAGTTTGGACAGGAAAAAGCTGAAGAACTTGCAAGAAACGGACAAAATACATTGTTCAACAAAATTGAAAATCTATCTAAGCCTGTTATTGCAGCCGTAAACGGTTTTGCACTAGGAGGAGGTTTAGAGCTTGCTATGGCATGCCATATCAGATATGCATCGGAAAACGCCAGACTCGGGCTTCCTGAAGTAACACTGGGATTAATTCCAGGATACGGAGGAACTCAAAGGCTTCCTAAGCTTGTCGGAAAAGGTATTGCCAACGAAATGATCTTCTCTGCCAAAATGATCCCTGCTCAAAAAGCAAAAGAGATCGGACTGGTGAATGAAGTATACCCTATTGAAGAATTATTAACCAAAACGAAAGAATTAGCGAATACGATTGCCTATAATTCACCAATGGCAATATCTAAGGCTATTAACGCCGTCAATCTATCTGACACAGATAAAGGTTTTGAAACTGAGATCAAATATTTCGGGGAGCTTTTTGAAATGGCAGATAAGAAAGAAGGAGTGGCTGCTTTCCTTGAGAAAAGAAAGCCGAACTTCTAATCTTTCAGAAGATTTTAATCCAAATTATTTCGAAAAAACTAATGCTGCGGTATGAATAAGTTTGACAAAGCTTATCTAAAAATGGCCCAGGAATGGGCACAACTCTCCTACTGTAAGAGAAAACAGGTAGGGGCTCTTATCGTAAAAGATAGGATGATTATTTCAGATGGTTACAACGGAACTCCCATGGGATTCGAAAACTGCTGTGAAGATGGAGAGGGAAAGACGCACTGGTATGTATTGCATGCAGAGGCCAACGCTATTTTGAAGTTGGCGGCATCTACACAATCTGCAAAAGGAGCAACGTTATATTTAACATTGTCACCCTGCAAGGAATGTAGTAAGCTCATCCTGCAAGCAGGTATTACAAGACTGGTGTATATTAATGAGTATTCGGACGACGATGGAATATCGTTTCTGCGAGGCCATAACATTGAAATAGAACAAATATCGGACTGTGAACTAAAAAAATAAGCACAAATGACTTGGGATGAAAAGATCAAAGATTTTGAAATATTTCTTCGTTTCGAAAGAAATTTTTCAGACAATACGCTCGACGCCTATGTTCGAGACATTAAAAAACTAAAAGATTACGCAGAAGAAGATCTGGCAAACGTCGGTCCAGATTCTATCGGCTACGAAAACCTGCAGGAATACATTTCAATCTTTCCAAACAGAAATTCAGTGAGAGATCACAGGCTAGATGGATATCTTCCATTAAAGCCTTCTTTAAATTTCTATTGGAAGATGAATATCGTGAAGACAATCCAGCAGCGTTACTTGAAGGCCCAAAATTGGGACTATACCTGCCGGACACCTTAAGCCTGCCGGATATCAATAAAATTATTGCTGCCATTGAGGTCAATACAGATCTCGGAAAAAGAAACCAGTGTATCATTGAGGTACTTTACGGTTGTGGACTCCGTGTTTCTGAACTGATTGATTTGAAAATCTCCAATATTAACTTCAAGGAGCAATACATTAAAGTACACGGAAAGGGAAATAAAACCCGTTTCGTCCCTTTAGCAGATTACACTGCTGAATTACTGGAAAGCTACATCAAAGAAGTACGTTCTAAAGGAAAAATCAATAAGAAATATGAAGATACGCTGTTTTTAAACAGCCGTGGAACATCCATGTCAAGAGTTATCGTATTTCTTATTATTAAAGAACTTACGGACAAAGCAGGAGTTAATAAAAAGATTTCTCCACACACCTTCAGACACTCTTTTGCGACCCATTTATTGCAGAATGGAGCAGATCTTCGTTATATTCAGGAAATGTTGGGACATTCCAGCATTACTACTACAGAGATCTACACCCATCTGAAAACAGAAGAGTTGAGAGATGTTATCTTAAATTATCACCCGAGAAATATTAATATTGCTCAGTGAAACTAGGGTCTAGCTGACCTTTGAAAAATAATTATAGAGGATGAAAGTATTGAAATATTGCCCAAGCTGTGGCAAAAAGACTTTATATTGGGATGGTGAAAAAAAATGGAGCTGTCCCGAATGTGGTTTTACCCTGTACAACAATGTAGCTGGCGCTGTAGCGGTAGTCATCAGATGTGGCGACGAAATTTATCTTACCCGAAGAAACAGAGATCCTAAAAAAGGAAAACTGGATTTGGCAGGAGGTTTTGTTGACCCTAAAGAAAGTGCAGAAGAAACCTGTAAAAGAGAACTTTTTGAAGAACTTCAGCTTGATATTGATATTTCTAACCTGAAATACCTTACCAGTCTTCCAAACATCTATCAGTATAAAGAAATTGATTACAATACAATTGACCTTTTTTATGAGTATAATGTTTCAGAGAAATTCGAGGTAAATCTTGAGCTTTCAGAGATCTCAGAAGCGGTATGGATTCCTTTACAGGAACTTAAGCTTAATGAGATCGCATTTGATTCTCAGAAGATATTTTTTGAGGGTTATCTGAAGAAATAATTTTTGCAATATATACTCTCGCAGATTTTACAGATACAGCAGATCATTGGCTTTACCAACTGCTTTATTTTGTGAAATCTGCGGGAGTTTTTTATGGGCTAAAAACAATTTTCCCACAGACTTTACCAACTGCTACAGAATTAAACGATAGCTGTATCATGGGTGAAGTGTGTGGGAAATATATTATTAATTAATATGTCTTTGATTTCAGCATTTCGTCAAAATACTGAATAAGTAAGGTTCTTTCGGCTTCTGATAGGTTAGCTTCCTTATGATAAACAACATAACCCGGCAGGGGCATTGTCTTATGCTTAAGAGCTTCCATAGACCTATCGAGCATATTCTCTTTCAATTCTTTATTATAAGTTCCCCAAATAGAAAAATTAAGATGTTGACGCCCGTCATTTACGTGGCTTTTTACAGACCATGAAATAGGTGCTATATAAGCATACTTAGGATATACTGTTTCGTTAGAATGACAGTCATAACAAGCATTCTTAAGAAGTGTACTTACTTTTTCCGGAGCCTGCTTCATTTGAACAAAATTCACTTTAGAATCAACTGGTTGGTTTACTGTATCAATTGGAAAAAACTGAATAAGAGCAAAAGCTACCAGAGTCCAAAAGATTACTTTCTTTGCTGTCTTCATACATTTATTTTACCGGAGTTAAAACTGCATTACCGGATTTCACTTCTTTCTTGGCATCCTCTATCACCGTTTTTTCTTTTTGCTCAGGAGCAGGAGGAGGAACTGGCACTGTTGGAGCTGGTGTTCCTTTAGGATTATCAAGTGTTCTGGTATCTTTAAGATCCCATTCTTCCCTTGTTTCCCACAATGCTCTTACCAATGCCTTTTTATAGAAAACATAAGCATCTTCTGAAAAGGTCTCAGTAGAAAAATCGGCCTCATCCCAGTACTTATCATTATTGTTATCTACCAATATCCTGACTACATATTCTGCGGGTTTTAAAATATCAAATTTCACCCTGTCTCCCTTGGTATACTTTTGATATACTACTTTATCTGAAGAATCCAACAACTGGATCCAATAATTAGAAGAAGGAGCATTGGAAAGTGTGAATTCCAAGCTTCCGAACTGCTCTACTTTATCAACTGTAAAATCAAATCGTTTGGATTGAGTATTTTTTGCATAGAAAGAGGAAACCGTTTCTTTAGGAATGGTAAGCTGGTATTCTTTTCCATTAACAAAGTCTGATTGCACCTGTATCTGATAAGGATTCGTTTCTGAAACTTTAGCAGTAAACGGCAAACTAGTCAAGGAATCTCCTTTAACAGCCAGTTTCCATTTTGAAGGATCAATTTTATCAATGAAGAAATTGGATGAGATTTTAAAATCAGATTTTGGAGCTAATGAACCACCGCCATTATCACTGAAAACATCCATTGCATTTTTCTTATTGTACTTATAAAACAAAGAAACTGAATAAATACTATCTTTTTTAGGGCCAATATTATGACTGAATACCAACTTTTCATTAGTTTCCTGCCCTACATTATTCTTCACGGCATCAAACCAAATTCTAACGGAATCCGATTTGGGGGTATGTGTTACTTTGATATCTTTAAGTTTGTCATTGAGTGAGGTAACTTTCACTTCATTCGGATGTCCTTCAAAGGTCATAAGAACTCCTCCGGGAGCCTCTTTCATCTCTGAATACTTCAATGCTTTCTTCGATGGATAAACGCTTAAATTCAATCCTGAAATAGATTTATCAAAATCAATCGACTCTTTCTTGAATCCAATTTTTTCTTTTCCCGGATCATATACCGAATTTCCATTTTCATCTTCGAAAGCGATGATTTTATATTTTCCTGGTGAAAGGTAATTTAACTCGTAATATCCGTCGTCATCTACTTTGGTGATATAATATGGCTTTTGTTTGTAGTTCATGGTATCTTTTACCTGGTACAACCCAACCACTAATTTATTTTCATTACTGCCTGATTTCTTCTTAATCTGCATCGCATCTTTCACCTCACCACTGATATACAAATCATCCAGTTTATCCCCTGTAGAGAAAGCAAAATTAAAATATCGAAGGACATTAGACTCATTATTGTCTACAATGGAATTTCCAAAGTTGAAATTATAAGTAGTATTCGCCTGAAGAGTATCAGTCCATTGAATAAGGACAAATTTATTGGCAATATTCGATGGAAGAATTCGCTTGATATTTTTAATCGGCGGAGAAATGATAAGATTCTTGTTGATATCCTTCAAGGTAACATACTCGTCAAAATCCAGGCGAAGTTCGTGGATATCTCTTTTTACATTAATCCTTGTTGTATCAATATTTGAACTTAAAAATTTTGGAGCCAGCGTATCTTTAGGGCCTCCAACAGGAGATCCTACCCTTGCACAAGAATGCACAAGAAAGCAGATAACAAATAATAAAAGAAATCTTCTCATGAAAATGTTTAAGCAAAAGTAAACATTATTCTCCAAAAACTTCGTGTCCGCTATTCAAACTATCTTTGCTGTCGTTCATTACAGTTTGAAGTTTCTCCTGCTGTAAGGGAAAGTTTTCAAATAATCCTGACAATGCAAGTGCTGTATACACTTTACCTGAATATTTGTTTCCAATAGCAACAATAGTAACTTTAGATTTTAAAAGGTGAGCAAATACAGAGTTCGTTCCGTGCCACCAACCGTTATGATAGGTCAGCTTTTCACCGTTATCAAATATTTTCATTCTAAAACCAAGACCATAATTATTCATCCCTGCTTTTTCATTGCTATAAGGAGTGAATACCATTTGCATCAGTTCCGGTTTCAAGAAGTCTTTTGAGAACATAGCTTTTGAAAAATTATATAAATCTCTTGGGGTAGTGTATACATTTTTATCTCCGTATATAAGATCCAAACGATCTAAAGGATATAATTTATTAGCACCATAGTAGAAAGACTGTGAAGCTGTTGGAATATCTTTTTCCTGGAAAATGTAAGTATTGTTCATTTTCAACGGTGTGAAAATCATTTCTTTCATCGCCTGCGGAAAAGGAGTTTTGGTTACTTTTTCGACCAGTAAAGCTAATAAGGCAAAGTTTGTATTGCAATACATAAACCCGGTATCAGTATCTCTCGCCAGATCCGGTTTGTATTTGATAAGCATATTCAATACATCTTCATTAGTAATAAACTGTTTGGAGAGTTCTGCTGGTGCTGGTTTTATTTGAGTAATAAAGTATTCGTATTTGGGTAGCCCACTTCTTTGATCCAATAAAGTCTGAACGGTTACATTGGGATAAGGAAATCCAGGAAAGAATTGGGTAAGGTGATCAGTAAATTTTATTTTCCCAGCTTCTATTAACTTCATCATGGCCATTGCCGTTAATGTTTTTGAAACCGATGCTACGTGTAATGGTGTATTTTTATCGATGGGCATCTGGTTGCCTTCTCTACCAAAACCCCTGTAATTTTCATATAGGATCTCATCACCTTTAGCAACTAAAATTCCGCCGCTAAGATCTCCGCCTTCCCACACTTTTTTATAATATTGGTCTATATAGCCTGTCAGCGATTCCTTATTGGAAAGCTGTCCATCTGCTTTTGTAAAGACATTTCCTAAATCCACATTCCCATAGTTCGGAAGGTTGGTCGTATTTTCTGCTGAAGCCTCTTTGGTTTCAGATTTATTTTTACAAGAAAATAAGGATAAAACAACAGCCGTAGCAAGTACTAAATTACGCATCTTCATAAGATTCAAAAATGAGCGGCAATTTAATAAAAGTCGAAAGTAAATAATAAATATGAAGGGTATATTATGAATAATTTAACATAAAAGAGGGAAAGAACAAAAAGGAAAACCATAAAACGGGTAAAAACAGATAAGGCTGAGAAAGTTCTTATGATATCTTTTACTTTATCAGCCTTATTGATGTCGTTTATGTATTACTTAACAACAATGTGAAGCAACAATCTTATCTACAATAAACTGAGCTAATTTCTCTTTGCTCTGGTGCGTCCAGCCTGCAATGTGTGGCGTTACCATTGCTTTTTCGGATTCCAACAGATACTTTAGATCTTCATTTTCTGTTTCAAGATGTTCAAAAGAGGACTTTTCGTATTCCAATACATCTAAACACGCTCCTTTTACTTTGCCCGACTTCAAGGCTTCTACTAAACTTTTAGTTTTTACATTTTTCCCTCTTGCAGTATTGACGAAATAGAAGTCATTTTTCATCTCAGAAATAAACGTTTCATCAATAAGATAATGAGTGTCTGAAGTCAGAGGAATATGTAAACTCAATACTTCTGCAGACTGCTTCAACTCATCCAGTGTAACCTGAGTGGCAAAATCATCGGAAAGTCCAGGAAGAATATCGTGGAAGATCACTTTACAACCAAAACCTGAAAGTCTTTTAGCCGTAGCTTTTCCCATATTTCCGTATCCTATTAATCCTACGGTTTTCCCCAATAATTCATCCCCTCTGTTTTCTTCACGCTTCCAGATCCCGTTCTTCACTTCCTGGGAAGCAATGAAAAGCCTGTTCATTAACACCAATAACATTCCAACAACATGCTCCGCTACAGAATCTCTGTTTCCTTCCGGAGAGTTGATTAATTGAATACCTAGTTTTTCAGCCACAGGAATATCAATATTTTCCATCCCGGCACCTACTCTTGCAATAAACTTTAAATTCTGCGCCTGCTCAAGGAAGTTTTTATCTAAAGGAATACGGCTTCTGATGATGATTCCATCATAATTTTTGATTTTATCACAAACCTCATCGTAAGTGGAAGTAAAATCTTCTTCTAAGATGAAGTTTTTAGCTAAAAGCTGTTCTGTAATAAGCGGGTGATTTTTATCTAAAAGGAGAATTTTCATAATTTAAACACAAATGACACTAATTTATTTCACAAATAACACCATTATCATTTCAAATAAAGGTGCTTATAGATTTACTACAAGGGATAAAAAAACAAAATGCTTTTAATTTGGGTATTCCGTATTAAAAGCATTTCAAAGTTTTATTTCTTATCCTTTTTAGAAGATTGAGGCTCTTCTTGAGGTTCCTGGAATAATTTCTTAAGTTCTACAGATTCCAAAGGCTTCATTCTTCCGGAAAGAATCAATGAAAGTTCTTTTCTACGGAATGCAGCAGCATATCTTTCTTTTTCATCTTCTGTTTCCGGCACCATATCAGGAATTGGGATCGGGCGGTTGAATTCATCTACCGCAACAAAAGTATAAATACCTGAATTGGTATGGATTTTTTTCTGATTAATAGGATCATCAGACCAAACATCTACATACACCTCCATAGAAGTAGAGAATGCTCTGGAAACTTTAGATTCCAACACAACTACTCCTCCTTCAGGAATTGGATGATTAAACGAAACGTGATTCACAGATGCAGTTACCACTCTTCTTTCACAGTGTCTAGCCGCAGAAATGGAAGCACATCTATCCATTTTTGCTAAAAGTTCACCACCAAAAAGATTTCTTAGAGAGTTGGTCTCGTTCGGAAGAACGATATTTGTCATAATCGTCAGGGATTCTGACGCAGTTTTTATTTTTGCCATTTATTCTTAGTGTTTTTTGGAGCAGCCGGAACTGTTTTTGTAGCTTTTCCGACAGGTTTTACCAATGAATCTTTCTTCAGGGAATCTGCAACCGGAGTTTCGGGAGCATGTACCATTACCTTTACCGTATCTTTTACAATTCTGTGGGTAGAGGTCTGTACAGACACTTTATTAAAGGATTTCTTTCCAAAGAGAAGCTCCTTTTGGGTAAATGCAAAGTAGGCAATACCCAGAATCGGAATAATCAACAGGAAGAACCAAAGAATGGTTTTCTTGAATTTATAATCCTTTTCGCGGTTTTCCGAGGTGTTTACTTTCTCGCCGTTATTAATATCTGAGAACCTGATCTCTTCTAATCCGAAAAAATCCGGGCGTCCCGCTTCCACTCTTTTCCCTTTGAAATGAGTGTGTCCTTCTTCAATAAAGATAGTTCCCAAGTTTTGAATGTCAAGAACCTGTTCTGCCTGAAGCTTTTTCTTCCAAAAATCAGTTTGTATCTTCAGATCACTTCTGGAAGCTTCTTTGGACATTTGTTTTTCTCTGGCAATAAAAGCAGTAAGATCATCTGCCTGTACTTCATAGTCAATTGTAAATTCAATCTGACTGGCAGGAGGCAGTATACTTCCGTTTTCGGAATTGATAATCGCCTTAGAATTTTTCAGAGAAAACACCCCAAAGCCTGGAACCGTGACAGTTCCAAATTGTTTTAAATATTCTAAAATGTATGCTGAAATATTCATTTGGCAGCAAATTTATAACTTTTTCATGACTTTTTGAAGATATTTAACGGATATAAAAAAAGACTGCCGAAGCAGCCTTTTGAGTATTTCATATTAAAACAGGTTCACCATTCATGATCTACGATCTCTTTAAGGATAAATTTGCAATCCCCTTATTTACAGTCATTACTTTCTTTCAATCTATTGAATCTTCCAACTGATACCAAACATAAAGTTGGTTCCTGCCTGAGCAAAATAAAGTGGACTGCCTTCTTCAGTTACGGAGCCATTATTCACATATTTTTTGTTAAACAGATTGTTCACCAATAGTTTTAATGCAATATCATTGTTTCCTATTTTAAACTGGTACTGTGCATTAAAGTCGGTCAATAAATAATCTTTAAGCTCCAGATTTTTATCTTCCGTATTATCCAGATACTGTTTTCCAACATATTGGTTCATTAAAGCAAACTGGAAATTTTTATTTGGATTGAATTTCACTCCCAAATTGGCAATCATATTCGGGGAAAATGAAATTTGTGTATTCCCAAGACTTACAGGCACTTTCCCAACTTCTATATTAAAATCCTGATTTCTGTTCTGGCTTAAAGTAAAGTTACCGGAAACTTCCCATTGTTTTGAAAGTTTAGCCAAGGCTCCAATTTCTACTCCACGTCTGTAGCTTTTTCCTGAGTTTGTTCTAATAAATGCCCCAACACTATTCAATTGGCCATTCAACACCAATTGATTTACATAATACATGTAATAAACGTTCGCGGTTAAAGATAAAAATCCGAACTGTTTTTCCAAACCAGCTTCAAAATCATGAAGCTTCTCAGGCTTTACATCATTATTGGCCATGATATCTGCTCTGTTGGGTTCTCTATGAGCATGAGCATAAGACAAGAATACCTTTCCGCCGTCTATTTTATAGTTCACCCCTGCTTTTGGATTAAAGAACAGCCAGTTTTTATCCAGATCAGCACCATCATCGTCGCCAGCCATGATGACTTTAGTATTATAGTTGATACTTCTAAGTTGCAAGTCTCCAAAGAATTCAAAATCATTCAATCTGTATAAAGCTTTTGCAAAACCAGAGACTTCATTTTTTACAGAACGGTTTCTATAATATTCACTCTCATCAATCTGCGGATAAAAGACTCCGGTAACGTTTCCGTAGTGTCTTCCATAGTATTGATTGGCCACTGCTCCAAAGTTCAGATCCAGATTTTCAAACTTCCCATAAAGGGTAGAAACAACCCCGTAGAAATCATTATTTAACCATTTTTTTCTGATAAAATCTGATTTGGTAATCGTTACCCCATTCTCAATAATATTAGGCAGTTGATATTTAGAGAAAGAGCTTGCTTGCTTATAGTTTTCGTAATATCCCTTTCCTTTCGTATAGTGAAAAGTTGTCTCAAGGTTCCAACGGTCATTGAATTTCTGTTCCCAAAGTAACTGATAATGATTCTGTCTGTAGTTATCTGTTTCATTATCATAGAATCCAGTAATATTACCATTAGCATCCACAATTTTACCCGAATTGTTGAATCTTGGATTGGTTTCCCACATTTCTCTGCTGATCCCGTTCCATGCCTGATACGTCTTTTCTTTCCCCCCAAAAGCCATTAAACGCAATTTGGTTTTCCCTTCCTCAAACAAGGCTGTAAAATTGTAAGAATGCAGATCAGAAGAAGCCCTGTCTATATATCCATCTGAATGAATATTGCTGTATCTTCCCATTACAGAAAGACGGTTTTTCCAGAATTTTCCGGAACCTAGCTCTGCTGAATATTTATAGGTGTTAAAAGAGCCATAGCTATCATCCGTTTTAAAATAAAACTTTTCTTCCGGATCTTTTGAAATCACATTGATACTTGCTCCAAAAGCAGAAACTCCATTATTGGATGTCCCTACTCCTCTTTGAATAACAATTTGTGATGCGGAACTCGTTAAATCCGGAACATTCACAAAAAAGGTACCCTGACTTTCAGAATCATTATAAGGAACTCCGTTCATCATCACATTGATGGCTGTTCCGGAAACACCACGAATCCTAAAACCTGTATATCCCACACCGTTTCCGGCATCCGAAGTAGAAATAATTGAAGTTTGATTTTTTAAAAGAATAGGGAGATCTTGTCCCAGGTTTTTCCCATCCAAATCTTTCTGAACATTGATGATTTCCTTAGCAACAGGAAGTCTTTTGGTAAAACTAACCGCTTCTATTTCTCTGATCTTCAGAGAATCCGTGTTTTGAGCCTGGATAAAGGCTACAGAGCCTACACTAAGCCCTAAAAAAAATAATCCTTTCATTCTATAAATCTTTGACATTTAATGAATAAAAGGGGATCGATAAGATATTATACAAATTCAACCCTCAATGGAGTTGATGTCCCTAAACAGCATTACCTGTTCCAGGTTCAGTGGGTATAATCTCAGCCTGTTAAAGCACCCCTTTATTTCAGCCGCAAAATTACAAAAATATATGAGATATTATCTGCAGGTTCTGGGATACGAGGTATTTGGTTACGAGATGATAAGAAGTATAATGATAAGAGGATCTGTTATATGAAAAAAGTAGAGTTATAAAAATCTTCATTAGTCATGAACATCATGGTTTATAAATGATCATTCATCACTTATATTCTAGTATGTTTTGTTATTGGCATCGATGTAATAATAGTTTTTGCCATCTTTTGTCACTTCAAACATTTTTCCCAGTTTCCAGCTGAAATTTCTTTTAATATTTGAATATTCGAAAGGAATGATCACCTTATTATTCACGTCAATAACTCCGAATTTATCATTGTTTGAAGCAACAATCATCGGATCTGCAACATCATCTCCCTCCATAATGTAGAGATATTGATATTGCGGATAGATTTGATACTGACGGTAATCTGCAGCATTAACGAATTTTGATTTTTCAATAATTCCGTAGAAACCATTAAGAACATATGCCTGGAAAAGCTGTTGTTTGTATTCTCCAAACTTACATTTTCCAAGATCGGAATCTTTAAACTGATATACTCTTTTTCCTGAATGATTGACACGGTAGGAAATCATATTCTTTTCTACAGTTGCATACTCTTTTGATCCAAATTTTCTCACTTTTTCATTAGGAGAATTCAAAAGATTACAGTCTTCATAAAAAAATACGGCAATATGATATTCCGGCTGAATAATATATTTTCCATTTTGATTAACGTACCCAAAGCTATCACCCTTCTTTTTAGGAATAAGAAGTGGAAGATCTTTATTGATAACTATCAAATCGGAATTATGCCTGGTTACGACATTTTTCTCTTTTTTCACAGCAGTTTTTGTAACGTTTTTTGTTGTCGGCTTCTTCACAAATTGAGTCTGTGAGAAAACAGAAATCGAAATAAAAACGCACAAAACTTTCAGGATATTTTTCATATTCACCATTTGTCTGCAAAATTACGGCCAAAAATAGAAATTATCAAATTCATATTTATAAAGAATCTAAATAATTTCATTCTTATAAAATCGTAAAATTTCGTAATTTTGGGGAACATTTTGAATTGTTTAATAATTTAAAAAACTTTTAAAAAAATGTAGATTATGCTGACCTTCTTTGGTTAATGTTGCATCACA
This sequence comes from Chryseobacterium tructae, assembly GCF_030409875.1. Lineage (NCBI taxonomy): Bacteria > Pseudomonadati > Bacteroidota > Flavobacteriia > Flavobacteriales > Weeksellaceae > Chryseobacterium > Chryseobacterium tructae. The sequence goes on along the minus strand of NZ_JAUFQR010000001.1, from coordinate 173,663 downwards.
TGCGAGATCTCAGAATGTCATTAATTGTATTTTATACAGACCAGTAAAGAAGCAGCGAAATACTCTACCTTTAATATTGAAAGACCTTCTATTATGAATATTTATAAGGATTACATCAAAGAGATTGAAGAAAGAAAAGACCAGGGGCTTCATCCAAAGCCAATTGATGGTGCTGAATTACTAAGCGAAATCATCGCACAAATCAAAGATTTGGGTAATGCAGATCGAACGGACTCTCTTAAATTTTTCATCTATAACACCCTACCGGGAACAACAAGTGCAGCAGGTGTAAAAGCTAAATTTTTAAAAGAAATCATTCTAGGTGAATCCGTAGTAGAAGAAATTTCTCAGACTTTCGCTTTCGAATTATTATCTCACATGAAAGGAGGTAAATCTATCGAAGTATTATTAGACTTAGCTTTAGGTAACGATGCTGCTATTGCTCAACAAGCTGCAGACGTTCTTAAAACTCAGGTTTTCCTTTATGAAGCGGACACTAACCGTTTAAAAGAGGCATACAACAGCGGAAATGCAATTGCTAAAGAAATTCTAGAAAGCTATGCACAGGCTGAATTCTTCACAAAACTTCCTGAAGTGGCTGAAGAAATCAAAGTAGTTACTTTTATTGCTGGTGAAGGAGATATTTCTACCGATTTACTTTCTCCGGGTAACCAGGCTCACTCAAGATCAGATCGTGAACTTCACGGTAAATGTATGATTACTCCTGCAGCTCAGGAAGAAATCAAAGCTTTACAGGCACAACATCCTGATGCAAGCGTTATGCTTATCGCTGAAAAAGGAACAATGGGTGTAGGTTCATCCAGAATGTCAGGGGTAAATAATGTGGCTTTATGGACTGGTAAACAAGCTAGCCCTTACGTGCCATTCGTGAATATTGCTCCAATCGTTGGAGGAACAAACGGTATTTCTCCAATTTTCCTTACTACTGTTGACGTTACCGGAGGTATCGGTGTTGACCTTAAGAACTGGGTGAAGAAAGTAGATGAAAACGGAAACGTTGTTCGTAACGAAAATGGTGATATCGTTCTTGAAGAAGCTTATTCAGTAGCTACAGGAACTGTTTTAACTATTAATACAAAAGAAAAGAAATTATATAACGGAGATCAGGAACTGATTGACCTTACCAAGTCTTTCACGCCACAAAAGATGGAATTCATAAAGGCTGGAGGATCTTACGCAATTGTATTCGGTAAGAAACTACAAACATTTGCTGCTCAAACTTTAGGGGTTGAAGCTCCTGCTGTTTTTGCTCCATCTAAAGAAATTTCTCACGAAGGGCAAGGGCTTACAGCGGTTGAAAAAATCTTCAACAGAAATGCTGTAGGAACTACACCAGGAAAGTATTACATGCAGGTTCGGATGTACGAGTACAGGTAAACATCGTTGGTTCTCAGGATACGACAGGTCTTATGACTTCTCAGGAGCTTGAATCAATGGCAGCTACTGTAATCTCTCCGGTTGTTGACGGTGCCTACCAATCAGGATGTCATACGGCTTCTGTTTGGGATAAAAAAGCTCAGGCTAATATTCCTAAGCTAATGAAGTTCATGAACGATTTCGGTTTGATCACAGCTCGTGACCCGAAAGGTGAATACCACTCAATGACTGACGTTATTCACAAAGTTCTTAATGATATCACTGTAGACGAGTGGGCAATCATCATTGGTGGTGACTCTCACACAAGAATGTCTAAAGGAGTTGCTTTCGGAGCTGACTCTGGAACGGTTGCTCTTGCACTAGCTACAGGGGAAGCTTCTATGCCAATCCCTGAATCTGTAAAAGTAACTTTCAAAGGTGAAATGAAGCCTCACATGGACTTCCGTGATGTAGTTCATGCTACTCAGGCTCAGATGTTGAAGCAATTTGGAGGAGAGAATGTATTCCAGGGAAGAATCATTGAGGTTCACATCGGAACACTTCCTGCTGACCAGGCCTTCACATTTACAGACTGGACTGCTGAAATGAAAGCAAAAGCGTCTATCAACATTTCTGAAGATAATACCCTAATCGAATCATTGGAAATTGCTAAAGGCAGAATCCAGATCATGATCGACAAAGGAATGGATAACCACAACCAAGTTCTTCAGGGATTAATTGACAAAGCAAATAAGAGAATTGAAGAGATCAGATCAGGTGAAAAACCAGCTCTTACTCCGGATTCTAATGCTAAATATTATGCTGAAGTTGTTGTAGATCTTGATGTAATTGTAGAACCTATGATTGCTGACCCGGATGTAAACAACGATGATGTTTCCAAGAGATATACTCACGATACCATCAGAGATCTTTCTTACTATGGTGGTGAGAAAAAAGTAGATCTTGGTTTCGTAGGATCTTGTATGGTTCACAAAGGAGACTTGAAAATAGTTTCTCAGATGTTGAAAAACCTTGAAAAGAAAAATGGTAAAGTAGAATTTAGCGCTCCTCTAGTAGTGGCTGCTCCTACTTACAATATCATTGATGAGTTAAAAGCTGAAGGTGACTGGGAATTATTAGAGAAATATTCAGGATTTGAATTTAATGATAACGCACCTAAAGGTGAAGCTCGTACAGAATACGAAAATGTAATGTACCTTGAGCGTCCTGGATGTAACCTTTGTATGGGTAACCAGGAAAAAGCAGCGAAAGGAGATACTGTTTTAGCGACTTCAACTCGTCTTTTCCAAGGAAGGGTGGTAGAAGATTCTGAACGTAAAAAAGGTGAATCTTTATTGGCTTCAACTCCGGTTGTTGTTCTTTCTGCGATCATCGGAAGAATTCCAAGTATTGAGGAATATAAAGCAGCCGTTGAAGGTATTGACCTAACGACTTTTGTACCTTCTATTAAAGAATTAACCAGTACAAGCGCTCACTAACAGCATTGATAAAATAGGTCGCAAGACTATTGAAAATTATATGAATGAAAGATTTTAGTCCGTTTAGGATTTAAAATCTTTCATTTTTTTGTTTAGAATCGTTCTATTTTAAGTGAAATACAATTTTTTTCCGAGAAAATCAGGAAAATAGAATCTATTTTTTCTTAAATTGAAAGTGATAAAATCTCTTGGTTTTATATTCAGAATCAGCCTATCCATAGATTATAGGAACGTTTTTTGATGTATAAAAAAATGATTTTTCTTTTTCAGACAGAAGAAAAGGAAATATTAATGAAAAAAGAACAAAACTAAATACGATATGACTTTTGATATTGATATGATCAAAAAAGTGTACGAGCGTTACCCGGAAAGAATTGCTGCGGCAAGACAAATCGTGGGAAAACCTCTTACCCTTTCAGAAAAATTCTTTACACCCACCTTTGGGAAGGAAATGCTACACAAGCACATGAAAGAGGAAACTCTTATGTAGATTTTGCACCAGACAGAGTAGCCATGCAGGATGCCACAGCGCAAATGGCGCTTTTACAGTTCATGCAGGCTGGAAAAACTAAAGTGGCTGTTCCTTCAACGGCTCACGCAGATCACCTAATTCAGGCGAAAGTAGGTGCTGATAAAGATTTACAGGAAGGTATCAACAAAAACTCTGAGGTTTTCAACTTCCTAAGTTCCGTATGTGATAAATATGGAATCGGATTCTGGAAGCCGGGAGCAGGTATTATTCACCAGGTTGTATTAGAGAATTACGCTTTCCCTGGAGGGATGATGATTGGTACTGACTCTCACACTGTAAATGCTGGTGGACTAGGAATGGTTGCTATTGGTGTAGGGGGTGCTGATGCAGTAGACGTAATGGCAGGAATGGCCTGGGAGCTTAAAATGCCTAAACTTATCGGGGTTAAATTAACCGGTAAAATGAACGGATGGACTTCTGCTAAAGATGTTATCTTAAAAGTAGCAGGAATACTTACCGTAAAAGGAGGTACAGGATGTATTGTAGAATATTTCGGTGAAGGAGCAGAATCTCTTTCCGCTACTGGTAAAGGTACCATCTGTAACATGGGTGCTGAAATCGGGGCTACGACTTCTACTTTTGGGTATGATGATTCTATGAGAAGATACCTGACTGCTACAGGAAGACAGGATGTAGTAGATGCCGCTGATAAAATTGCTGAACACTTAACAGGTGATGCTGAGGTATATGCTAACCCTGAACAATATTTCGATCAATTAATTGAAATCAACCTTTCTGAACTGACTCCACACTTAAACGGACCATTCACTCCGGACTTAGCGACTCCAGTTGCTGAATTCAAAGCAAAAGCTGAAGCGAACGGATGGCCATTAGAAGTAGAATGGGCATTGATCGGTTCTTGTACCAACTCTTCTTATGAAGATTTATCAAGGGCTGCTTCTATTGTAGAGGATGCCGTATCAAAAGGAGTAAAGCCTAAAGCTATTTTAGGTATTAACCCTGGTTCTGAGCAAGTGAAATTCACTGCCGAAAGAGACGGTTTCTTAGATTCTTTTAGAAAGTTTGAAAATGCAAGAATCTTTACCAATGCTTGTGGCCCATGTATAGGACAATGGGACAGAGAAGGCGCTGAAAAAGGAGAAAAAAACTCTATTATCCACTCTTTCAACAGAAACTTTGCAAAAAGAGCTGATGGTAACCCCAATACCCATGCATTTGTAGCTTCCCCTGAAATGGTTGCTGCTGTTGCGATCTCCGGTAGATTAGACTTTAATCCTATTACAGATACTTTAACTAATGAAGCTGGCGAGCAGGTAAAACTTAACGAACCTAAAGGATATGAACTTCCTTCAAAAGGTTTTGCAGTGGATGACAACGGATATCAGGCTCCTTCTGAGGATGGATCTAGTGTTGTTGTTAATGTAAGTCCTACTTCAGACAGACTTCAGTTATTAGAAGAATTCCCGGCTTGGGATGGTAAAAACATCGAAGGGGCTAAAGTGTTGATCAAGGCTTTCGGAAAATGTACTACTGACCATATTTCTATGGCTGGCCCTTGGTTAAAATACAGAGGTCACCTTGACAATATTTCCAACAACATGTTGATTGGAGCTGTAAATGCTTACAATATGGAAACCAACCACGTTAAAAACGAATTAACGGGTGAATATGGTGAAGTTCCGGCTGTACAAAGAGCTTATAAAGCTGCAGGCGTTCCAACAATCGTTGTGGGAGACCAAAACTATGGTGAAGGATCTTCAAGAGAGCATGCTGCTATGGAACCTAGACACCTTGGTGTAAAAGCGGTATTGGTAAAATCATTTGCAAGAATTCACGAAACAAACCTTAAAAAACAAGGAATGTTAGGAATCACTTTTGCTAATGAGGCTGATTATGATAAAATCCAGGAAGATGACACTGTTAACTTCTTAGATCTTGATCAGTTTGCGCCAGGAAAACAATTGACTTTAGAATTCGTTCACAAAGATGGAACTAAAGACATCATCATGGCCAACCATACTTACAACGATCAACAAATCGAGTGGTTTAAGGCTGGTTCTGCACTGAACTTGATTAAAAAACAAGAGAAATAATAAGAATTAATTGTTAGATCGATTAATTATAAAAGGTGGCTTCAGGAGAAGCCACCTTTTTTATTACTTCAATAATTCCAATGGCTTTAGCCAAAACTTAAAAATCTGCTTCATCTCCGAAATCTACATGAGAACATTTTTTAATCTCTCGCAGATCTTGCGGATTACGCAGATTGATGATAGAAAACATATCTAAACCTTATAGGTTTGAATACCCTTCACTATACTATTTTAAGAACAATATATTCTCTGATATGGCTCTATTCATAAAGTCTTAATTACTGATAGCTTTGATGATGTAATGAAGTATTGAAAAAAGATCTAATAAAAAAATCAACATCTAAAAATGAAAACCAGAAATTAGTATTTTTACACGAGGCAATCAATTTACAAACAAATGACTTTCGGACAACAGTTATTCTTCTTCTTTAGTGCAATAGGAGCTTTCAATGGGCTATTGTTGGGGATTTATTTATTGTTTGTGAAAAAACAGAAAGATCTGTCTCATTTGTTTTTAGGTGTGCTTTTGCTTATGTTGAGTATTAGAATCGGAAAATCGGTTTTTATATATTTTGATCGTGATCTTCCAAAAATCTACCTGCAAATAGGCTTGTCGGCATGTCTTCTGATAGGTCCGGCCTTATATTATTTTATCCGCTCATTAGAGATTCGTAACCAATCTGATATACAGAGTTGGAAATATGTATTCGGAATCCTTACAGGAATAATCATTATAGGTGGGTATTTTATTTCTTATGCTGAATATCCATATTTATGGAACCACTATATAGTACAACTCATCTATATTGAATGGGCATTATTCATTATATGGGCAGGATATGAATATGTAAAATATATTAAAAATAAACAATGGGCATCTCAAACACATGTCTCTTCTATATATTTCAGTAACGTAATTATTTTTCTGGCCTATCTGTTTTTTTTAATAGGCTGGATAAAAGGAGCATATATCGCAGGAAGTATTACTTTTTCATTTTTATTATATCTCAATTTTTTATTCTTTTTCAACAGGAAAAATGAAGTTATATCGAAAAATGGGAAAGTAAATAAATATGCTAATAAAAAAATTCCAGAAGCTCAGGCAGATAATTTTGTTTCAAAACTGGAGAATTTGATGAAAACCGAAGAGCTTTATAAGAATCCTGATCTAAAGCTGAGTGATCTGGCGGTTAAATTGAATATCTCTTCCCACCGACTTTCACAACTGCTGAACGATAACCTCGGCAAAAATTTTTCTATATATATTAACGAGTATAGAATCCATGAAGCTTGTGAAAGAATACTAAATGCCACTCATCTTAAAATAGAAGAGATAGGTTATGAAGTCGGGTTCAATTCCAAATCTACTTTTTTCACTACTTTCAAAAAAATAAAAAAAACAACTCCTCTCCTTTACCGTGAGGCTTTTCAGGAAAATGAGGAGGTTCGTTGTAAACTATCATAATGCTATGTTCCGGTTTCCAATAAGTCGTATTTTATAATTCTGCACTTCTGAATTTCAATTTCAGAACTTTTTTTCTATAATTCTCTTATACTTTTGGCTTCATAAAATTTAAGTTATGAGGTAGTAAACCTGTCCAAAATTTAAATTTTTATCAATCATTTAAATTCTTCTCTAAAGCTCATATCTGGATATTTGAAAGTATAATTTCATGCACAATTCAGAATTTCAAGATCATTGAAAGAAACTGAAAATGATATCGATGAAAATATTTGAATAGAATCTAAACAAACTCTAAAAATTAAATAAAAATGAAAAAACAAAACCTGATTTTCGTATTAACTCTTTTTTGTTGCATGAATGTGTATTCACAAAACAATTCTAAAGCCCTAATAAAAGAAACAATAGAAATGTACTTTGACGGCTGGAAGAGAGGAGACACCCTGAAGGTAGGAAAAGCAATGCACAGTACTTGTAAACTTAAAAACCTGAAAGAAGATAAAGTAGTTGTCTTTGACAGGAAAACCTACTTAAGCGGGTTTAGGCCTAAAGCCACTGTCGAAAACATAGGGTCTAAAATATTAAGCCTTGATATCACCGGAAATATTGCCGCCGCAAAATGCGAGATAAAAACGGCGAAATATATTTTCATAGATTACTTTAACCTCATGTATACAGAAGGCAGATGGTACATCGTTGACAAAATTTCAACCAGAAAAGAGATATCAAAAGATAATTAGAAACTATAGAATGGTTTCAAGATATTAGCCTTATAGGTTTTTGAAACCTATAAGGTTTGAATTCTCAAAATTTATTTCAGCCTATACAATAAATTAGCTCTATAGCTATCTCCTATTGGGATCTCCAATTCAGGCAGACTTACTTTTTTAGCCCCGATACTTTTGATTTTATCAAGGTTAATAATAAAAGATTTATGAATTCTTACAAACTTATCAGGCAGCTGATTTTCCATAGATTTAAGCGTCTCAAGAACAATGTATTCTTCCTCAGCTGTTCTGATATTCACATAGTCCTTGATACTTCAATATAAAGAATTTCATTAAAGTTGATTCGATGCTGCTGCCCCGAAGATTTAACGAAGAAATGAGCTTCTTCATCGTGGAAAGAAAAGCGCTCCTGAGCCTTCATAGCACTTTTGAGAAACCTTTCAAATGATATAGGTTTCAGAAGATAATCAATGATATTATGTTCATAACCCTCTAAGGCATATTCCGAATAAGCTGTTGTTAAAATATATTTTTGTTTAACTCCGACAATTTTCATAAAATTGATTCCTGTAAGCTCAGGCATCTGAATATCCAAAAAGATGAGGTCTGAATCATTATTCTGAATATATTCTAATGCTTCAATAGGGTTTTCTGTAGAAAAAACCAGCTCAAGAAAAGGAATTTTCTGTACATATTGTTCAAGAAGTGAAATCGCCAGAGGTTCGTCATCAACAATGATACATTTTATTTTATTCATCCCGTAAATCAATTTTTAAATCTACAATAAATTCGGTTTCCGAGTTTTTGATATTAAGCTCGTGTTTAGGATATAATATTTCCAGCCTTTTCTTCACATTCTGAATACCAATTCCTGAAACAGCATCCTTCATTCTATCTTTTTTAAAATTCAAAAGGTAAAAATGTAATATTTCATCTTGGTCAGAAATTTTCAATTCAAATCCTTTCCCACGAAGATCCCCGTGTTTAAAAGCATTCTCTACAAATGGTACGAGTAGCATTGGCGAAATATTCAAATGAGGATGCTGAATATCTTTCTCCACAAGAATAAGCTCAGGGGTTCTGAGCCTCAGCTTTTCAAGTTCCACTAAACTGTCTATATAACCAATCTCTTTATCCAAGGCAATGAAGTCTTTTTCCAAGTCTTTTGTACTGTACCTCAACAGTTGCCCAAGTTCTTCAATGGCAGGTAAAGCTTTTTCTGATTTTTGATACACCAATGAATAAATATTATTTAAGGTATTGAAAATAAAATGAGGATTGATTTGCGTTTTTAAAGCCTTCAGTTCTGCACTTTTCTTTTCTTCTACTAGCTGAAGCCTTTCTGCATCAAGCGAGGAATATATTTTAAATAAAGAAAAAACAGTGCTTATAAAAATGGGAGTCACGCTATTGTAAATATTGTCAAAAAAATAATACCAAAACTCTGTTCCTTCCGGATAATTAATGATTCCGAAAAAATGCTTTAAGACTACTTCTTCAGTAAAATAACGTACCAAAACAAAGAAGGTTACACTGATAAAAAATCCAAGAATGGTCTTATACAGCTTCTTGATGTCAAAAAAACGATGAACAATAAAAAAGTAATTGAAATAAAAGCATATAAAACTGGTCATAAAATAAGTCAGCCCAAAGATAATATGCTCTTTATTAAAAATAAAATAAGGAACAATAATGGTACCTACTAAATACATCGTCCAATAGAAGATATGTAGGAAAAGCAATTGTTTTTGTTTCATATGTTAGCTATTCATTGTCTTTTAAAGGTCATATACAATCGCGTCACCTTCATCAATACTTATATTTACAAATCATGGCGATTTCAGAACACAAAAATAGCTGATCCGCCTCATCAAAAACCCAATTTTCGATAAACCGGCTTATTTTATCGACGAAAATAACTTCACAGGTTAAACCTACTCCTTCATCTAAAGGCTATTTCAAGGAGAGAGCATTGCCAATACCTTTGCTTCAGAAAATAACAAAACAGAACCTGATACTCACATGAAGCAACATATTCTCCTTATCACCGCATTCATAAGCTCTTTTACAGCTGGGCAAACAAAAGATTCTACCAACTATGTAAAATCAATCGAAACTGTGACTGTAAATGGTAAAAAAGCTTTGGTAGAGCGTAAGGTAGACCGTCTTGTTTATAATGTTCAAAACTCTATGTTTTCACAAGGAAGCAACGGTTCTGAAGTATTAGCCAGCACTCCACTACTTAAGATGGATGAAGAAAAAGGACTTCTTTCTATTGCTGGGAAAAATGGAGTTTCTGTAATGGTAAATGATAGAATGCTTAACCTTTCCGGAGCTGAATTGATTAACTACCTGAGAAATCTTCGTTCAGAAAACATCCTGAAAATTGAGGTAATCACCACGCCGCCGGCAAAATATGAGGCTCAGGGAAATAGTGGAATCATCAACATTGTATTAAAAAAGAATATAGATCTTGGCTGGAGTGGTTATTTAAACACCTATTACACTCAAAGAACGTATGGTAGCTTTGGAGGCGCAACAGGAATTAATTATCAGGATAAAAAGGTAAAAGCCACTCTAAAGCTTCAAGGATTTGATACGGCAAAACGTTCTGTAGAAAATTATCAGATCATAGGGAAAGAATCATCATTCAGCAGAGACGAAAGAAGGGATATGTATAAAGGTCTCGGATTGAATGCTAATGTTGATTATTCTCTTTCGGATAAATCGTCTATAGGATTCATTTATGATATCACCAAAGGAGATCTTGATATGGATATCTATTCGACACAAAATTATTTCACCGGAAATACCCCTACATTATTAACAGAAACAGATTCTAAGCATCGTTCGGCTTTTACCACACAAATGGTAAACACTTATTTCGATCATAAATTTGGAGACCACAAACTAAGCCTTGGATATAATTATTATGGAAATGTACCGGATACTCAGGTCAACTTTATCACAACAGATCTATCTGATTATTCAAAAGAAACGGTTCGAAATTTATCTGCAGTAGATTATAAAATTTCATCCGCACAGGCAGATCTTACTTTAAATTTCAAAAAACTACAGGTAGAAACCGGAGCCAAACACAGTCAGTTCTCCAACAATTCAACTATTGAATATTTTGATCTGAAAAATAATAACTATGAAATTGATTTGACTAAAACCAACCAGTTTGAATACAATGAAAAAAATTACGCGGCCTACATAAGTGCCAGTAAAGATTTTGGTGAAAAGTGGTCGGCCAAGGCTGGTCTCCGTTATGAATATGTTCAGACCAGCAGCTTCTCTCCTACTACACAATTACAAGCTGAAAACAATTATGGAAAGTTCTTTCCTACTGCTTATGTATCTTATAAAGCCAATAGCAGCAACCAGTTCAGTATTAATTATTCCAGAAGAATTAACCGTCCGAATTTTCACGCTTTGAATCCTTTCAGATGGTATTCCAATCCGCGCAGTTATTCTACGGGAAACCCTGAGCTACAGCCTTCTTTCAACGATAACATTGAATTTAATTATATTTTTAAAAATAAGCTTTCTACCAATCTTTATTATCAGAGAACAACCAATAATTTTGGTCAGATCTTATTTCTTAATGAAGAATCTGTTACCAGCAGCTATTATAATTACTACAATCAGGATACTTATGGTATAAATTTCAATTACACAGATACCTTTTTTCAATTCTGGGAAACCAATATCTCTACTTCTTTCAGCTATAATGAAACACAGATTACAAAATTCAATCTTATTCCAAAGAGCGGACAGTCCTTTTATTATTCTTTAAAGAATACTTTTCAGCTCAATAAGGCTAAAACATTTTTCCTGTTTGTTAATTATTGGGAAACATTGCCGTCCAGAGATGGAAATACCTATCAAAAAAATATGGGCAGCCTAGATGCCGGAGTGAAAATGAGCTTTATGGAAAAAGCTTTACAGGTTAATCTTTCAATAACTGACATCTTTAAACAGGGCAGATTTATAGGGGATGCTTATTATGCTGATAATACCCAGTCATTTAATAATTATTGGGACGCCAGAAGACTGAATATAAGTTTCACTTATAATTTTGGAAATCAAAAAGTAAAGTCAAATAATAGAGCTGTTAATTTTGAAGAGAAACAAAGAGCTCAATAATTTAAAAACTTTTAACCTTCTCTATACAAAAACTAATAACCGTGAAAATTTTAATTAACTAGAGAAGATAAAAGGATGGAGCTGGAAGAAAGAAGCTGGAAGTTAATTTTAGTCAAACAATGATAAACTATGGCCATAAAACGTCCTTGAAAAAGGATAAAAACACAAATATTTTAAGGTCTTATCACTTCCGGCTCCCAGTTTCAGCTCCTAAACTTCCATGAGTCACCATTACACTTATATTCAAATGATTACCTGCTTATTTTAAAACATTTAGAAACACCCTTTCATATAAGGAACCATGAAACATTCTAATTATGAAAAAAATAAAATTATGTAAGTACCTGTAACAAAGTTCCTTTTTTAACGTCTAACCGAATAGTAGTAAAAACATTATGAAAAAAACTCTATTCGTTATATCGCTGGCAAGCTCGATATTCGCTTTTTCTCAGGAAAAAAACAATAACGGTACCAACGAGAAACAAATTGACGGCATTGTCATCACTAAAACTAAAAAAGCCGTTGAACAAAAAGCTGACCGTACCATTTTTGATTTTTCTGAACAACCTCAGCTTAATAACGGGAATGTTCTGGAAGGTATTAAAAAGCTTCCGGGACTTGTTGCCACAGACATTGCAGGGATGATGTATCAGGGAAAAATGCTGGACGTTTACCTTAACGGAAGACCTTTAAATATTACCTCCAATGAACTGAATTCTTTTCTTGAAAGCATGCCCGCCAATTCTGTAGAGAGAATTGAGGTCGTTACCCAGCCCGGAGCAGAATTTCCTGCAACATCAGGAGGAGCCATTATGAATATCATTACGAATAAAAACGCTAATAAATATTTAAGTGCAACCTATTCCGGAAATTATACCTTCACCAATTACGATAAATACAGAAGCCGAACCACCAACTCTGTGAATTTAAATGCCAGAAATAAATATTTCGGATGGCAGCTTAATGTGGGACAAAACTATCGTGAAAGCATGATGAACAGCCAACAGGATGTTTTATTAGACGGTAAAACAGACCGATATGCTCGTGGGTATTTTGCCAAGTCAGGATTAACGTTTGATCTGGGACAAGATAAATTATTATTGAACTACGATATTTATCACAACAATAATGATAACTATACTTTAAGTAATGGGCTTGCAGATATTTTTGATAAACCTACCAACACTTTCAGGGAAGCAAAATTTGAAGCTTCCGATGCTGCGCGTACCAATACATTGAGACAGGAGGCAGTAGTAACTTATCAAAAGCGTTTTGCTGAGAAATCACAAAAATTGGATTTCCAGTTTGGTTTTACCAAAGCAGACAGCAAGTTTTTTCAGGATAATTTTTATCAACAAGGAAACTTTACAAAAAATGGTCAAGAGTTTTTTAATTCCGGTATGAATGATGTTCTTAACAATAAATCGGATATGAGGGTGGCTAATTTCAAAGTAGATTATGCTCAACCTATCAAATTGCTGGACGGAGGAAAAGTAAGCGCCGGAGGTTTGTATGAAAGACAGGATTATAATACCGAAAGTAGAGGATTGAAAAACCTGGAATATCATAGACAAACAGCTTCCACTTATCTTGAATTTCAGGCTAAATTGAAAAAATTTGATTTCACGTTAGGAGCCAGAGCTGAAAATTATGACATTTACGGGGTCACAAGAAAAGATAGCTTGGAAACTATTGTTCAGAAAGATCTGACACCATTTAAGAAATTCAAATTGTTTCCTAATGCGAGCGTACAGTACAATCTGATGAACCAGGTGTATATTGCCGCCAATTATAACAGAAAAATTAATCTGCCAAGTATTTCAGCCCTTAACCCGAATAACACCACATTCTCCGGGCCGAATACTCAGATCAATGGTAACCCTAATCTTCAGCCTACCATTTTTGATAACTATGAGTTGAAAATTTCAGCTTTTGATTATGCATTCATTGGATATAGTGTAAGCTCAGCAAGCAATCAGGTGGCACAGATCATAAAAAAAGATGGTAAAAATCTTTACAATGAACAGATTAATATCTCCAATATGAAAATTCATAATTTCAATATTGGGCTTCCTGTTCCGTTCCAGATTTTTACGAAGTCACTGGGTGAGATTATGAAATCAAACTTCAATCCTGACAAAATGAATTTCATGTACATTTATGCAGGATATCAGAAACATGATATTGACAATCTCAACAATAAAGGGTTCTGGATTCTCAATTTGATGACCCAGTTGATTCTTCCGAAAGATATTAAGCTAACAGCGAATTACAGTTATCTGACGCCAAAAGCTGGTTATTTCTACTTCACTGCAGAGAAACCATTTAACAATAACTTAGATATTACCCTGACTAAAAAGTTTATGAACAATCGTCTTACGGTATCGGTTTTTGCGAATGATATTTTTAATGGCCAGGTAATGCAGGTACGTTCCAATCCGCCATCAGGGGAAAGTGTAATGCTTAGAACGAAATACGATTCAAGAAACTTCGGAATTTCTATCAATTATAAAATTCCTACCAGAAATAAGTTGGCTAAAGAGGATCCGAATATCCTGAACCAAACTAAAAAAGAGGATAACGGCGGAGTGATGCAGCAAGGACAGCAATAGATTTAAATGATTAATAACCAAAAATGAGGCAGTGATACAATTACTGCCTCATTTTTATTTTTATTGATTTATAAATAATGAAAATTATATCTCACGCAGATTTTTTCTTCATAGAGTTACAGCACATTCACATTAAGATCTGCGAAATCTGTGTGATCTGCGAGAAAAATCTAACCCATTTAAAAATCTAAAGTTTGAAATCTCCAGCTCAGTGTATCAATTAATGTTAGCTGATTGAGATTTATAGGAAGATTCGTGATGATTTTCAATGTTTGAAGCGCCATCATACTTCCCACAATTCCTGGCAAAGCACCCAGAACACCCAAGCTGTCACAGTCCGGAATCTCTTCATCAAAAGGAGGTTCAGGAAATATATCCCGTAGGCTTTTGCTTCCTTGATGGTTGAATATGGCTACTTGTCCTGAGAATCCTAAAATACTACCGTACACCAATGTTTTTCCCAATGTCACACAGGTATCATTCACCAGATACCTTGTTGAGAAATTGTCTGAACCATCTACAATGATATCGTATTGAGAAAGTATTTCTGAAACATTGGCTGCATCAATCTTTTGCTCAATACTTATTACTTCTACCTGATGGTTAAGGTTGTTTACAAATTTTTCTGCACTCTTTACTTTCAGAGTTCCTACCTCATTTTCGTTATGAATGATCTGTCGGTTCAGATTGTGAAGTTCTACATGGTCGAAATCAGCAATGCCTATCGTTCCGACTCCTGCAGCAGCCAGATACTGAATTATGGGACTTCCCAAGCCTCCAGCTCCGATAACAAGAACTTTTGAAGCCATTATTTTTTTTTGCCCTTCTATTCCTATTTCATCAATAAAGATCTGGCGGCTATATCGTTTAAAAATATCTTCTCGTTCCATATTTAAACGCCACTATACACAGAATCCCAATCTTTCATTACCGGATCATATCCTGATTTTTTAATCATATTTTTAATTTCTTCCATGCTTCTTTCGTCACTGGTTTCAAATTGTTCCAACGATTCTTTATCCACAGCATATCCGCCCGGATTTGTTTTTGAACCAGCACTCATCGTTGTCGCGCCTAATGCCACAATATGATTGCGGAAAGTTTCATTTTCTCTTGTAGAGATCGAGATTTCAAGATCTTCATTCCAGATTCTGTAGGCACAGATTAGTTGTAGCAAGTCTCTATCTTCCATGATAAAATTGGGCTCAATAATCCCTTCTGCAGGTCTAAGTCTGGGAAATGATACTGAGAATTTACTTTTCCAGTACTGTTTCTGTAGATAATCAATATGAAGTGCATTAAAAAAACTGTCTACACGCCAGTCTTCCAGCCCAAGCAGTACACCAAGCCCCATTTTATGAATTCCAGCCCGTCCAATTCGATCAGGAGTATCTAATCGAAAATGAAAATTGGATTTTTTACCTTTCGGATGATATTCTTTATACACTTCCTGATGATAGGTCTCCTGGTATACCAATACAGAATGTACACCCTCTTCATGAAGAAGCTTATATTCATTTTCTTCTAAAGGTTGTACCTCAATAGAAATATTAGAAAAGTGAGGTCTCAATAAACGAACGGCTTTTTGAAAATAAGGAACTCCCACTATTTTATTGGCTTCTCCGCTTACCAAAAGGACATGGTTTACACCCATCGATTTAAGGACAGCTGTTTCTATCATCAGTTCTGAATCTGAAAGTGTTTTTCTTCTAAGATTATTATCAAGACTGAAACCACAATAAGTACAAATGTTCTGACATTCATTGCTCAAATATAAAGGGGCGTACAACTGAATGGTTTTTCCGAAACGTTTCTGAGTAAGAGCTCTTGTCATATTAGCCATTAATTCTAACTCATGGGAGGCTGCCGGTGAAAGCAGATTCAGAAAGTCATCCATCGATCTGTTCCTTTTCAGGAGGCTGGTCTTAACTTCAGATATCGTTACCTTCTCCAATCTGGCTTTTATTTCATCCCATTGATATTGTTCAAAAACATCCTTAAAACTATTCATCATTCTGACTTTTATTCAAACAAAAATGAAGTTAATGGACTTGAGGCTTCAGCATGATGAGCTATAGCTCCCAATCCTGATTCAAAAGCTCTTCTTCCGGCAATAACACCCTCTTTAAAAGCGACTGCCATGGTAACAGGATTTCTTGCCACCGCAATGGCTGTATTAACAAGAACGGCATCTGCTCCCATTTCCATTGCTTTTGCTGCATCAGATGGCGCTCCTATTCCTGCATCTACGACAACAGGAACATTACTTTGACTGATGATAATTTCTAAGAAATCGAGTGTTCTCAAACCTTTATTGGTTCCTATAGGGGCTCCTAAAGGCATTACTACGGCCGTTCCTGCATCTTCAAGACGTTTGCATAAAACCGGATCAGCATGAATGTAAGGCATCACTACGAAACCTAGTTTGGCTAATTCTTCCGTAGCATATAATGTTTCAATAGGATCTGGTAATAGATATTTAGGATCCGGATGAATTTCAAGCTTTACCCAATTGGTCTCTAATGCTTCTCTGGCCAACTGTGCTGCTAAAACCGCTTCTTTTGCTGTTCTTGCGCCTGAGGTATTGGGCAAAAGATGAACATTTGTATTTTTTAATGAGTCTAGTAAGCCATCCTCAGACGACTGTGCATCAATTCTTTTCAAAGCCATTGTTACCATATTGGATTCTGAGGCCACCACAGAAGCTGCCATATCTTCAAGACTTCCGAATTTTCCTGTACCTAAAAACAATCTCGATTCAAAGGTTCTGTCTGCTATTATTAATTTCTGATTATGCATGTGTAATTATTTATTTTTTTGAGGTCATTGTCTCAGCCTTGTCAAGGCTTTTAACTCCTTAATAATGGACGGCTGGTTGGTAATCTGCCCAGAAACTGCTACTCCATAAATTCCGATCTGTTGCAAAGGCTGAATATCTTCAGATCCAACTCCACCAATGGCAAATATTTTGGGCACCACGATTGCTTTTGCACGAAGCTGATCAATAATTTTCTGATATCCTTCAAATCCAAGAATGGGACTAAGTTTCTCTTTTGTAGCAGTAAATCTTAATGGTCCTAATCCAATATAATCACATGACTCCTTCATCCTCTGGAGAACATCTGAAATGGTATTGGCGGTTCCACCAATAATTTTATTTTTATCTAAAATAAGTCTTGCTTCTTCAGTAGAGCCGTCGCTTAGTCCTAAGTGAACTCCATCAGCATCTATTGTTTTCACCAGCTGAACATGATCATTGATGATACAGATTGATTGATACTCTGAACAAAGCTGCTTTACAGTTTCACAAAGGCTGGTCAATTCGTTTTCAGGGGCATTTTTCCAACGAATCTGTACCCATTGTATCCCATTATCAAGAGCTTTTCGGACGTTATGCTCCTGCTCTTGTCTTGTCATGCCTTGTGAGATGTATTGTAATTTTTCCATATGGACTATGAATATGTTCCCAATAAAGGGGATTACCTTTTAAAAATTGTTCGTTATATAGCTTCCATTTTTAGACGCTTTTTTAAAATTTTTTATCTTTTGCCAGTTTTCCAGGAGTAGTGATTATATAAGGGTACTCTTCCTGCATCTTTTTAAAACATCTAAAGGCTCATCACTCTCCCAAATTGCGCCTAGTAAAGCCACACCATCTACTCCAAGAGCAACAGATTCCTGAATCCGGCTGGAATCAATTCCTCCTAAGGCTATTAGTTTTACATCAGGATTATCTCTTTGCTTCAAACTTTCTTTAACTGTTGATCCAATTCCATATCCTTTTTTCGAAATACTTGGAAAAAATGGGCTTATGAAAGCATATTCCCACTCTTTTTCTAAAGCATTATAAGTCATAATATCATGAACAGAGGTTGAAATTATATTCCCATTCATAAAAGATTTATATTTTTCCGCCTTTCGATCTTCTTCTCTAAAGTGAAATCTGGAGATGTCATACTCCTTTCCGAGATCATAATGACTATGCAGAACCAGTTGAGCATAAAACGATGTATCGATAAGGCTAATAAAGTGAGTCATTTCTTCTCTGCTGATCCACGGTTTCCTAATATGAAGCAGATCCAACCCCTCACAAAACATTTGATTGATTATTTCTGATTCATTTGAAATTATGGCTTCAGGAGTGATGACGAGAATCATATATAAATTTCCTTTCCTTTTTCAATAAATTCCTGCGACTTGTCCAACATCCCTTTCTCTGCAGACTCACGGATTTCCTGTGTAATCTTCATAGAGCAAAATTTGGGGCCGCACATAGAACAGAAATGTGCAATTTTAGCTCCGTCAGCAGGAAGTGTTTCATCGTGATAAGATCTCGCCGTGTCCGGATCTAATGAAGATTGAACTGATCTTCCCATCTGAATTCGAATCTCGCTTTACTCAATGCATTATCTCTATATTGTGCCCCCGGATGCCCTTTTGCCAGATCAGCAGCATGAGCGGCCAATTTGTAGGTAATAACTCCTACTTTTACATCCTCTTTGTTAGGAAGACCTAAATGTTCCTTCGGCGTCACATAACAAAGCATTGCACATCCGAACCATCCGATCATAGCAGCACCAATACCCGAAGTAATGTGGTCATAACCTGGTGCAATATCTGTAGTCAAAGGCCCCAAAGTATAAAAAGGTGCCTCATGACATACTTCTAATTGTTTCTCCATGTTTTCTTTGATCATGTGCATCGGAACGTGTCCTGGCCCTTCAATCATCACTTGCACGTTATGCTTCCAGGCAATTTTTGTTAGTTCACCTAAAGTTTCCAGTTCTGCAAATTGAGCAGCATCATTAGCATCGGCTATAGACCCAGGACGTAGACCGTCTCCCAGAGAGAAAGCGACATCATACTTCTTCATGATCTCACAAATCTCCTCAAAATGAGTATATAAGAAGTTTTCTTTATGATGATAAAGGCACCATTTTGCCATAATAGATCCTCCTCTCGACACAATTCCTGTAACTCTCTTTGCTGTCAGGTGAATATATCTTAATAAAACTCCCGCATGGATGGTAAAATAGGAAACTCCCTGCTCTGCCTGTTCGATCAATGTATCTTTAAAAACTTCCCATGTCAGATCTTCCGGTACTCCTTTTACTTTCTCCAATGCCTGATAGATAGGAACGGTACCAATAGGAACCGGGCTGTTTCTGATAATCCATTCTCTTGTTTCATGGATATTCTTTCCTGTAGATAAATCCATGATCGTATCGGCACCCCAACGACAAGCCCAAACCGCTTTTTCCACTTCTTCTTCAATACTTGAAGACACAGCACTATTTCCGATATTAGCATTGATTTTCACTAAAAAATTTCGCCCGATAATCATTGGTTCACTTTCCGGGTGATTGATATTATTTGGAATAATAGCTCTTCCGGCTGCAATTTCATCTCTTACAAACTCCGGAGTGATTTTACTTTTGGGAGTATTCGCACCAAAGCTGTTTCCAATATGCTGGCATGCCATTTCTTTGGGTACCGTTGCAAGTTGTTCTATTTTTTGGTTCTCTCTGATAGCAACATATTCCATTTCAGGAGTAATAATTCCCTCTTTTGCGTAATAAAGCTGAGTGAGTTCTTTTCCTTCCTGAGCAACTTTTGGTTGATGATCGTAAGAAAAACGCAATTCATCAATTTTAGGATCTGCCAAACGGGCTTTTCCGTATTCTGATGTAATTCCTTCCAAAATAGTAACATCTTCTCTATCCAGAATCCATTGCTCTCTTATTCTTGGAAGCCCCTTTTGAATATCGATTGAAGCATTTTCATCCGTATAAGGGCCAGAAGTATCATAAATGGTTACCGGAGCATTTTCTTCAAAATTTCCATTGCTAAGCTTGGTGGGACTAAGCTGTATTTCGCGCATCGCTATGCTGATTGGATGAATTTTTCCTTCAACATAAATTTTCTTTGAGTTCGGAAATGGCGAACATGTAATAGGGTGAGCCATAAATATTGGTATTAAATATGAGAATTATCCGCCCTGAGTGGCAGTAATGATTAAAATTGAATCCTGATCGTTAAGAGGAGTTTCCGCCCAGACAGACAGCGGAATAATTCGATTGTTGAGGGCTACGGCAATTCCTTTCTTTTTTTCTGGTAATTCCATAGCCAATAATGCTTCCAGGTTTTCAGGAAGTACATCAAATGTTTTTCGGGTGTGGTTGATTATAAGTTCCATTCCTAATGATTTAAATATACTTTAGGAATGGCTATTATTGTACAATAGAATGTACAGCAAAAGTCATCTACTTTTCCCTACGCTGGTATGATCCAGATCAGGTTCAAAGGGTAAAGTCTCAGTCTGTAAAAACAGACACCCCTAAAGTGTGGGACGAAGTTAGTTATTTTTTTGAGAATGGGCAAAATCAAATTTTACCATAAAAAAAACCGACTCTATCGAGTCGGTTTTCATATGTTTTTAAAATAAATATTTTAATAAAAAAGCTTTAGTGTACCATCAGCATTGTATTGATTAGTCCACCATACTTCCTGCTTAGACGCCAGTTCACCACCAACATATTCTAAAGTAATTTTCTTTTGAGGATTGTTTTTAGACAATGATAGGTGAAAATGTTCGTCAAAAATATTTAGCTTTTTAAACGGATTGGGAGCTTTGTCATAATTACTAAATTCTATTTCCTGTCTTGTGACAAGATCAACATTATTCTGCATAGTTACAGTTTTTATACCCTTTAAATTTCCATCACTATAGTAAGTAAACCTATCAACATTTTTATAATTTAAATCACCATTAGGATATTGTGTCACTATAGCCACTAGTTTATTAGCCTGATATTGATAAATTAACTCTTTCTCAACTATACTCTCAACAATAAATACCAAACATTTTGCTATTCTTTGTTGATTATCAAGTTCAAAAACTTTTTTCCCTGAGAATATTTCACCGTTTGAATTTGAAATATAGGCAGATGTAGTGATCAAATTCCCATTATAAGTAACGATTGTATAAGCTTTATTTGAAAAAGCCTCAGTATACTCTGTTTCTTTAGGCAATTTTATTTTTCCCCCATTTTTTCTAACTACTCTATTTTGTGCATCATATTCAAAATAGTAGTTAGGATCCATGTACTCTGTAGTTGGAGACATCCCAGGAAAGTAGTATGATAATTTACTTACATTTCCTATCACAACCTCTTTCTCCATCTCAATTTCATCATTACTACTGGAGCAAGATATAAAAACCAACAATGTGGCTAAAAAAAATAATTTTAGTTTCAAGGTCATTTAGTTTTTTTTATTCTTCACAAGCTCTCCAAACCGCATCATTCTGCGGAACAGGGGCTATAATTTCAATTTTTTCCTTGGTAACAGGATGAATAAACTCCAATTTCCTTGCATGAAGATTAATTCCTCCATCGGGATTGGAACGAGGAGAGCCATATTTCAAGTCTCCTTTAATTGGTACTCCTGTTTTAGACAGTTGTGCTCTGATCTGATGATGTCTTCCTGTTTCAAGATCTATTTCAAGAAGTAGATAATTATCCAAAGTTTTGATCACATGATAAGTCAAAATAGCTTCCTTGGCACCTTCCGTTGCCTTTGGAAAAACAACGGCCTTATTGTTCTTTTCGTTCTTCTTTAAATAATGAACCAATCTCTGACTTTGAGGAATCATTTCTTTTCCTACAACCGCCCAATATGTTTTCTTCACTTCTCTATTCTTTACCATTTGAGTAAGACGAGAAAGAGCTTTTGAGGTTTTAGCATAAATTACCAAACCGGAAGTAGGGCGGTCTATACGATGAACCAAGCCGAGAAAAACATTTCCCGGCTTAGCATCTCTTATTTTAATAAAGTTCTTTATAGATTCCAATAGTGATTCATCACCAGTCTTATCGCCCTGTACAAGCTGGCCGACCTTTTTGTTCACTACCAGAAGATGGTTGTCTTCATATACAATCTGTTCCTTCATTATTCAGTCTACCTGTTTCTGTTTCTATTTGACATTGAAAGAATAATCCCCGCCAAAAGACCAATCGTTTTAAGCATTGCCAAACCTGAACTATCCGGTAAAAATGCACCAATTACACAAACTCCCGCCGCTGCATACATCGCATACATAAAGTTTTTATTAGTCAGCATAGGCGCCTGAATAAAGAAACTTGCTCCTATCAAAATATAGAAAACCTTTCTGGAAAGCAAATGATTGATATCAGGTGAAAATAAATTGAACCAGCCAATGGCTAAGCAAATCAATGCTGCAATAGATAATATTCCCTGAATAGATTGTTGTTGATTTTGCATGAATTAATTTTAATAACTTTCGTTTTGGTTAGGGAACTCTACGCTCTTCACATCTTTTACATATTGAGATACTGCTCCAGTAATTTCTGTATAAAGATCAAGATATCTTCTTAAAAACTTCGGACTGAACCCTTTGTTCATCCCTACCATATCGTGATATACCAAGACCTGACCATCACAGTCTGCTCCAGCTCCAATTCCAATGGTTGGAATAGAAATACTTTCAGTCACTTTTTTAGCTAGCTCTGCAGGAATTTTTTCCAATACTACAGAAAAGCAGCCTAATTCTTCTAAAAGCTGGGCATCAGCAATTAATTTTTCTGCTTCTGCTTCTTCTTTTGCTCTTACTTTATACGTTCCAAATTTATAAATTGACTGTGGAGTTAATCCTAAATGTCCCATGACAGGAATTCCAGCATTAATAATTTTTTTAATAGATTTTGAAATCTCTTTTCCACCTTCAATTTTCACAGCATGAGCACCGCCTTCTTTCATCATTCTTACAGCCGATTCCAATGCTTTCTCAGGATTACTCTGATACGTTCCGAATGGTAAATCTGCTACCACCAAAGCCCTGTCAGTACCTCTTACCACACTTTGAGCGTGATAGATCATTTGGTCTAGTGTAATAGGTAATGTAGTTTCAAAACCTGCCATTACATTTGCTGCAGAGTCTCCAATCAAAATAGCATCCACTCCACCTGCATCTACCATCTTTGCGGTGGTAAAATCATAAGCAGTAAGCATTGTTATTTTTTCCTTGTCGAATTTCATTTTACGCAAGGTTTCAGTCGTAACTTTTTTAATTTCAGAGTGAACAGACATAATTTATCTATTTTTTAAAAGTTAAAAAGTCGGCCATTTAGCCGACTTAAGTTTTTATGATTTTTATAAAACTACGTGACCGAGTTTCATGAGTTTGTCGTGATTTAGAATCTTAATGTTTCGTCCATCAACCTCTATCAGACTATCTTGTTTAAATTCTGAGATTAAACGGATAGCACTTTCAGTGGCTGTACCAATAATGTTGGCAATTTCTTCTCTTGTTAAAGAAATTTTAATAAACCCTTCAGGATCTACCCCTAATTTCTGTTCCAAAAGCAGCAATATTTCTGCCAACCTTTCTCGCACCGTTTTCTGGGCAAGGAACGTAATGGTATTGGAAGATTCTCCTAATTCGTAAGAAATTTTTTGAAGCATTACGAAAGACAATTGCGGATCTACCTCCAGAAGATACATAAAGATATCAGCTGGTAAGAAAACACACTCAATGTCTGTCATGGCTTCTGCTTTGGCTTGGAAATTTTCCCCGCAAAGCAAAGAACGATAGCCGATAATATCCCCTTCTTTGATAAATCTTAAAATCTGGTCTTTCCCAAATGCTCCCGACTTCGAAAGTTTAGCGGCTCCTTTTTCAAGAACGAACACTCCTTTTGGTGTTTCTCCATCCTCGAAAATAGTATCGTGTTTCTGAAAACTCAATCTTTTTTTACCGTTAATATATTTTTCAAAATCTGCGCTAGAAAGTCTTTCCTTAAATGATTTATCACTAAAAACTCTGGCGAACCTCTCTTCAATTGCTATCTGTTGTTCCTGCGGCATTTTATATGATATTTATCACAAAAATAGAACTTTTTAACTCGATAAACAAAAAAAATTGTTATAATTTTGTAGTTCAATAATTTAGGGAGGTGAGCGAGAACTGTTTTCATTGTGGTCAAGGTATAGAAAAAGAGAGAATTTTGTTTGACGAAAAGACTTTCTGTTGCAATGGCTGTAAGTCTGTTTATGAAATTCTAAATACAAATAATTTAAGTAATTTCTATGAACTTAATAAAGGGGCAGGAATTCGTCCAAGTGATGAGAGCTCTACCCAGTTTGCCTATCTAGACACTCCTGAAATTTTCGAAAAAGTTACAGATTTCTCTGAAGGAAACACCAGTCTTGTCACATTCAAAATTCCGGTGATCCACTGCTCTTCATGCATCTGGTTATTGGAAAGCCTCCATACTTTAAATCCTTATATTAAGTATTCTCAGGTTAACTTTACAAGAAAAACCCTACAGCTCTCATTCAATCATAACGATCTAAAATTAAGCGAACTAGCTAATTTCTTAACGAATTTAGGATACAAACCTGTAATCAGCCTTGAAACTGCTGAAAAAAATGTTGATCATCTTGATAAATCTCTTCTTATAAAATTTGCCATTGCAGGTTTTGCTTTTGGAAATGGGATGTTTTTAGCATTCCCCGAATATGTAGGTGGTGAAGATTACTGGATGGAACATTATAAAGGGCTTTTCAGAGTATTGATGTTCTTATTAGCTTGTCCTGTTGTTTTCTATTCCGCTTCGGATTATTATAAATCCGCCTGGTATGGATTAAAAAATAAAATCGTTAATATCGATGTTCCTATTGTATTAGGTATATTAGTCCTTTTTGGAAGAAGTATTTATGAAGTAGCAACAGAATATGGCCCTGGATATTTCGATACCCTATGTGGACTTCTTTTCTTTATGCTAATGGGTAAACTCTTTCAAAAAAGAACCTACAGTGCCCTTTCTTATGACAGAGATTACAAGTCCTTCTACCCTATTGCGGTAACGAAAGTAGACTTCGATGGAAAACAAGACAATATTCTTCTTTCTGAGGTAAAAGTAGGAGACAGAATTCTAGTTAGAAACCAGGAAATCATCCCAGTAGATGCTATTTTGATCAACGGAGAAGGAAATATCGACAATAGCTTTATTACCGGAGAAAGTGAAAGTATCAGTAAACAACCCGGAGATAAAATTTTCGCAGGTGGTAAGCAAATAGGATCATCTCTTGAATTAGAAGTTATTAAAGATGTAGATCAAAGTTATCTTACTCAGCTCTGGAATAAAGAAGCGTTCAAAAAACACGAGACAGGTCTTGACACGCTAACCAACAACATCAGTAAATATTTCACATTCATTATTTTAGGTATTGCATTGATCTCTGGAATCTATTGGGCATTTATTGATTTAGAGAAAATGTTCCAGGTTATTTCAGCAATTCTGATTATTGCTTGCCCTTGTGCACTTGCATTATCAGCACCCTTCACTTTTGGTCACATTATGAGAATTTTAGGTCGAAATAAGTTCTACGTAAAAGATACTCTAACAATTGAAAAAATAGCAAAACTAGACACCATTGTTTTTGACAAAACCGGAACCATTACCCACAGAAAGAAATCCAACATCAAGTATAAAGGCTCAGAGATTAATGAGTTCGATCAATTGAATATTAAAACCTTATTAAAGAATTCAAACCATCCGCTTTCCAAATCACTTTATGAATTTATTGAAGTAAATGACGAGTATTTCCCTGTTGAAAACTTCCAGGAAATTTCAGGAAAAGGATATGTAGCCAATATAAGAGGAACCCGTTATAAAATAGGATCAGCCCGTTATAATAACCAAGAGCCTAAAAATCTGGAAACAGCTGTTTATATTAGTAAAAATGATGAATTTTTAGGTAAATTTATTTTTAAAAACGAGTACAGACCTAAACTTAAGTATCTATTCCAGAAACTCACCAACTACAAAATATTTATTCTGAGTGGAGACAATTCCTCTGAGGAGAACCAGCTTAAAGAGCTTATTCCGAACTACAAAGGAATGGCCTTCAATCAAAGCCCGGAAGACAAACTTAATTACATCAAAAACCTTCAGGATCAGCATATGAAAGTAGCGATGCTTGGAGATGGGCTGAACGATGCCGGTGCATTAAAACAGAGCAATGTAGGTATTGCGATTGCTGATGACACCAATAGCTTCACCCCTTCTTCCGATGTGATCATGAATGGTGAAAAAGTAGTTACTTTAGACAACTATCTGAATGTCTGCAAAGGCTCTATCACAATTGTGAAAATGACATTTATAATCAGTTTTCTTTATAACATTGTTGGTTTAAGTTACGCAGTTACAGGACACATGCATCCGCTTTTCGCTGCAATTATCATGCCTGTAAGTTCCATCACAGTTGTCACCTTCACCACAGTTTCAACCTGGATATTGGGTCGCAAACACTTCAAAAAACAGGCTTAAACCCGCTTATTTAGACTGATTTTAAATTAGCTGAAATCGGCATTTCGTGATGAATGTCATTATTTTTCACTAAATTTGAACCCCGAAAATAGGTTAATTTTGTTGTCCAATGGATATTCTATATTTAATGATCGTCTGCAGTGTTTCTTTAGCTGCGATCTTCTTGGTCGTATTTATAGTGTATGCCAGAAAAGGGCAGTTTGAAGATGATGAATCTCCGGCTGTTAGAATTCTTTTCGATGATGAAGTCAAAGAAAAAGATGAAACTGGCAACAAGGATAAAGACGAAAAAGAAATAGGAGAAAATAATAAAAATTGAGAAAAATAGTGAATAGTTGATATGGAAACACAAAAGTTTAGTTATGACAATAGTATTGTCCGTGCGTTCCTCTATGCGACCATTATCTTTGGTTTCATAGGATTTACGTTCGGGCTTACGGCGGCATTAATGCTTTTCTACCCTGAATTACCTGAATTCTTATTCGGTACAGATGATACAACCATTAAAAGTTTAGCATCGGGTAATATCCAAGGGTTAATAAACACTCATGGAGCGTTTGGTTTTGGTAGAATAAGAATGTTGCACACCAATACCGTGATCTTCGCGTTCGTGTGTAATATTGTTTATGTAGGGGTATACTACTCTACGCAAAGATTATTGAAGACAAGAATGTACAGTGATACATTATCTTGGATTCACTTCTGGACATGGCAATTTATGATTGTTGCTACGTTCATTACATTCTTTATGGGGATTAATACTTCTAAAGAATATGCTGAACATGAGTGGCCGATCGATATTCTGATTGCATTCTCATGGATCATTTTCGGGGCCAATATGATTCTCACTATTTCAAAGAGAAGAGTAAGACACCTTTATGTTGCTATTTGGTTCTATCTTGGAACATGGGTAGCAGTAGCAATGCTTCACATCTTCAACAACCTTGAAGTTCCATTATCTTTCTCTGGCTGGAAGTCTTATTCTGCATATGCAGGAGCAAAGATGCCATTGTACAATGGTGGTATGGTCACAATGCAGTAGCATTTGTATTGACAACTCCGGTTCTAGGTTTAATGTATTACTTCTTACCAAAAGCAGCAGACAGACCTGTATTCTCATATAAACTGTCTATTATCCACTTTTGGTCACTAATCTTCGTATATATCTGGGCTGGTCCTCACCACCTTCAGTATACAGCTCTTCCAGCATGGGCACAAGCAGTAGGAACAGGTTTCTCTATTATGCTTATCGCACCATCTTGGGGAGGAATGTTAAATGGTCTTCTTACCTTAAGAGGAGCTTGGGATAAAGTAAGAGAAAATCCTATCCTTAAGTTCTTCGTAGTAGCCGTTACTTGTTATGGTATGGCAACGTTTGAAGGACCGCTTTTAGCAACTAAAAACATCAACAAAATTGGTCACTTCACTGACTGGGTTATCGGTCACGTACACTTAGGAGCTCTTGGATGGAATGGTTTCATGGCATTCGGGGTTATTTATTACCTGGTACCTATTATGTGGAGAACAAAAATCTGGTCTGTAAAATTAGCTAACTGGCATTTCTGGTTAGGTACATTAGGAATCATTTTCTATGCAGTACCAATGTATATTTCTGGATTTACACAAGGATTAATGTGGAAACAATTCAACCCGGACGGAACATTATTATGGAAAAACTGGTTGGATACAGTAACTGCGATTATTCCTTACTTTAAAATGAGATTCGTAGGAGGTTTATTCTACATTTCAGGAGCAATCTTAATGATTGTAAACGTAATTGCTACAGTAAGAAAGGATCATTCCAGAAAGAAGTTCCTGCTGAAGCTCCGGCATTAGCAAATATTGGTAACAAACGTAAAGAAGGAGAAGGCTTCCACCTTTGGTTGGAAAGAATGCCATTACTTTTAACAGTATTATCATTATTTACTATTTCAATCGGAAGTATGGTAGAAATTATTCCTACCCTTACTCTTAAGAAAAGTGTACCTACAATTTCTGCGGTAAAACCTTATTCACCGCTTGAACTTGAAGGTAGAGATATTTATATCCGTGAAGGATGTAACGCTTGTCACTCTCAGATGATCAGACCATTTAGAGATGAAATTACAAGATTTAACGGTAAAAACGGACAATACTCTAAAGCAGGAGAGTTCATCTATGACAGACCATTCCTTTGGGGATCTAAGAGAACTGGACCGGATTTACATAGAGAAGGTGGTAAAAACCCAAGTTCTTGGCACTATAAGCACATGTATAACCCAAGATCTACATCAGCAGGTTCTATCATGCCTCGTTACCCTTGGTTAATTGCTACGAACTTAGACAGATCTAAAATGGTAGATAAGATGAAGCTAATGAAGAATACATTTGATGTACCTTATACAAAAGCTCAAATCGATTCTGCAGATAAGTGGGCAAACAACCAATCGGCAAAAATTGTAAAAGATATCTTCTCTGAAGCAAATGACTTGAAAGAGGCTTATGCTAAGAGACCTCAGGGAGAATTAGAGAAAAAAGAGATTATCGCTCTTATTTCTTATCTTCAAAGATTAGGAACTGATATCAAAACAACTGAAATTAAAACAGCAAGTAATAACTAAAACATTAAAAGATCAGTATGATTCCTCAGAATTTTAAAGATATATTATCCAATACAGAAAATGCTGGCTTCTACCAGACACTGGCTCTAATTTTCTTTATGCTGTTCTTCGTTGCTCTGATAATTTATGTTTTTAGCAAGCCTAAGAAATATTATAAAGAGGAAGAAGAAGCTCCCCTTGGAGAGGATGAAGACGACGATTTTAATTTAAAAAATTAAACTATTTTTTATGAAACAAAGAACACCTGTTGTTGTAAACATCTTGATAATAATCGGACTTTTAATAGTTTTTTATTATTTGTTGTGCAGAGCTACGCGTTCCTAGCTTCGCCTTACTTCTGGGGAACTGTTGTAATTGCTGGTATCCTGGCATACATCCACAGTTCTATTGGAGATTTGATTGAAAACAACAAATTCAAAAAATTATCTCCAGAAGAGAAAGCAGCTTATTTGGCTGAAAAGAAAATTCCTTTCTTCAAAAGAATGTACGCTGCAGCTTTCAAAAAGCAATCTGACACAGAAGAAAAAGATATCCTTATTGACCACGGTTTCGATGGAATCATGGAGTTGGATAATCAATTACCAAAATGGTGGGTAGGTTTATTCTATTTTGGGACTGCTTTTTGTATTGTATATATTGCAGCTTATTCGTTTACAGATTTCGCTCACCCGTTAAGCGAATATGAAAAAGAATATAAAGAGCAATTGGCAAGTATTGCAGCTTATGAAGCAACCCAGCCTCCTGTAACAATTGAAACAGCTAAATATTCAGCTGATAATATCGCAGAAGGTAAAGAATTATTCAAAACAAACTGTGCATCTTGTCACAAAGAAGACGGTAGTGGAGGTATTGGTCCAAACTTAACTGATAACTTCTGGATCAACCAGCCAGAGAAAACGTTATTCAAAAACGTATTCCACATGGACTGGAATGGTTCTCCTACTAACCCTGCGATGAGAGCATTTGGTAAAAACGGAGAAGTTTCTGGAGCTGAAATTGAAAAGATTGCAGCTTATGTATATCACATCAACCAGGAATTACCACCAGTAACTCAGGCTCAAGGAGGAGCTGCTCCTCAAGGAACTGAAGCACACTGGGAAAAAGAATAATTTAGAAAAATTAGAAACATATGAAAAAAACATAATTTGTTATTACCTTAAAAATAGTAACGAATTATGTTTTTTCTTTTTTAAACACATTACAATATGTCAGACATAGAAGAAATAGAAGTACGAGGCGGACAGGGACAGGTTCTGGACCCTGAAACTTACAGAGATTCTATAGGGACAATGGAGCAATCCGGTAAAAGAAGATGGGTATTTCCAAGAAAACCAAAAGGAAAGTACACCAACTATAGAAACATTGTAAGCTATCTATTATTAATTATTTATTTTTCATTACCGTTTATCAAAATCAATGGCAACCCGTTGTTATTGTTTAATGTTATTGACAGGGAATTTTTCATCTTTGGACAGCCTTTCTATCCACAAGACTTCTTTATCCTAACTTTAGGTGCTATCGCATCCTTAATCTTTATTATCGTTTTTACGATTGCATTCGGAAGAATTTTCTGCGGGTGGATTTGCCCTCAGACAATTTTTATGGAATCGATCTTCCGTAAAATCGAATATTTGATTGAAGGTGACCGAAACAAGCAAATGAAGCTGGACAGACAGGAATGGAATAGCGAGAAAATCTGGAAAAGAAGCTTGAAATGGTCTGTTTACGTCATGATCTCATTAATCATTACTCACTTTATGTTTATGTATATCGTGGGCTATGAACAAGTTTTTAAAATTGTTTCTGAAGGGCCATTTGCGCATCCAACCAATTTTATCGTAATGATTCTTCTTACGGCCGCATTCTATTTTGTTTTTGCATGGTTCAGAGAACAAGTGTGTACATTAGTTTGCCCATATGGTAGACTTCAAGGTGTATTGATCGATAAAGATACCATCAACGTATTCTATGACTTCAAAAGAGGAGAGAACCGCTCAAAATGGAGAAAGGGAGAAGACAGAAAAGCAGCAGGTAAAGGAGATTGTATCGATTGTCATCAGTGTGTGGTAGTATGCCCAACAGGAATTGATATCAGAGACGGACAACAACTGGAATGTATCAACTGTACAGCATGTATTGATGCTTGTGACGAAGTCATGGAAAAAGTAGGCCTTCCGAAAGGACTAGTCAGATATGCTTCTGAAAATGAAATTGAGAAAGAAACTCAATTTAAATTTACGGGAAGAATGAAAGGCTTCAGTATATTCTTATTGCTTTTGGTAGGATTCCTTGGATATCTGCTTTACAGCCGTGGTGAAATGGAGGCTAAATTCATTAAGCCAGCAGGAAGTACATTCTTTGTGAAAGAAGGAAAAATTATCAATACTTATAATTATACATTCCTGAATAAGACCAATGAGAAGAAAATCGTTACCATCAAGGTAATGGAACCTGCTCATGGAGAGATTACTTATAGTGCTTCAAGTAAAATTCCTGTAGAAAGGGATAAAATTTCTAAAGGAACAATTAATATCAGTTTCCCGGAAAATGAAATGAAGCTATCTAAACAAAACATTACAATCGGAGTTTATGACATGAAAGGTAAACTTATCGATTCTTATCAGACTTATTTTGAAGGACCATTCAAACTGCAATTTTAATTAGAAAAAATGAAGAACTTTAGTTGGGGACACGGTGTTGTAATTGCATTAGCAGCATTTATTATTTTTATATTATCCATGATGTTTCTTTTCCCGAACGGGCAAAAAAACTCTGAAATGGTAACAGATAATTATTACGAAGAGGAATTACAATACCAAGATGTAATTGATTCCAAAAAGAGAGCTGATGAACTACAGGAAAAACCTGTATACAGCCAGGATACTCATGGAATTAAAATCACTTTTCCAAAGGATTATAACAATTCAAATACTACGGCAAAATTTGTTTTAAACAGAACCGACGACCAGAATTTAGACATCAAAAAACCTGTACAGCTTGACGGCAGCCAGTCTTTTTTAATCCCTGCACAAGTATTAAAAATGGGGAATTATACTTTAAGACTGAGTTGGACGAAAGACAAAACAGACTATAGAATGGATTATGATGTGATATGGAAATAGGACTTATTGTATCGGCTATTGCCTTAGGCTTTGCTTCCGGTTTTCATTGTATCGGAATGTGCGGGCCTATTGCTTTATCGATGGGATTAACTAAAAAACAGGCTGCTAATTTTTATCTTCAAAATCTTACGTATCAGTTCGGAAGAATTTTCACCTATTCACTGTTGGGTGCACTTCTTGGGATTATAGGACAAGGTTTTGAAATGGCTGGATTTCAGAAATACCTGACAATCACGGCTGGTATCCTGCTTATTATTATGGCTGTATTTTCATTTGGGGGAAAAGATTTTGCCTCAAAAATCCCATTTCTGTCTAAGTTTTTATATTCTGTAAAGTTGAATTTAGGACGACTGCTTCAAAAATCAGATTACCGTTCAAGATTTACAACAGGAATACTTAATGGCTTTTTACCATGCGGCATGGTTTACATGGCTCTTACGGCAAGTCTTGCAGGAGGAGGAATATGGCAGGGAGCTTTATATATGGCTTTATTTGGCTTGGGCACCCTTCCATTCATGTTTGCCATCGTGTTGGCCGGAAACCTCATGAATCAGGCTTTCAGAACAAAGGTTTTAAAAGCAGTCCCTATTATTATGATAATTTTAGGTGGACTTTTTATTTTGAGAGGCCTGGAACTGGGTATTCCATACGTTTCGCCAAAGGCTGAATCTATGACAATTTCTAAAGATCCTAGTGGAGCTGTTAACTGTCATTAATTAGAATTTACATACATCACATGAAGAAAACAATCGTCTTATTCTTAATAAGTCTGTTTACGCTACAATCCTGCAATATTAATACTGAAGTACTTTATCATAAAGACACAGCCACCTCTCTGATTACCGATATAGATACCAGAGAATTTATGGCCGAAATGGAAGCCATGACTCCTGATTCCTTAAAACAGGAAAAATTTAAAGAGATG
Source organism: Chryseobacterium tructae (assembly GCF_030409875.1). Classification (NCBI taxonomy): domain Bacteria; kingdom Pseudomonadati; phylum Bacteroidota; class Flavobacteriia; order Flavobacteriales; family Weeksellaceae; genus Chryseobacterium; species Chryseobacterium tructae. Next base: position 140,250 of record NZ_JAUFQR010000001.1, on the reverse strand, counting down.
GAACGATTTCCGACAGTCTGGACAAGTATGCACGATCTTCTAAAGAATGAGGGGAAACTGAAAACAGAAAATCAGGATACTCTAAGAATGTTGAAAAAAGTTTTTTTGAAATCCAAAAAAGATGACAACAATCCCACTCCTATCGGATTATTATTTAAAATAGATCATTTCACTCCTAATGATTATCAAATCATTAAAAATTTCAATAAAAACGAAAAATTACCTTTTGAACAGAATTTAAATAACACCTGGGATGGCAAGACTCTAACCATTAACACTGATTTTTTTAATCTTAAAAATATTGAAGAGATACTTCGCTCCCAAGGCTCAAAAGAGGAAACAGAAAAAATGGAAGGAATGATGATGATGTTTTTTAAAAATATCGGAACGACTCTGAAATTTGAAAATAAAATAAAATCGATTAGCGGCAAGCATGATTGGCTGAAACAGATTAACGATTATTCTGTAAGGATTGAATATGACTTAAAAACAATGAATGACAAGGATTATAAGTTGAAAAACGCTGATAAAAAAATCATCATTGTCACTGAATAATAAGGAACCTCAATCGAATTCGATTGAGGTTCTTTATGTATAGACTAGCTTTCACCAAACTTCAGCTATTTCACAATTAACTGATGTTCTTCTACTTTACTATTTGTATAGATTTTTAATGTATATACTCCTTGAATAAGGCCTGTTACAGACATCAATTCAATATCTTTTTTCAACGCTATTTCTTTTACTTTTACTCCTAATGCATTAAATAATTCAGCTCGATAATTCTTCTCGATATCATCCTGTAAACCACTGCCGACCAATTTAATATTAACTACATCACTTGCAGGATTTGGAAATACTTTATACATTTTTGTTTCATTCTTTCGTGCAAAGATATTTCCATTGGGACCTAAAGGAAGGTTTTCCGTATCTACATCTATTGAAAAGGTTTTAGATTGTCCGCAAAAATCGAAAACCTTAACAGAGAGGACAAATTGACCAGGCTTCTTAAGAATAACTTTTGCCGGATTCATTATGGAAACGGCTACATCTGCTACTGAAGTATCTGAACTACTCCAATAAACAGACTGTTGATTTCCAGATTAATACTATAATCTATTGTAGCAGGATAAACACTGGTACTACGAATTCCTTCAATGATCTTCAATATATTGGCCTCATCTATTTCTTTTCTTTTTACATATACTCCTCTTACAAATAATTGACCATTCATGCGAAGTACTAATTTAACATAGCCAGGTAAAACAGTAGGATCAGTTGGTGTTACTGTTACAAAATCAGAATTTCCACTGCTTAATGATACAGGTGCCCCATTTTTACTCCATCCTTTTTCAAACTCCCATGAATAATTATTGTTTAAAGGAGTACTGCTTGTTACAGCCTTAAAGGTAATAGGGGCAGTTGAGCTACAAGGCACTTTTAAATCAGATGCTACAATTTCAACTGTTCCACCTGAAGTTCCGCCCGTGCTTCCGTTATCTCCGTCTAGGTATAATTCTACTTTATCTATATCAACATATTCACGTAACCCTGGTGTACTGTTATTAAGATTAGATGTAATCCATAAATATTTGTATGATTTGCCTATTACAATCTGCCCTTTCTCTACTGATTTTACTTGACATGGATAAGTATCACTTAATGATTCTCCGGTAGCAAAGCTGAGAATTTTAATCTTATCTGAAACCGTTGGCTCTTTCTCCTCTTCACAGTTATTATTTGATTTCTCAACCATATCATTAGCAAAATAAGCATCAAAATTGATAGCATTATATGGGTTATTGGGAAAAGAATAACGATAGGTAATAATTATTTTATATTTTTTCTGGGGTGTAAGTGTTATTCCAATATTATTAAGATCAATGAATATTCCTTCTGACTTTCTTTCTGTTATGCTTTGATTTTTAGAATAAAGTCTTACAACATTGTTTCCGCAACCTACATTTAAGACATTAGGGCTACCATGACTTGGTTTCCATTGATTTGAATAATTTCCGGCCAGGTTATTACATTGTGCCTGGGGAAAAGGAAATGGTGTAAATAAAGATAATGCTTGAGATTTGGATAAGAAAAACCCAAGGGTCACAAACAGTAAAACTAAACTAATTTGTTTTTTCATGGAATTGGTATTTTATTTTTAAGTTCATTAAATATACATCAATAATATTATTTTTTAAATTACCGATTTTTCCACTACGTATTCAGTAAAGACATTCCTAATAAGCTAAAAAAAAAATTAAAAACCTCATTAATAATAGTAAAGGAGAATGTCTTTATCCTCATAAAATATAAAATCCCTCTTCCATTTTCAGAAAGAGGGATTTATTTTTATTAGTAAAGATGTATTTAATTAATCACATCAAATCTTGCATATTCTGCAATCTTTTTAGGAAGCTTAATTCCTTCTGCTGTCTGATTATTCTCCAACAATGCAGCCATAATTCTTGGCAATGCCATAGCAGAACCGTTCAGGGTGTGTACCAACTGAGATTTACCATCTGCTTTGTAACGGCATTTCAATCTGTTAGCCTGGAATGTTTCAAAGTTGGAAACAGAACTTACTTCTAACCACATTTCCTGTGCTGCACTCCATACTTCAAAATCATAAGTCATAGCAGCAGCAAAACCTGTATCTCCACCACAAAGTCTTAATACTCTGAATGGAAGTTCAAGATCAGTAAGGATTTCTTTAATGTGCTCTACCATTTCTTCCAATACAGCATAAGAATTTTCAGGTTTTTCAATTCTTACGATCTCTACTTTTTCGAATTGGTGAAGACGATTTAGACCTCTTACGTGAGCCCCGTAGCTTCCCGCTTCTCTTCTATAACACTGAGAGAATGCCGTATTTTTAATCGGAAGATCTCTTTCATCCAATAATACATCACGGTAAAGGTTCGTTACAGGAACTTCCGCAGTAGGAATCAGATATAATTTATCTTCGTTGATATAGTACATCTGTCCTTCTTTATCAGGTAATTGTCCTGTTCCAAAACCCGAAGCTTCATTTACTACGTGAGGCGGGTTTACTTCTGTATATCCTTTATCAACATTTTTATCAAGGAAATACTGAACTAAGGCTCTTTGTAATCTAGCTCCTTTTCCTAAATAAACAGGAAATCCTGCCCCAGCAATTTTTACTCCTAGTTCAAAATCGATAAGGTTATATTTTTTTGCCAGTTCCCAGTGAGGAATAGCTCCTTCACCAAGACCTTCTACGGTATGAGACTGGAAAATAATTTCGTTATCATCAGCTGAAGCACCGCTTTTTACCAATTCATTTGGAATGTTTGGAAGTTGATACAGAATATTCAATAATTCAGTTTCTTTTACTTCCAGCTGAGATTTCAATTCTGAACTCGACTCTTTGTATTGTGCAGTTTTAGATTTTGCTGATTCCGCTTCTTCTTTTTTTCCTTCCTTCATTAAAAGTCCAATTTCCTTGGAGATTTTATTGATCTCGGAAAGCTGGGAATCTAATTCAAATTGGATTCTTTTTCTTTCGTCGTCAGTAGCAACAGCTTCGTCTACCAACTCAAGATTCTTGAATTGTCTTTTCTTAAGACCTTCTAAAACGCGTTCTTTATTGTCGCGTAAAAAATTGACTTGTAACATTTTATTTAGATGTTAGATATTAAATTTAGCCTAATATAAGCTAACAATTTTACAAATTTAAAACTATTTTATGATAGTTACGTTATTTATTGAATTGGGTGTCCCCGCATCCTTTGAAAATACGGATTCTGTATTGTATAAAACCTCTGAAACCTGAAATGCTTCCGGCGTATTTCGATAGTGAATTTCAAGAATATCTGTAGCCACCGGCTGAGGGGTATTATTAATAATTTGATTCAAAGTAACCTGCATCCTGGAATAATAAGTAGTACCCGCAGAATCAAATTTTTTCCTTTTCGCTCCTGCAATATATTCTATATAAAAAACTGAATCCTGTCTCATTCTTAAAGGAATAGTTGTCACAGGAGAATTATCTTTGTCCCCTAACATATCATTCACTGAAAAGCTGGTAAAAGATCCGCTTTTTTTGGCATTCAACAAATCCGGACTGGTATCCGACTTCATATAGATATTCAGTATCTGATCAATTCTTTGTAAAGAATCGTCATCACTTCCACAACTGATAACTACACAGCTTAATAATAAAATATAAAGAAAGATATTTTTCATTCTAACAAAGATAAAAAGATTTTACCATTAAGGCAGTTTCCTTAAGTAGGAAAAGAAAAAAAACAGATAACCCAAGCCGGAAACAAGCAATGTTGCTGTCATAGCAATTCCCATTCCGATGGTACCGTAAGCTGGAACCAGTAAATAGGCAAGCACAGCCAAAAATATAAGTGATCCGATGCTGAGCCATGTATTAATCTCTATTTTTCCGACTGCAGGTAATAAATTTCCATAAAGATTTCTGGTCACCATGCCTAATGTGAATCCTACTGATAAAATCATTAATAAAGTCGTATTATTCACATAGTTTTCACCAAAAAATAAAATAATTATATACTTTTTAAATAGATAAAAGAAAAGCAGAATTCCCAGACAAATGGGAAAGAAGAATTTATTAAAATTCACAACATAAGATTTCAGGAATTTCTTATCCTTAAAGTTCTTGGAGAGAACCGGAAAATCACTCTGTAGAAAACTGGTTGCCAGAAAAGTAATATTAGATGGAATAAGAATAGCCGTTCTGTAATTGGCGACCGCATTTTCATTCAGCATAAAACCAAGCAACAAGATATCCAATGAATATAGGGCATCAGAAGTAAGAGAAGTAAGTGCGGTAAAAATACCATATCTCCACATCTCTTTATAATTTCCCGGTTTGAGTGCTCCATGAGAATATATATCCTTTTTTAACCAAAATAACGATAAATAAGGGGCTATACTGATGGCTATAAGATATCCGTAAAACTTGAAAAAGTACGTAAGGAGCAAAACTAATAGCAGCCCTCCGATATTAACAATATTATTGATCCTTGCAAAGGTCTGATTCTTCCCTGTAATTCGATAAAAACCCTGGATATGATTAAGAAAATAAAATCCGCCAAGTCTTATCGCACAAAAAATAAAGATAATGAAGATATCCTCATACTTATCAAAGTAAAAAACGGAAACACCTAAAAACAAGACAATGAGGATCAGCTCAAACAGAATGCCTTTGAAAAAGAAATAAGATGAAATTTTTAATTTCTCGTCTTTATCTACTGACATTGACCCAAACCGCATTAAGCTCTGACTGCTTCCAAACCCGGTAAATGGTGTAAAAATAGTCAACACGGAAAGAACAATACTTAAAACACCGAATTCATTTTCGGGTAACAATCTGATGATCAGCAAGGATCCCAGAAAGCTACAGATTTTAGCAATGAGGAAAGATAAGAAAACATGATGTCCACTATTACTAAAAAAGTTTCTTAAAAAATCTTTCAGGCTTTTCACGAGACATTATTTTTAGAAAGAACTTCATCATAGATTTCGGTAAACTGTTCGGTAATAGCTTTTCTGGAATATCTGTCTACACAATAATTTCTAATCTCAGATTCACTTTTGAAAACATATTCCTGTTTGCATATTTTCTCCAAACATCATAAAGCTGAACTGTATTATCCTTCTCAATACCAATTCCGAGGCCTTCAATAATAAATTCAGCCGCTCCTCCCACCATTGTTGAGATCACAGGTTTACCACAGGCATAAGATTCCAGAATAACACAACCCTGGGTTTCATTTTCACTGAATAGAATAAAATAATCCGAATGTTGCATTTTCTCTGCAACTTCAGGATAGCTAATGGCATCAAAAACCTTGATATAATTTTCAGCAGATAAACTTTTCACCAAAGTCTCCAAAGTCTCAGCATCACCATCGCCTCCTATTTCCAAGCTTACAGAATATCCGTTTTGGTATAATAGATGAACTGCTCTGATAATATCTTGTGGTCTTTTACGGGGAATCAAGCTTGATACATGCAGAAATTTCACATGATCTGATTTTTCAGTTTTAGCCTCAATGGTAAAGACTTCCGTATCTACTACATTTGAAATCACTTTCATCGGGGTGGTAATTCCCAACTGTGTCAAACTATCTTTTAAGTTATTGCTTACTGGTAAGATATATCCGGCATGTTTAGCTATATATTTTGCTATTCGCTTAATATTACCGGAGGTTTTTGATAGATTTTGTTTTTGTAAGGCTGTCCAATGCTCTGTCACAACAAATGGAATTTTATATTTTCTTTTCAGATAAACGGCAAAAAGCATATTGTTATGCAAAACATTCGCATGAATCAGATCCGGTTTACGCAATTGAGTAAACCCTTCTGAATACGCTTTCATTCTTCTTACAAAGTTCTGAACCGGATTTTTTGAGTTTTTATAATAAATGATTAAAGTTCTGATGTTATTAATGATTTTATCATCATAAACATATAGCTCTTCCTGATCAAAATTACCAATAGCATGCAGTATTTCAACATCACATGATAATGAAACGGCTTCCGCGTGCCGCTGCACAAAATTACCATTGGTAGGCTCTATTTTATTAGGAAACCACGATGAGATGAAGAGTATCTTTTTTCTTTCCAAAATTTTATTTAGTTGTATCTTTGTTTGATTATTAATGCAAATTACATCTCAGCAAACTAATGGCTAAAGTTAATAAATTTCTGTCTTTTTTTCGAACTATTCTTGAAACCCCAAGCTTAATCAACCTTGTTCTGGATAGCTCATTGGAAGCAGAAAAAAAATTCAAAAAGAAATATACAGGAATTTCTTCTTTGCCACAGATTGATATGAAACTTCTGGGAGATAAAGTGGCTGAAGATATTGACAGTTTCATATTGGATGGAGGATCATTAATCACAGATTTACAACTTCTTAAAACCCTTTCCATGAGAAATGATGTCAATTCCTACATTGAAATTGGCACATGGCGTGGAGAAAGTGTCTATAATGTTGCCAAATACACTGAGGACTGTACCACCATCAACTTATCTAAAAAAGAAATGAAAGAGATGGGATTACATGTAAAATATGCCGAACAACATGGTATCCTTTCACAAAAGAATCCTCAAATAAATCATCTTGAAGCGAACACCAAATTCTTCGATTTCACATCTTTAGGCAAAAAATACGATTTAGTCTTTATTGATGGCGACCATAGCTATGAGATGGTTCTCAATGATACAAAGAAAGTTTTTGACAATCTTTTGCATGAAAACTCTATCGTTGTATGGCATGATTACGCTTATAATCCATTGAAAATCAGATACGAAGTCTTTCAGGCTATTCTGGACGGAGTTGGAAAAGAAAATCATGGTTATCTTTATCATCCACAGAATACGATGTGCGCCATTTTTATTAAAGGAAAGTTTCCTACCACACCGTTTGATGACAAAGCAGCTCCTACAAAAATTCTCAATGTAAAAATTCATTCAGAAGAGTTTTCTTCTTAATAAAGAATACTCATTTAGAAAGCAAAAAAGGATGGCAAAAGCCATCCCTTATTCTGATCGTAGTATAAAAATACTTAGCTGATATAACTTCCCGCCCAGCTTTTCTCCAACGGAAGAAGGAAGTGGCTTAAAAAGTCCAGATATGTATTTTTAGAAAAGTCAAATACCTGAATATCTTTTGGTAATTCACCGTTTTTCAGCTTGTTCTTAAAATCAAGAAGTTTCAATGTTTTCACTTCACCATTTTCTACAAAACTAGCTTTCATTCTGTCAAATAATCCCAGCTGATATTCTTCATCAAGCTCTCTCATAATCTTTCCTAGCGCATCAATACTACACCCTGAAGCCATTTCTTTCTCTTCATCTACACATATAATAATAAATTGATTTTTTTCAATTTTAAAAGATGATGAAAGCGGTTTTCCGTGTGCAGCCCAAGTTGCCAGAAAATCAAATAGCTTTTCTGTAATGGCTTTTGCCTCTTTTGTTTCAAATGGCCTTGATGCCGGGTATATAATGACTCTGTAGTCGTTCGTTTCTACAACGTTTGATTCTTCAATTTTCATTGCTGCTCAATTTAAAGTATAAAATTAAGAAATATTCTTGAGTTTATAATGCATAAAAACCCAAGCAAGAGCCTGAGTTTTCATGTATATTTTATTTATCATCTACAAATCTTCTGCTTCTGCAAGAAGTTCTACGATATCTTTTACTGCTACTTCAGTGTTTTTATTGAAATGTTTTACACCATCTGTCATCATTGTATTACAGAATGGACATCCGGTTGCAATTACCTTAGGCTCAAAAGATAAAGCCTCCTCGGTTCTTTCAATATTAATGTCTTTATTCCCTTTTTCAGGTTCTTTAAACATCTGTGCACCACCGGCACCACAACAAAGACCGTTTGTTTTGCAACGCTTCATTTCCACAAGCTCTGCATCAAGTTTTTCAAGCAGCATTCTTGGAGCTTCATACTCATCATTCGCACGTCCAAGGTAACAAGGATCATGGAAAGTGATTTTCTTTCCTTTAAATGCTCCGCCTTCAATCTTCAGTCTTCCTTCTTCCATTAAAGTCTTCAGGAATTGTGTGTGGTGAACTACATCAAAGTGTCCGCCAAGACTTGGATATTCATTTTTAAGGGTATTGAAACAGTGTGGGCATGCTGTTACAATTTTCTTTACTTCGTAAGCATTCAGGACTTCAATATTGGTAAGAGCCATCATCTGGAAAACGAATTCATTTCCAGCTCTTTTTGCAGGATCTCCGGTGCAGCTTTCTTCCTGTCCTAAAACAGCAAATTCTACTCCTATTTTATTCAATATTTTGCAAAATGCTTTTGTAATTTTTTTAGCACGGTCATCGAAACTTCCGGCACAACCAACCCAAAATAAAACTTCCGGTGCTTTTCCTTCGGCAGCATATTCTGCCATTGTTTTTATATTGAAATCCATTTCTTTTAAATTAAATAATGTAACAATCTAAATGTATCCATGTAACAATCTATTGTCAATTTTCAAATTGATACATTGATAAATTTATTAATCATTTGCCCAATTCAGACGGTCAGCCTGGTTGTACTGCCAAGGAGCAGCATTGTTCTCCACATTCGTCATCATCAGGTTAAGTTCCTGTGGAGCAGCAGACTGTTCCATTACCAGGAATCTTCTCATTTCAAAGATAATAGAAAGCGGATCCAACAATACAGGACAAGCATCTGTACAAGCATTACATGTAGTACAAGCCCAAAGTTCTTCCTTAGTGATATAGTCATTCAACAACTTTTTACCGTCGTCAACAAATTTTCCGTTTTTATCAATGTTCTTTCCTACTTCTTCCAAACGGTCTCTTGTCTTCATTAAGATCAATCTCGGAGACAATTTTTGCCTGTAATATTAGCAGGACAAACAGAAGTACAACGTCCACATTCTGTACAGGAATAGGCATTAAGCAATTGTACCTGATTCAGATCAAATATATCTTCTGCTCCAAATTTAGAAGGAGCATCAGCTTCAGCTCCCTCTGCTGGCGCAGCATAAGGATCTGCATTAGGATCCATCATCAATTTGATTTCTTTGGTTACAGAATCAAGATTGTTGAATTTTCCTTTTTTATCAAGATTAGCATACCAAGTACTTGGGAAAGCTAAGATAATGTGCAAATGTTTTGAATAGTAAAGATAATTCATAAAGAAAAGAATCCCTACAAAGTGGAACCACCAAGCTCCTTTTTCTGTAAAGTGCAAAAATCCATCCCCGAAATTACTCAAAATAGGCCCTAGAATTGAAGAACTTATCGGGAAACTTCCAAGCACAGGCAGTACACCTCTTTGCTGCAATACCCAATCAGCCGCATTCATTTTAAAGAACGCCATCATTAAAGCAAACTCGATGATAAGAATCCAGTTGGCATCTTGTTTTGGCCATCCGAAAAGTTCTTTCATTGTTAATCTCTTAACTCCATAAAAGTTTCTTCTGATGAAAAATACAACCACTCCTATTACCACAAGAAGGGCAAGAATTTCTAAGGTTGCCGTAAAGAAACTATAGAATCCGCTTCCAAAAACTGACGCCAGGAAACGATGTGTTCCAAACAGTCCATCAACAATAATTTCAATAAGTTCTATATTGATAATCACAAAACCTACATACACGAAAAGGTGTAAAACCCCAGCAATAGGACGTTTTACCATTTTGCTTTGTCCCATAGCCACTCTAGCCATAGTACTCCAGCGTTCAGATTTCTTATCGTTTCTATTGATCTCGTGACCAAGCCTGATATTTCTATAGATCTTCAGCAGGCTCTTCGCAAAAAGTCCAAATCCTGCCACTAATAAAATCAGGAAAATAATGTTATCGATGTACTGCATAAGGCGTATTAGTCTTTATTGTTTTTACCGAAAACCGAAAAATTGATATATCTCTTAGGATTTGCTTTCATATCCTCGATTAATGTATTCAGGTTAGAAGAAGCTGAATTCAGATTATTGTACAACTGATCATCTTTCATGAGTTTCCCTAAACTTCCTTCTCCTTTATCTATTCCGCCAATCACCTGATTCAGTTTTCCTACAGTAGCATCAAGATTAGCAATCGTTGCATTTAATTGCTTTGTATCAATGCTCTGTGCTAGATTTCCGTATTTATCCAAAGTAACCTTTCCACTTTGCATAGTAAGACTTGCGTCATCCAATACTTTCTGCAGTTTCGGATCATTATGCCCTACAAGATTGTTTACATTTCCTGCAGTTGTTTGTAATGCTCCTACTGTTTTGTTAAGGTTGGATAATAAAGCTTTTACTTCAGCTCTGTTTTGTGCATCAACAAGCAGATTGGCATTTGCCATCAAAGAGTCTACTCTATGAAGAACTACCTGCAATTGATCTTTTACCGGGCCTACCTGAGAAGAAAGACTTCCCAATGTTCCCAGTTTGAAAGCTCCTTTCAGAGTATCTCCATCTTTTGCTGTAATTCCTCCGTATACCAAATTTACTCTCATTTCTTTCCCGGACATTAATCCCGGTTCAAAAATTTCCAGTGTTGAGTTTTTTGAAAATTCAAATTTGTTATCAACCGTAATTTTTACAACAAAACTGATTTTACCATCCTTTCCTGTTTGAGGTATAATCTTATCAACCTGTCCTACTTTAAGACCGTTGATAGAGACCGCTGAAGACTGCGCAAGGCCTTCCACATTGTCATATTTTGCGTAAAAGATATTGTCGGTAGTAAAAAGGCTTTTCCCTTTCATAAATTGAAACAACACCACAAAGCCTACGACAGCTAGAAGTGCAATCACACCAGCTTTTAATTCTTTACTGAACTTCACTTGCTAATTTTTTTCTAATAAGCAAATATAGTACATTTTAAATAAATCTTTTCCTTTATTGTTCTGCGTTAAATACAAAAAAAAGCGACAAAAAAATTGTCGCTTTTATATTGATAGATTTGAATCTCTTATTATTGCTGATTTCCCACCTTGTTCCAGATCTCGATTCTATAGTCCTCGATATCTGCGTTATCCTGAAGACTCTTCAACCAAGCTTGGCCAAACATGCCTGCATTTCTCTGAGAAATAGATTCAGTAAATTGTTTAAGATCACCAGGTTGTTTGTTTACTGTTTCTGATTTTTTGATCAGTACATAAACTCCTGTTCCTCCTTCAACCGGGTTAGAAAGTTTACCTTTTGCAACACCAAATGCCGCACCAGCAACTTTAGGCTCCATAGCTCCAGCTACTGAAGGGTTTAATAGATTTACCTGAGCAGATTGTTTTGTAGTAGCAAACAATGTAGCAATCTGATCTAAACCTGAAGCTTTCGCTCCTGCAATTTTATCAGAAATTTGTTTTGCAGCTAGTTTATTTTTAACAATTATTTCAATTTGATCTCTTACAGATTCTGGATCAGCAAGACCTGCTTCTTGTTTTCCGTTCAGGAATACAACAATTTTATCTCCTGTTCCATCTACATTGAATAATTCGGTATCTCCTTTAGATCTTTTCTTATCAAAAGCCCAAGTAAGGATCTCGCCATCTTTTTCAGTACCCAATCCCTGAAGTTGTCCTTCGAATCTCTTCGCCGCTTTAGGATTTGTGAACTGGAAGTTTCCTTTCTTAGCAATATTCACGAAATCGTTGAAAGACTTCCCTTGAACCTGCTGGATGAATTTTCTAGCGTTTTTATCTGTTTCAGCTTCTGTAGCATCTGAAGGTTTGATCTCTTTTACAAGATTTGCCACCTTATATCCCATTGATCCTGACTTTTTATCTTCGATATTGATGATGTGGTACCCAAACTGAGTTTCCACAACACCTGTTGCTCCTTTAGGATTGTTAGCAAGATAAGTAAGGAACTCTGGTACGAAAGGCGTCTCCGGAGTTGTCCAACCAAGGCTACCTCCTTGTGCAGCTGAATTTGGATCATTTGAAAGTTTAAGGAACTCTGTAAATTTAGCTGGTGTAGCTTTTACGATCGCTCCGATAGAGTCTGCCAATTTCTTAGCCTGCTCTTTAGATCTTGTTACTCCTTCTCCTGCCGGGCTTCCTTTGAAAGCGATCAGGATATGTCTTGACAATGTAGAATCTGAAGTCTTTTTACCTACAAGCTTAGAAACTACATAGAAATTTTGTTCTTTATATGGTCCAAAAGTCTGTCCTACCGCAGCTGTTGCGATCTGACCTTGTATAGTAGCTGGCAATTGTGTAGGTTTACATACTGAGGATTGAAAGGTGAATCTGAGTTTGCCATTACAAACATAGAATCATTCTTTGTATTCTGGAAGTTCTCAGTTCCTCCACTAGCATCTGTACCTCCAGAGTATAATTTTGTAATATCCTTTAAAGCTGCCGCATCATCTGCTGCACTTGGTTTAGAAGGAAAAAATACAATTCCTAAGTTTCTGCTCGGTTCAGCTTTGAACATTACCGGGTGTTGCTTGATGTAGTTCGCAAGATCTTCTGTAGTAACATTAATCTTTGTTTTCTGAAGATAAGCTGCATAATCTACTTTTACAAAGTCGATGTCAGCAAGCTGATCTCTTTCTTTCATCAATTCTTCAGCTTCTTTCTTACCAGTGGTAATACCTGCTGAAACGTTGGTAAACACCTGTCTCGCCATTAGTCTGTACTCGATTGATTTTCTTGTTTTCAACCATTGAGCATATCCCTGAGGGTTCGTGTTTTGTAATGTTTCAATCTCTTTTTTAAGGTCTTGAGTTTTAAAGTTCCCTTTCTCATCAAAGAATTGTTGATTTTGGGCGAACATCTGATCATACTGGATTTGATTCCAGAAATAATCATCAGTCATTTCAAAGCCCAATTTCTCAAACTGCTGCTTGATAAGTTTAGATTGAACAAGTAACTGCCAAGCCTGTTCTTCAAGACCGTTCTTTGGACGACCCTGTTGTTCAGCCTGTTGCTGCAACACGAAAAGCTGATCATTGAACTCTTCGCGGGTGATTTTCTCACCATTTACTTTTCCTAAAATGTCAGGATTCTTACCAAAAACCTTATCGATACTGTCTGGGTTCACCAAGAACGCCAAAAGCGCTAAGGCTATTACTCCCATTAAAAGCCAAGGCTTACTCCTAATCTGTCCTAAAATTGCCATTTTATAAATTATAGTTTTTTATCAGTTTGCGAAAATACACATTTTTAAGAAATTAGAGAAGCAGAAGTTCTTTATTTTAATTTTAAATCCTAAAGTTTATCTAAAAAAGGAAATTTTGACCATATTTTTTCGTAAAAAACAAATGGCATAAGTATTGTGCATCTTAATATATTATAATATACCACACGTTTTCAGGGCATATTATAAAAAAATCCAGTTAACGATTAAATACGAAATGACAATTTGTCATTCCATCCATTATGACAGAATTTGAAGATATAAGTTTAGAAGAAATGATCAGCGACGGCTTTGATATTGTCACTGAAGAAATCAATCTTTCCGACTTTGGAGAGACTGAAAAGAATTCCGAACAGAAAATATTCCCAATACTTCCCGTAAGAAATATGGTGATGTTCCCTAATGTGGTAATTCCTATTACTGCAGGAAGAAAAACCTCTATACAGCTTCTTGAGGAAGCGCAGAAAAACGGAGATTTCATCGGAATTGTAAGCCAAAAGAATTCAGATCTAGAGCAACCTACCGAAAAGGATATTTATACAACCGGTACATTAGCAAAGATCATTAAGATCATCAAACTTCCTGAAGGTAATATTACGGCAATCACCAAAGGTTTCCATAGATTCAAAATCAAAAAAATCATTGAAAACCAACCTTATTTTAAAGCAGAAATCACAAAATTAAAAGATACAAAACCTAAAAATCAGGAGGAATATGAAGCCTTATTAGACAATGTAAAAGACCTGGCTTTAAAAATCATAGAGCTGGATCCCAACATTCCTAATGCAGCTAATTTTGCGATCAAAAACATCAATAATAATGATGATCTACTGAATTTCATCTGCACCAACGCAAGTTTTCCATCTTTAGAAAAGCAAAAGCTGCTTGAAGAGAAAAGCATGATGGAAAGAGCTAATAAATGCTATGAAATGATGCACGAGGACTTCAGAAAGCTGGAATTGAGAAATCAAATTCATCAAAAAACTTCAAAAGATCTCGATAAGCAACAAAGAGAATATTTTCTGAATCAGCAGATCAGAACGATCCAGGAAGAATTAGGCGGTGGCACTGAAAGTGATGTAGCAGATCTTATTGCAAAAGCAAGAACCAAGAAGTGGAGCCAGGAAGTAGAAGAACACTTCCAAAAGGAAATCGGCAGACTACAAAGACAGAATCCTAATTCTCCGGATTATAATGTACAGAGAAATTATCTGGATTTCTTTACCGATCTTCCATGGGAAACATATACCAAAGATATTTTTGATATTGCAAAAGCTGAAAAAGTTCTAGATAAAGCACATTTCGGACTTGAAGATATTAAGAAAAGAATTTTGGAACACATGGCTGTTTTAAAGTTAAAAAATAACATGAAGTCTCCTATCCTATTGTTGGTAGGCCCTCCGGGAGTTGGTAAAACCTCGTTAGGTAAATCTATTGCAGATGCCCTAGGCAGAAATATGTGAGACTATCTTTAGGTGGACTTCATGACGAAAGCGAGATCCGTGGACACAGAAAGACCTATATTGGTGCTATGGCCGGAAGAATTCTTCAGTCTATCAAAAAGTCCGGAACTTCCAATCCTGTGATTGTTCTGGATGAGATTGATAAAATTGCTCAAGGTCTTCATGGAGATCCAAGCTCAGCTTTATTAGAAGTTCTTGATCCTGAACAAAATAAGTCTTTTTACGACAACTTCCTTGAAATGGGATATGACTTGTCTAAAGTGATGTTTATCGCAACAGCCAACTCGCTTTCTACAATTCAGACTCCGTTATTAGACAGAACTGAAATTATTCAGATCGCAGGATATACGTTAGAAGAAAAGATAGAAATTGCAAAAAGACATTTAATCAAGAAACAGCAGGAAGAAAACGGTTTGGATATCAAATCATTTAAGCTTGGGAATGCTGAACTTAAACATATTATTGAAGCTCACACTTCTGAAAGCGGTGTAAGAACCTTAGAGAAAAGAATTGCTTCCGTTGCAAGATGGGTAGCTTTACAAACTGCTTTGGTAAAAGAATACGATCCGAAGATTTCATTAGAAAAGGTAGACGAAATTCTTGGAGTTCCAAGA
The DNA here is from genome assembly GCF_030409875.1 of Chryseobacterium tructae. NCBI lineage: Bacteria > Pseudomonadati > Bacteroidota > Flavobacteriia > Flavobacteriales > Weeksellaceae > Chryseobacterium > Chryseobacterium tructae. The sequence goes on along the minus strand of NZ_JAUFQR010000001.1, from coordinate 124,555 downwards.
CCGAAAAGCCTTTCTGAAATAACAGGAGTTCCCGGTGTTGTAACAGGTCTTGCCTGGACAAGTGTTGGGGGAGATATTTTATATATTGAAAGCATTCTAAGCAACGGAAAAGGAGCTTTAACAATGACTGGAAATCTGGGAACTGTAATGAAAGAATCGGCAACGATTGCATTGGAATACATTAAGGCCAAACATGATGAATTGGGAATTGCCCAGGAAGATCTGGATAAGAAAAATATTCACGTTCACGTTCCTGAAGGAGCAACTCCTAAAGATGGGCCTTCTGCTGGGATCGCTATGCTGACTTCAATGGTTTCTTCTTTCAAAAACAAAAAAATAAAACCTCACCTTGCTATGACAGGGGAGATTACTCTAAGAGGAAAAGTACTTCCTGTAGGTGGAATTAAAGAGAAACTTCTTGCCGCAACCAGAGCGGGAGTAAAAGATGTCATTCTTTGTGAAGCCAACAGAAAAGATGTAGAGGAAATCAAGAAAGATTATTTAAAGAATCTAAAAGTACATTATGTCAACAGAATGGAGGAAGTCATTGACATCGCCATTGAAAAATAAAACAACTTATTTACATATTAACTTCTCAATAGGAAACACGTTCTGAATTTCAGGGCGTGTTTCTGCTTTTACAAAGGACTTTAGGAACGAAATTTGATATGCAGAAAGAAAAATCCACATTGTTTGAATAAAAGTTATTCAATTCGACGGGTTTTTCTTATTTTTATTCCATACTGCAGATTTTTAGATTATGAACTTTCTTAGACTTCCCTTCCTTGTCAAGCTTACCCTTGTTGTTATTTCGATTATTGGGATCGGATATCTTTTAGCATTGGGGCAAACCATTTTAGCTCCTTTTTTCTTTGCATTTCTAATGGCTATGCTATTCTTACCAGCTGCCACTTTCATGGAAAGAAAATTACGATTCCCAAGATCCATGTCAACAATGACTTCCGTATTCATTATGCTAATTATTTTAGCGGGGATTATTTATTTTTTCACCAATCAATTATCTGATTTTAGTAAGGATCTTCCTCACCTCAGAGAACAGTTTACTACGGTGTTCAATAATGCTCAACATTGGGTTTCAAAAACATTCAATGTAAAAGTGGATGAACAGGTAGATTATATTAACCAGGGACTGAACAAGCTTTTGTCTTCTTCAGGAGCTATTTTAGGTTTTACCTTTGGAATATTTTCAACGGGTTTTGGATTTATTATATTCTTCACTCTGTTTTTCATTTTTATCTTAAATTACAGAAGACTTTTGAACAATTTTATCGTTACTGTTTTTAATGAGAGGCATAAAGCAAGTGTGCAGTCAGCAGTAAATGAAATTCGGGTAATGACCAAGAAATACATCTTCGGGCTTTGCCTGCAGGTCATTATTGTCTCTATCCTTACCTCTATAGTGCTTACCGTCTTAGGTGTAAAATATGCCATTCTCTTAGGTGTTTTAACAGGCTTATTAAATGTAATTCCCTATTTGGGCATTTTTATATCACTTTTCATATCGTGTTTTATTGCATTTGCTACCGCCAATCCTTCAACATGCATCTATGTAGCGATAGGCTATATCGGTATTCATGCTATCGATGGAAATATTGTCCTTCCATTTGTTGTAGGATCCCGGGTGAAGATCAATGCTTTATTTTCATTTATAGGGATTCTTTTAGGGGAACATCTTTGGGGAATTGCCGGAATGTTTCTTTGCATTCCTGCCATTGCTATTATCAAGATCATCTGCGAAAAAGTAGAAGATTTAAAACCTTGGGGAAAATTGCTCGGAGAAGAAGAAAAACCGAACAAAAAGAAGAAAAGTTACAAGATTTCAAAGAATATTACCTTGAAGGAGATGGACTGATAGTATGAGTAATAAATTACACGATTACTTACAAATATCTACTCATATTCATCTTTAGAATTTAAATAACAAAGACTGCCTTTCACGGCAGTCTTTATTATTTATTATGGTAATGCACAAAGTGGCTTCATCCCACTCGGGCAAGATTCCTCACAAGGAATATAGGATTGGTTATCCGGACAATATCCAAGATTAGGAGTTGTAGGCCCGCCACCAGTACCACCTCCTAAACATGGATCTCCGGGAGGTATTTTACATGGGCAGCCAACAGGGCCAATATCACACAATCCAATGCCAATACCACCCTGAACTTCTTTTAAATCCGTACGGTTTAATTTTTTAAGATTTTTCAACATAATAATTATGAGTTTAGTTTATCTTCAAATATAAATAATAAAATGACACAGAATATCACATTAACCTACCGTTAACACAAGTAATGTCATTTTAAAATCATAAAATCACAATAAAATTGTATTTTTATTTTACATTTGATATAAAATATTTATTATGAAAATCATTAAACTCATCATCTGTATTTTATTTGGCGTTATGTTTATTAACGCAGGACTAGACAAATTTTTCCATTACAATCCAGCTCCTCCACTTACTGAAGCACAAATGAAACTCTATGCTGCATTCGGAGAAATCGGTTGGCTATTGCCATTGGTAGGAACTGTAGAAATAATAGGTGGTTTATTATTTATTTTCCCAAAAACAAGAGCGCTAGGCGCTATTATTATCCTGCCAATTTTGACAGGCATTTTAATTCATAATGTTTACAGAGATCCTTCAACCACGGGAATTTGTATTTCCGGAATACTATTTATGATTAATATCTGGATATTAATTGACAATAGGGATAAATATAAAAATCTGGTTGGATAACAACTGAAAATTCTTGGGTAACAGGTGATAAGGTAATATCACCTGTTATTTGTTACTATATAAAGCACTGAATCCTGTAATCGATCGTCCTACGATGAGCGAGTTGATTTCTTTTGTTCCTTCGTATGAGTAAATTGCCTCAGCATCAGCTACAAATCGAGCAACATCATACTCTAGCAGAATTCCGTTTCCACCCATTACTTCTCTCGCTCTGGAAACAATATCTCGGGTTCTTAAAGTACAGAAAACTTTAGCTAATGAAGCATGTTCATCTTTTAATATCCCTTCATCCTGCATTTCAGATAATCTGAAAACCATCGTCTGCATGGCTGTAAGATTAGACAGCATCTCCACCAGATGTCCCTGAATCATCTGAAAGGAAGCAATAGGTTTTCCAAACTGTTCTCTTGTTCTGGTATAAGCCAACGCACTTTCATAAGCTCCTCTTGCACACCCTGTTGCCATCCAGGCTACTCCTGCTCTTGTCATTCTCAATACTTTTCCCGTATCTTTAAATGAATTGGCATTCTGTAAACGATTTTCTTCTGTAACCAGACAATCTTTAAGGGTAATCAATCCATTTTGGACAATTCTCAGAGCCATTTTCCCTTTGATTTTCTCTACAGAATATCCTGGATTATCTTTTTCAACGATAAATCCTTTTACTTCCCCACTATCTAGATCTCTTGCCCAAATAATGATTAAATCTGCAAAAGTGGCATTTCCTATCCATTTTTTCTGGCCATTTAAAATCCAGCCTTCCTCTGTCTTCTTACAAGTAACGGTAAGCCCACCCGCCGCTCCGGAGCCTACCTCCGGTTCTGTCAATCCAAAAGCGCCTATTTTCTCAAATTTTTGCATTTGTGGAAGCCATTTCTGCTTTTGTTCTTCTGAGCCACATATATAGATAGAACCCATTGCCAAGCCAGACTGAACTCCAAAAAAGGTAGCGATAGAAGCATCAATTCTTGCCATTTCCATAGCAATAACTCCTTCCATCAGGAAAGGCATACCGGGGCAACCATATCCTTCATAGGTTACTCCACAGATATCAAGTTTTTGAAATTTTGGAATTAACTCAAAAGGGAATTCATCTCGAAGCCAGTAATGATTTACCAAAGGCTTTACCTCTTTTTCCATGAATGCTCTCACCTTAAGCTGTATTTCCCGTTGTTCTGGAGTTAAAGTATGATAGATATCGTAAAAATCTCCATCAATGGGGGGAAGCTCTTTCTTTTTCTTTTCGGGATCAAGCATTTTCATAAGCCCGGAAAGCTGTTTATCATCCAATTTGGAAAAATTATGCATCAGTTTAGGAAGATCTACTTTTTGGGAAATAGCACTTAGCTGATCAAAATCTATGGATGTGAAAAGTCCTATTGCATTTCTGATTTTAGAAAAGGTATTCGACATAATGATGTATTGTGATTTGGTTTGTAAAAAGATAAGCAAAAATTACTCCGAAAACAATACCATATCAACCAATTGATTTTACAAAATGCTAATAATCAATATACTAAAACAGAATTTCATCTTTACAAACTTTTTACTTCTCATTTTCAAGCATTACAAAAGATCCTGACTGAACTTTGACTCAAGCAAAACCTCAAAAATCTTACGCTATGAAAACGAAGTACATTACATTATCATTATCAGCAGTTCTTTTATTAGGAATTTATTCATGTAAAAAAGTAGAAGCGACCAGCAGTGAATATAAAAGCTATGGTGGGGAAGCTGATTCTGCAGCAGTGATAGCAGACAGTATTTCATCTGTTGCCAGTATGGAAGTGAAGGACAAAAAGTTCATCAAAACCGCGAATGTCAATATGGAAGTAAAGGATGTCTATAATGCTACTATTGCGATTGAAAAATCTGTGCAGGAACTTGGAGGCTTTGTTACCAAAAGCAATCTTCAGAGTAATGTTGTTGATGAGAATACTTACAATACTTCTGACACCGAAGCCATGCTCATCAAAAAGTATAAGAGTGAAAACACTATGCAGGTTCGGGTACCTACTGAAAAACTTGGGGAACTTCTAACCTCTATCAATACCAACAAGCTATTTCTGAATTCAAGATCTATCAATGCAGAAGATGTCACCGCCAATATCAAATATTCAGAACTGGAGGCAAAAAGAAATCAGAAAACATCAGAAAATATTGAGAAAATAAAGACCAATAAAGACAAAGTATCTCTGGATGATAATAATATGTCTGAAGGAAACCTTCAAAAACTGAATACCTTAAGCATGGCAGACGACCTGAAATACAGCACGGTTGACATCTATATCAAAGAACCAAAATTACGCATCGCAGAAATTGCCGTGACCAATACAAGCAGTGTTGATAATAAATACAGATACAACTTTATCTATGATGCAAAGGACGGCTTTGTTTATGGCTTCTATTTGATCCAAAGAATTATTGTAGGTCTCATCAATATCTGGCCTATATTAATCATCGCAGGAGTAGTGATTTACTTTTTAAGAAAAAGAAAAAATAAAAAAACTGAACAGCCTACCAACTTAGAACAAAACTCCTAACCTAAAGGTTATCATCATAATTTTAGATTTTACAGCCTCCTGTTTTCAGGAGGTTTTTATTTTTTTTGAAAAAAAACTGTAACGATTGTAATGTGTCTCTTACCTACTGTTTAAAAGAACAGAAAATCAAAAATATAAATACCATGAAAAATTTAATACAACTTGGATTAGCAGCATTATTATCAATGAATTTTATGACTGCTTCTGCACAAAGCAAAAGCACAACAAATGAAAACGGGCTGCTTTGGGAGGTGACAGGAAACGGACTATCAAAACCATCTTATGTTACAGGAACTTTTCATATCTTATGCAGTAAAGATTTCGATATAAAACCTAAGGTACTGAAAGCACTTGATAAATCAGAAAATTTTGTAATGGAGATCAATTTTACTGACCCCAACGAAATGGCAGCTTTACAAAAGATACATCAGAATGACAAGAAAATATCCGATCAGCTATCCCTCAATGAAGCCAAAGAATTGGATAAAATCCTTTCAGATTATGGAACGAGTCTGGAAAAAATAAATAACTCCAGTCCTCAGGCTCTTTACGCTCTTCTCAGTATGAAAGCCATTCCATGTCCTCAAACTGAAATGAAGATGTATGAAATCGAATTGCTTCAAAATGCTGTTAAAGAAAAAAAGAATATCAAAGGACTGGAGAAAGTAAGCGATCAAATGAAATCTATCAATGATGCTTATGATTTGAGAGCTACTATTGCTCAGCTGAAACTGGGTAAAGAGTATGAAGCATTGTTCAAAAAGATGATAGAAGCTTTCAAAAATGAAGACGCTCAGGCATTATATACTCTTTTTAAAGATGAAAGATTCATGAATGCCCAACAAGAAAAAGCAATGCTTACCGATAGAAATAAAAATTGGGTACAGACAATGCCGGAAATAATGAAAACAGGAAGTTCATTTTTTGCAGTAGGAGGATCACATTTAATGGGAGAAAACGGCATCATTCCTCTTTTACAATCAAAAGGATACACCGTAAAACCTGTAATGCAGTTACAATAACTATAATCAACCGTGAAACCATTGTGAGCAATTCGACTGAAACAGCCTTTCTGAAACTCGTTAATCAGCATAAAGGTATCTTATACAAAGCCTCCCGGATCTATGCGGATTCCATAGAAGACCGGGAAGACCTCCAGCAGGAAATCCTTATCCAGCTCTGGAAATCCTATCAGAACTTCAAAGGAAATAGTGAGTTTTCTACCTGGATGTATCGCGTAGCGATCAATACAGCAATCACTTATCTAAAAAAGGAAAAGCAAAGATCTCAAAACCATAGCGATTCTTCCCATCATTTTGAAGTACAGCAGGAGGATTACAGCCCAACAAAGGATAAACAATTGGAGGTCTTTTACCTTGCTGTTCAGGAATTGAACGCTCTGGAAAAAGCCGTTATATTTTATTTCATGGAAGGAATGTCACACAAAGAAATCGGGAATAATCTTGGGCTTAGCGAAGGTAATGCCCGTGTAAAGCTCAACAGAACTAAAGAAAAAATACAGCAAATCATAAAAAAATCAGGTTATGAATTTTGATCAACTAAAAGAACAGTGGAATAATGAGGACAGTAACGTCCATATTCCTGACACTATAGAACAATTAAAGGAAAGCAAACACCCTATCGAAAAAATACAAAAAAGCATGAAAAAAGAATTTTGGACACAAATTTTAGCCATTATTCTTATGGGATTTTTTCCTCTTCAGTTTAAATTTCCATCTTCACAGTATCTTATTTATTATATTTCCTACGCCATGATGGTTATTATATCATGCTACTATCTGTATGGATTTTTTAAATTTTACAAGCAGGCTGAACTCTACACAGGAAACACGAAAAACAGTCTTTGGAAAATTTACCATGAGCTTAAACTTAATATGGAAAGATATCAGTCATTTGGCTTCTTACTCCTGCCTCATTTTCTACTCACTATAGGATTAGGAATCTACAACGTACTGGTAAAAAAGGGAAAAACATTATCTGAAATCTCCAATTCAACCCAAGCTTCGATCATTTTAATCGTTATCCTGGGAACTCTTTGTGTAGTGGCAGGTATCATTTTATGGACAAAATACTTTTATGGCCGCCACGCTAAGCAATTGGAAAACATTTTGAATGAGATGGAAGAATAACATTCAGAAAAAGTCATTAATCTCCTAAAAAGTAAACCTCAGATCACTTCTGGGGTTTTGTTTTTTAAAAAATCGTTATTTATCATCTCCAAATTTATTTGAGGTTTTATTTTTCCTTAAATTTGCAGATCAGAAATAAATCGTTATGGATTCCTAAAGATTTTAATCCAAAAAATTATTCTGTAAATTATAAATTCTCAACAACATGCTATCAAAAATAAATCCTATACAAACCAACAGCTGGAAAGCCCTTGATGAACATTTCGCAGCGAATGATCTTGAACTAAGAAGCCTTTTTCAATACAACCCAAACCGTTTTGAAGAATTCTCTTTGCAAAAGGATAATTACCTTTTTGACTATTCTAAAAACCTGATCGATTCTAAAACAAAAGCACTTTTATTACAACTGGCAGAAGAATGTCAGCTGAAAGATGCTATTTCTAAAATGTTCTCTGGTGATAAAATCAATGAAACTGAAGGAAGAGCTGTTTTACATACTGCTTTAAGAGATTTTTCCGACCGTGAGATTCTTGTAGATGGCGAAAATATCAAACCACAGATCAAAAGAGTTCTGAATCATATGAAAGCTTTTTCTGAGAAGATCATTTCAGGAGAACATAAAGGATTCAGTGGACAGGAAATTACGGATGTAGTCAACATTGGAATTGGAGGTTCCGATCTGGGACCTGTAATGGTTTGTTCGGCTTTAAAGCATTTTAAAACAAGACTCAATGTTCACTTTGTTTCCAATGTGGACGGAAATCATATTGCAGAGGTTGTTAAAAACCTTAATCCTGAAACAACTCTATTCATCATTGCCTCCAAAACGTTTACAACTCAGGAAACGATGACGAACGCGAACTCAGCAAAAGACTGGTTCCTTAAAGCAGGTCAACAGGAAGATGTAGCCAAACACTTTGTTGCTTTATCCACTAATACTGAAGCTGTTAAACAATTCGGAATTGCAGAAGATAATATTTTCGAATTCTGGGATTGGGTAGGTGGAAGATATTCCCTTTGGAGTGCTATTGGATTAAGCATTGTATTGTCTGTAGGGTATGACAATTTTGAGCAGCTTTTAAAAGGAGCTTTCGATACAGACCAACACTTCCAGACCGAAGATTTTTCTGAAAACGTTCCTGTATTAATGGGACTTTTAGGAATCTGGTATCGTAACTTCTATGCAGCAACAAGCTATGCAATCCTTCCTTATTCACAGTATCTGGACAGATTTGCAGCTTATCTTCAGCAGGGAGATATGGAAAGCAATGGAAAGTGTGTAGACAGAAGTGGCGAATTTGTAGAATATGAAACAGGCCCAATCATTTGGGGGGAACCAGGTACCAATGGCCAGCACGCATTTTATCAGCTGATTCACCAGGGTACAGAGTTGATTCCTGCGGATTTTATCGCATATGCCAAAAGCCCTAATAAAGTTTCTGACCATCAGGATAAATTATTAGCCAACTTCTTTGCACAAACTGAAGCTCTTGCTTTCGGAAAAACAGAAGAAGAAGTTGAAGAAGAGCTTAAAAATGCAGGAAAATCGGATGAGGAAATCGATAGATTATTAAACTATAAGGTCTTCCATGGAAACACTCCCACTAACTCTATATTATTCAAAGAATTAACTCCTTTTTCATTAGGTCAGTTAATTGCAATGTATGAACACAAAATATTTGTTCAGGGAGTTATCTGGAATATTTTCAGCTTCGATCAGTTCGGAGTAGAATTAGGTAAAGTGCTTGCTAACAAAATCTTGCCGGAACTTGAAAGCAACGAGGCTGTAACATCACACGATAGCTCTACCAACGGATTGATTAATTATTATAAAGGAAATAAATAGCAGATGTCTGCATTACGATCATATTATTACAAGCTGCCTCCCGGCTTTAGACTCTTAGGAAGAAAACTTTATTATTTTCCAATAGATTTCTATGAAGGTATTACCGGAAAAAGGGCTAAAAACGAGCCTAAAAAGGGAGACATTTATGTGGGAAGCAGTGACTTTATTCCACATGGAATCCGTCAGATGAATGCTCTGAAAAAGCATATTGCGCTTAGAAATACCGATCATGTTCTGGATATAGGATGTGGAATCGGAAGAACAGCTGTTGCCTTGTCAGGATTCATAGATAAAGGAACCTATGATGGTTTTGATGCTGTAGAAAAAGGAATTAAATGGTGCGATAAACACATCCATAGAAAATATCCGAACTTCAACTTTAAGTTTACACCGATTTATAATGATCTGTATAATACGTTCAGTCAGAAGGCAGAGAACTTTACGTTCCCTTATGAGGCATCACAATTTGATAAAGCATTTCTGTTTTCCGTATTCACCCACATGCAAATCCCTGAGATCAGACAATACCTGAATGAAATCAGCAGGGTTTTAAAGAGCGGCGGGCAATGTCTGGCAACTTTCTTTCTGTATGATGATTCTAAAGTAGAAAGTGGCAGCATGCATTTCCCCCATCAGTATGAAGGCTACAGATTAATGGATGATAAAGTAACGGCTGCTAATATTGCCGTAAGCATTCCATTGTTAAATCAAATGGCTCATGATGCCGGTCTGAAAGTAACCAACATCCAGGGAGGATTCTGGAGAAATGATGTAGAAAAGGAAGGCGCCGATGAATTTCAGGATATTGTAGTGTTTGAAAAAATCTAAATCTAAATAAAAGTAAAAAAGTAAAAATGGCAGAAATTCTTGACGGACTTAAAGTATCCAAGGAAATTAAAGCAGAGATCAAAGTTGAAGTGGAAAAAATCCTTGCAAGCAAAAGAAGAGCACCTCATTTGGTGGCAATTCTTGTAGGAAACAACGGGGCAAGTAAGGCTTATGTAAATGCTAAAGTAAAGACTGTGAAGAAGTAGGATTCCAATCCAGCTTAATCAAATTCCCTAGCACAGTTTCGGAATCTGAATTATTGGAGACCATTGACGAGCTTAATAAATCTAAAGCTGTGGACGGGTTTATCGTTCAGTTACCATTACCGGATCAAGTAGATCAGGAGAAAATTATCAATGCTATTGACCCAAGAAAAGATGTGGATGGATTTCACCCTGAAAACTTTGGGAAAATGGCTCTTGAAATGGATACCTTCTTACCCGCAACACCTTTCGGAATCTTAACATTATTGGAAAGATACAATATCGAAACTAAAGGGAAAGACTGTGTCATCATTGGAAGAAGTAAAATTGTAGGAAGACCAATGAGTATCTTAATGGGAAGAAAAGATTTCCCTGGAAACTCAACAGTTACGCTTACACACTCATACACAAAAGATATTGAAGAATATACTAAAAAGGCAGACATCGTTATTACAGCCTTGGGAGATCCACACTTCTTAAAAGGAGAAATGATTAAGGAGGGTGCTGTAATCGTTGACGTTGGAATCACAAGAGTAGACGATGATTCTCCAAAAGGATATTACCTTGCTGGTGATGTGGATTTTGACAGCTGTGCAGCAAAAGCAAGCTGGATTACTCCGGTTCCTGGAGGAGTAGGCCCAATGACAAGAGCGATGTTGATGAAAAACACCATCATTGCTTATAAAACTTCGGTCTATAACGACTAATTTTAAAATGAATAAAGAACAAGATATTTTATTAAAAGAAGGTAAAATGCTCCCTGTAATGGAGCATTTTTACACTTTACAGGGAGAAGGAGCGCACACAGGAAAGGCTGCTTATTTTATCAGATTGGGAGGTTGCGATGTAGGCTGCCACTGGTGTGATGTAAAAGAAAGCTGGGATCCTGAGCTTCACCCTTTAATGGATGCCGTAGAAATAGCTGAAACAGCAGCTAAACATTGTAAACCATCGTTCTTACAGGCGGAGAGCCGTTAACCTGGAATCTGGAAATTCTTACATCCAAATTAAAAGAACTTGGATGTACCATTCATATCGAAACTTCCGGAGCTTATCCCATGAGCGGACATTTGGACTGGATTACCCTTTCTCCAAAGAAAACAGGATTGCCTAAAGAAGAGATCTATCAAAAGGCGCATGAGCTTAAAGTTATCGTTTTCAACAATCATGACTTTGAATTTGCACAAGAGCAAGCTGCAAAAGTCTCTGAAAATTGTAAACTTTACCTTCAGAGTGAATGGAGCAAAAGAAATGATATGTATCCTAAAATTACAGATTTTATTCTGGAACATCCGGAATGGCAGGCTTCTGTTCAGACGCATAAGTATCTGAATATACCATAAAAATACGTACATTAGCTGGCCGTACCTATTATAATACCGATAGATGCAGAGAATTCGATACTCTAGATACCTGAAATCGATCATTATTTTGCTTGACCTTATGGTTATTGCATCTATCTTCATATTCTTTTTTATAAGCAGAAACGAAGATCTGAAATACCATAAGGAAACCTGGTATCAGAATGCCTTTTCTCTAATTTTGCTGTTTTTGTTCTGGGTGCTGCTCAGCGGTAGGACAAAGATTTACAATATACCGAGAAACCTTACATATACCTTATTTCTGGAGCGCCTTCTGCTTCATTTTATATCGTTTATACTGGGTGTGCTTCTTCTTGGGAAGGTCAGTAAAAATGTATTTTTCAATTCAGATATTTACTGGCTATCGTTTTATCTGTTTGTATTTATCTTTTTTGCGAAATCACTAATCTATTTCTCTATCAAGTACTTACGTTCTTTGGGGGTGAACTACCGAAATATCATGTTTTTAGGAAATGATGATTCTACAGAAATCCTGAAAAATATTTTTAAGGAACGTAAAGATTACGGATATAGAATATTTGAACATGAAAATACGGATATCACAACCACTGAACTGGTTGATCTCTGGAAGAAAAATGGAATTCATACCTTGTTTTTCTCTACCGACAATTCCTACAGCGAAAGTGTAGAATCTGAAATTTTCAAACTGGCAGAAGAACATAAAGTTCATATTTCGTTAATTCCGAGTATTACTCAGAATGATTTTTTCCTGTATGATCTTGCTTATATCCAAACTCAACCCGTTTTAAATCAAGCAAGATATCCATTAGATTATTACTCCAATTTTCTGATGAAGAGATCATTTGATATATTCTTTTCCATATTTGTACTTGTTTTCATCTGTTCATGGTTATTTCCAATTATTGCCATTTTAATTAGAATGAGCTCCAAAGGTCCGGTCTTTTTCTTTCAGAAACGATATGGTTTCCATGAAGAGGTATTCAATTGTATAAAATTCAGGACAATGGTAGTGAATGATGAATCGACAACAAGTACAACCCGGGAAAATGATACAAGAATTACAAGGGTAGGTAAATTTCTAAGAAAAACCAGTCTTGACGAGCTTCCTCAGTTTATCAATGTACTGAAAGGAGAAATGTCTGTAGTGGGGCCACGTCCTCATATGTTGGCTGTAGATAATTATTATAAGCCAAAAATCGGAAGATATAGTTTAAGAAGTATGGTAAATCCAGGCATTACTGGTCTTGCGCAGGTAAGCGGATTGCGTGGTGATGCCGGTGATGTAGAAGTAGAAATGAAAAAAAGAGTTCTTGCCGATGCGTTTTATGTAAGAAACTGGAGTTTCGTTCTGGATCTGGTTATTACATTAAAAACCGTTTTACTGGTTGTAGGCGGAGATAAAAATGCAAAATAAAGCTATGCTAAGGGTAGGATAATTTTAACATTATCCAGACATTAGTCTTCACTTCAACCTTAGCCTAATTCAATAAAAAAGTCTAATTTAGCAGTATGTTAAAAAAGTTTTTCACAGCAGTAGGGGAATATTTTATCCTTCTAGGAAAATCCCTGCAGAAACCCCAGAAAATGAGGGTTTTTTGGAAACTGCTCATGAGGGAAATTAATGATTTGGGAGTAAATTCTTTCGGACTTGTAGTCTTCACATCAATCTTCGTGGGGGCTGTAGTAGCTATTCAGATGTTCAATAACTTTGATGCTTCTTCATTTCCCATTCCACCTTCATTTGTAGGATATGCAACAAAGGCAGTACTTGTTTTGGAGTTTGCTCCTACCATCATCAGTTTAATTTTAGCAGGAAAAGTAGGATCCTATATTGCTTCCAGTATTGGAACAATGAGAGTTTCCGAACAGATTGATGCCTTGGATATTATGGGAGTCAATTCACCCAACTTTCTGATATTTCCAAAGATCATTGCCTGTATGATTTTTAATCCTCTTCTTATTGCCATCAGTATTGTATTTGGTATTGGTGGTGGGTATATTGCCGGGATTTTAACAGGAAACTGGACAGAAAACGACTATATAATCGGGATCCAAATGTATATGCCTAATTTGTTCATCTATTATGCATTTACCAAAACCATAGTTTTTGCATTCATCATTGCTACAGTTCCTTCTTATTTCGGATACTTTGTGAAAGGAGGATCTCTGGAAGTGGGGCGTGCAAGTACACAAGCTGTAGTATGGACAATGGTATTCATTATCATTTCCGAATTAATTTTAACCCAATTAATATTAAGCTGATGATTGAGGTAAAAGATCTTAAGAAAAGTTTTGGTGATGTTGAAGTACTTAAGGGAATTTCAACTTCATTTGATAAAGGAAAAGTAAACCTTATTATTGGACAGAGTGGCTCAGGAAAAACCGTTTTTCTTAAAAGCTTATTGAATGTCTATATGCCATCCTCCGGAGAGATTCTATTTGACGGCCGGGATGTTAATACCATGACAAGAGACGAAAAGCAACATCTTCGTTCAGAAATTGGAACAGTATTTCAGGGAAGTGCTTTATTTGACTCTTTAACGGTAGAGGAAAATATTATGTTTCCTTTGGACATGTTTACTAACCTTACTTATAGAGAAAAAAAGAAAAGAGTTTTCGAAGTAATCGGAAGAGTACATCTTGATAAAGCGGAAAGAAAATATCCGTCTGAAATTTCAGGAGGAATGCAGAAAAGGGTTGCCATTGCAAGAGCGATTGTGAACAATCCTAAGTATTTATTCTGTGATGAGCCTAACTCAGGGCTTGATCCCTACACTTCAAAGGTAATTGATGATCTTCTTTACGAAATTACCAAGGAATATAATACAACAACGATTATCAATACCCACGATATGAACTCGGTCATGACAATTGGCGAGAAAATTGTATACCTAAGGCTGGGAATCAAGGAATGGGAAGGTAATAAAGACATCCTGATTACAGCAGGCAATAAAAACCTGATCGACTTCGTTTATTCTTCAGAACTGTTTAAAGAACTGAGAGAATATTTACTGGAGAACAATAAAACGATTGAGAATACAAAATTAGAAGATAATGAAAAAGGTACTTAGTATAGCGTTAATAGGTTTTTCAATGTGGGCTTCTGCACAGATCTCACTGGCAGGTAAAGCCAATTTAATATTTCCTACAGGCTCACCTTCATGGTCCAATATCAAAGGAACGGTGAATGATGCCATCGAAGGAACAGGAAAAACAATGTAGGGTTCAATGTGGGACTTTCATTGAAAGTAGCATTACCTACATCATTGTTCTTAATGCCTGAGGTTTATTATACTCACTTTAAGAATGAATTCACAACTGAGAACACTACTTTTGATGTTAAAAGCAACCGTATTGATGTTCCTGTTCTTTTAGGATATAACATTTTAGGTAATATGCTAGGTGTTTTTGTAGGTCCGGTTGGAAGCTTTAATCTAAGCAAAGACAACACCTACAATGATTTTAAAGAGAATGCAAAAAATAACTTTACAGTAGGCTACCAATTCGGAGCACAGCTTGAAATTAAAAAGCTTATTGTAAATGCAAAATACGAAGGAGCTTTCAGTAAAGATGAGAGAAACTTCATCAACAGAGTTTCCGGTTCGGAGATTAGATATGATAACAGACCTAACCTATTTATGGTTGGTTTAGGATATAAATTCTAATCAACAATCGAAAATAACAATTTTAAATCCTCAAATTTTATATTTGAGGATTTTTATTTTGATTTTGGTTTTCAAGCTCTGCCTGGCGTTTTGCAATTTCTGCTGCCTGCTTTTCCAATTCTTCTTTTTCCTTCTGAAGCTGCTTGAATTCTTTTTTCTTTTGTTCCGCCTTCATAGCACTTCCTTTACTTAGATATCCTACCATTCCGCCAATAATAAGCCCAATTCCTACTCCAGCCATCATTCCCATAATATGAGAAATCTTGATCTGTTCTACCGCAAAATCAGTGGTAAGATAAAATAATAAAGCAGAAACTGCTAAGAGGATAAGTCCGGTAATTGATAAACTCTTCATAGTATTGTGTTTAAGTAATGAGGTTATAAAACTATACCAAATTTACTAAAAATTTAATAAGCCTTCACCGAAGGTTGAAATTTTAACCGGATATATGTTTCCTTAATAGAAGCTTGCACTCAAAACATTCACTCGTCATGTTCCCAACTCCTTTTTGTGACTGCCTCACTGATTCTCAGTAACGAAGCTCCTTCTCTTATAACAAAGGACACATCTCACAAATATTGCAGGGAGTATCTTTCCGTAATAGTTGTCCACCATAGCAAGATGGATAAAAGGCCGTTCTTATTTGAACGGCCTCATTGTTCTCATGTTTTTCATTAAACATTTGATTGTAGCTCATTTGTACACATTTCATGGAATTGTATGATGACCCCCACCGTCAATTATAAAATGTTCTTCAAAAGGGTTTTTAAACTTTTATACCCAATAAAGTTGTTATTTCGCTTTTTTTCTTGTTTTTGTGTCATTACCTTCCATTCTCTTTTTGTGATTACTATTCCTTAGTTTGTGTATATAAGAGATAGTACATAGAGTCCTACTTCGTCATCCCAACCCTCATCTTTAAAGATGAACAGATGTGTAACAGAAAGAGGTTCTTCTACTCATCCAATTTTCTCCCTTCGATAAAAACCCGATCTCCATAGTGATTGGCACTCAAATGTGACAACCCATATATAATGTTAGTTATTCGTTTTCTTGGTTATTAGTTTTTTAAGACAAGCTGTTTCTTCTTTGTCAATACAGTCTTTTATGGTTGTCGGTCATATGATCTGTTTTATTCCAGAAAATATTCCCACCACAGGTGGTAAACGGCCAGGATCTAAGCCTTTATCATAAGGGATTAAATTGAATTAAATTATAACAATACCATTGCATTTATAGAAAAGTGACGGTATAAGAATACCAACACTCTCGTCCCATTCTTCATCCAGAAAAGCTAACAAATACTTTTCTTTTCCATTCCGCATACTTACTCCTTTTCTTTATTTTGAAAAAGAACCTGTTCAATCTTCAATGATATTTCAAAACTAAAGGATTTTTGTATACGTTTAAATGAAATGCATTAAAATTGACCCTTAAATTGTCCCTTAAATTTATAAGGGTAACCCTTACACTAAATTATTTGCTGATTTTCAGTATTTTGTAAAATAGAAAGTAAAATTATGAATTGTGAAGTTTAAACGAAAATAAGCGCTTATTTCACTAAACGGCTTTAAAAACAAAGATGATTTTGAAATTCTAAGTGCTTAAAATATCTCGAAAAGACTTACTTAATTCCTCAATCTCCTTTTTGCTTTTAAAATCAGTCTTTTTATAGATGCTTGACAAATGGGAAGAAAGTGCTTTTTCGGAAATATTTAACTGGTTACTGAGCTCTGAATATTTTAAATTGGGAGCATTTAGCAATATCTTCAGAATCTCAGCTTCTCTTGCAGATAATTTATGAAAAGGAATACTTTTTTTAATTTCCTCTTTCCTTTTTGGGTAGAGAAAAAAATCAAATGATATAATAAAGAATCCAAAACTAAAACATGTCTGCTCAATCAACTGATCATCTCCAAACAAAAGAATGCTCATCGGAAGAGACATAAGCCCAAGAAATCCTAAAAACCCGTTCACATCATGAATTTTAAATAAAATATTGGTATGCTCTTCAAATTTTTTGAACTGTTGCTTAAATACGATGATAAGGCATAGCAAAAGAAAGGCTAAAGAAAAGCTCAGAAAAATACGTCTTGAAGTTTCTAAAGATTGTGTAATAATATAAGGCAAAATAAACAAGATAATCAGCATGAATAAAATAGATATCCCAATGAATTCAAAAGATATTTTTTTGAGGAAAACCAAATTATATTCATTTTTTAGAAAGCCCAGATAATGAAAGGCAATGAGCACCCCCGTTGTCCATGCCAGTATATTTTGAGCCATGATATTAATATTAAAGTTGGTGTCCGGCAATAATCCCTCAACGGTATTATAAACTAAGCCCGAAACCATTAATAACAAATATTTTATATAATAACCACTATCCTTTTTCTTTCTGCCATACCATAGCTGTACAGAAGCAATAGCAATAAGAACAATAAAGATCAGGATATAGGCAAATGTACTGGGAAAAATTTCTGTATTAAACATGTTTCAAAAAGTATAAAGGATAATCCAGTTCATGGGTTTCGTGAAAAATAGTGAACCCATTTTTTTTATAAAATTTCAGATTTTCAGGAGTAGTGGTTTCAAGATAGATCAGTTCTCCTGAATACGTTGCCATAGATTCCTGCAGGAGCTTACTCCCTATTCCTTTCCCTTGTTCTTCCGGAAGAGCTCCCATCAGCCACAAGTGAATAAATTTCTGTTCAGGGTGATAAGCTTTTAGTAATTTTTCTCTTTTCAGAACCCTTGGTACATTTTCTATCCCTATACAGTTTATTACCAATCTAATTTCCAGCAATATCCTTTTCAGACTGAACTTCATTTTGTCTAAGTACAGAATACAGGCTTTTTCATCATCACTCAAAAAAACATTGCCGTACATCATTGCGATATCAAACTGATAACTCATAAGAGCCATGAGTCTTTTTTCTCTGTTTCCATCTTTTTTAACAACAAAATTAATAGAATTAGGAATGAGAATATTTATAAAGGATCGGCAAAGTATATTGATCGCTTTATCTCTGTCTTTGTAGGTAGCCCGCCGCATGGTAAAAAAAGAATAAATGGGTTAAAAATAAAATATAGAATAATCAGTATTGTTCAAGCATATTATTGGAGGGTAAAACTCATTTCCATACAAAACAGAACTTCCTTAAATACAGAATATTGATCAATTTCCACAGAAATATTCTGAGATGTATTTAATGTATTATGGTCTATCACTCATTTATATTTTGATCTATAGTATCAAATGTAGGAATTATTTTGAAATCAGCCTCGATAATATTCTAAACCCCGCAAAAAAACAGAGAAATCCGGGTGCCAAAATGAAACCGGCGGACTGATCTTAAATCAGTCCGCCGGTTTTACAATATGCTAACAGCTTATATTTTTCCACCTGCTGCTTTGTAGTATTCCAAAGCTTTTGGTAAATCTTTATTAATATCTGAAATTCTGGTTTCCGGACTAGGGTGAGTAGATAAGAATTCCGGTTGTCTTGATCCTGAAGAAGCCCCCTCCATTCTATTCCAGAAAGGGACAGCAGCTCTTGGATCATATCCTGCCATAGACATCAGGTAAAGTCCCATTTCATCAGCTTCCGATTCCTGACCTCTACCATACTTTAATAAGGCAACCTGTGAGCCAATTGGATATACCTTTTGGAAAACACTTGCCCATTGTGCATTGGAAATTGCACCGCCAAGGATAGCTCCTCCATATTGAGCCATCATTGCCTGAGAAATTCTTTCATTTCCATGACCTGCCAATGCATGGGAAACTTCATGTCCCATTACTACTGCAAGGCCATTATCATCCTTGGTAATTGGTAAATTCCTGTATAAACAGCTACTTTACCTCCAGGCATACACCATGCGTTTAATTCATTGCTTTGCAGAAGGGCAAACTCCCAACTGTAATTAGCAAGATCGGCAGATCTCCCTATACTTTGATAATATCTTTCCGCTGCGCTTTTAATTCTGTTTCCTACATTTACCACTCTCTTTGCATCTGCAGTCCCGGTAATAAGTTTACCTTTAGACAATGTCGTTTTGTATTCCTGTGCTGACATTGTTAAAATTTCTGAATTATTGGCCAGCTGTAAAGATGATCTTCCTGTAATTGGATTTGTAGTACAGGCAGCAACCAATAGAGCAAACGCTCCCATTCCTAATAGATGTGTAACTTTCATAGTTTGAGTGTTAATAATTCAACCTTAACAATTTTTATTCCAAAATATTATAGAAGCAATATATTTGCATACATTTTGCTGTTTAAATGTAATAATTATATCTATATGAAAAAGTATATTTCTATTCTGATGATCTTAGGATGTATGTTCAGTTTTCAAAGCTGTGCTTCTCAGGGTTCATCAGATCCAACAATAGTGAATGCATTAGTGGATTCTCAGGAATTTACTTTCACTGCACAAAGAGCCAACCCAACGAATTATGATGTTATTAATGTCATGAATTCACTTCCAAATACTACTTCTTCAAGAATATTAGACCTGAACGGAGATTATAGTATTGATATAAGCAAAAATATTGTGGATGTCTACTTACCTTATTTTGGAAGGGTATTCAATCCGAGCTATGGTAATAGTGATAAGAATGGATATAGATTTACGTCAAAGGATTTTATAATCAATAAGTCTCAGAATAAAAAAGGAACCTGGACTGTACAAATTAAACCTAAGGATGTAAGTACTGTTGATGAAATCAATCTTGAAATCTTTAAAAACGGTAAAACTTTTGTTTCAATGAAAAGTAATGACCGACAGCCTATTACGTATGACGGATATATTTCTAAAATTAGAGTAAAACAGGAAAAAGAAAAACTTTAATTTCTGTTTTCACCCAATAAAAATTTCTCAACAAATAATTTTGCTTCAGTACTTGGATTCGAAACCATTTCTGAAGCATTTTTTTTATGCATCTGATAGGCTTCTTCTACATCATTGCTCTTTTTCATTAGGGATAGAATATATTCCTGAACCCAATATTCGAATCTTTTTTCTGCCTGCTGGGTACGAATTTCCTCAAAACGCCCCTCTTTCTTTTTCAGATCAATAAACTCATAGATCTTATCATAAATATCTTGCAGTCCTTCATTATGTAAGGCAGAGCCTAGTAATACCGGAATTTTCCAGCCTTTTTCTTTGGGAGGAATAAAATCCAGGGCTCTTTTCAATTCTAGTCTGGTATTTTTTGCTTTTTGAAGATTATCCTGATCTACTTTATTGATGAAAATAACATCTACCATTTCCATGATACCTCGTTTTATTCCCTGCAGTTCATCTCCACCGCCAATAATTTTAAGAAATAAGAAGACATCGGTAATATCAGCTACCAAAACTTCTGATTGTCCTACACCGACGGTTTCTATTAAAATATAATCATAGCCTGCAGCTTCACAGATCATCATGGTTTCAAAGGTGGTATTGGCAACCCCGCCTAAGAAACCAGAGCTTGGGGAAGGACGTATAAATGCATTTTCTTCTTTGGCAAGCTCTTCCATACGGGTTTTATCGCCTAAAATGCTGCCTTTATTAATGGAAGAACTTGGGTCAATGGCAAGTACTGCCACTTTTTTTCCTTGAGCAATGGCCAATCTCCCGAAACTTTCAATAAATGTGGATTTTCCGGCACCGGGTACACCGGTTACTCCTACTCTTATTGAATTTCCAGTAAAGGGCATAATTCTTTTCAGAAGGTCTTCCGCCTGTACTCTATGCTCAGCTTTTTTACTTTCAACTAAAGTAATCGCTTTTGCAATCAGACGCTTGTTTCCTGACTGTATTCCCTCAATAAGTTCTTCTGTAGAAAATTTCATTGATTCAAAATTAACAATTAAAAAGTGAATGGTCAATAGTTCATTGGGAAAGCGAACATAAAAGATGGAGAGCGGTCTATTTTGAATTACACTATTCGCAAAATTTATTTTTTTATTTCTTCTAAATTAAAACTACAACACACTGTATCAGGAGGTTCTGGAAATTATTACATTTGTTATATATCAAAATAAGAAACATGAAAAAATTCATTGCTGTGGCATTATTCACTTCTATCCTTTTAGTTTCCTGTACTCCTAAAGCTTCAACATCTGCTGTTACAGCCGGAACTTCAACATCTACTGCTGAAGAGATTGCTCAGGGAAAAACTATTTTTGAAAACTCTTGTGGGAAGTGCCATAAGCTCCCTGATCCTACGTCACACAATTCTGTACAATGGGTAGGGATTATGAATGCAATGGCTCCTAAGGCAAAGCTAACGGATGACCAGCATAAATGGGTTTATGATTACATTGTTTCTGTAAAAAAGTGATTCACCAAACAAAATAATAAAGGTATGAAAAAGTTAATCTTAAGTGGCATCGCAGCATCAGCATTCCTGGTATCCTGTGGCCCTAAAAGTACGGCTGTAACAGGCCCTAAGTATACCTCATCCGAACAATTGGCTCAAGGAAAAACCATTTTTGAAAATTCCTGTGCAAAATGCCATAAATTGCCGGAACCCACCAAGCATGACAACCAGGGCTGGATCAATACTTTAAGCAGAATGGCTCCAAAAGCCAAGCTTAATGATGATCAACATCAAATGGTTTATGATTATCTGATCTCTGTAAATAAAAAATAAGCTTTCCATGGAAAGCTTATTTTTTTATTGAATTAAGAGTATAAATTATCTTACAATCAGTTTTTCAACTTGTGATTTTTCTCCCTGCTGAATGTGAACCATATAAACTCCTTTGGTAAATCCTTTTGTAGAAACCGCTTTTCTGGAAGTGGCTTCTCTTGAGTCAGAAAACACCAGTTTACCAGACATATCAAACATTTTGATACGCACTTCTTTTGAAGATTTGTCTATATTTCCAACAAAGAATTCGTCATACGTTGGATTAGGAAATACAATAAACTTAGTGTTTTCTGCTTTTACATCCTGAGTAGCTAACGAAACATTACATTCCTGTGGTATTGTAAAATCTTCTACCTGATCAGTAGCTAATACTTTATCTCCAGCAGAAGCATTCACTCCCAATCCTCTTTTAGCAAAGGCTTTCCAAATCATGCATTTATCTGCTCCACCATTTCCTAAAGCATCTGCCTGAAGAATGGCATTTCTTCCGTCTACAAATGTAGGACTACAAGGCTGAAGCTTTAATCCGTCAACAACAATTTGTAACGCTTTTGCATTTCCTGAGGTTGTACTTGCCAATACATCGCTATTATATCCATATTTTTCAATATACTTCCAGGTAAGATCCCATAACATCGTAGCCCAAATAAACCCTATGGAATGAGAACCAGTAACCGCATTTGTTTTTCCGTAGGTATAACTATTTACTCCAAAATCGGGAGAATATTTGGCGGGTCTGATTCCTACTCCTGTGATGGGTTCTCCTTTTGTATAGGTTCCCATTCCTCTTGCCAATGCAGAAGTATCTCCAGGGTTTGTAGTCAACATGAGTGCAAAGTAATCAGACCATCCTTCGCCCATCTGTTCTGCAGTGTTAGCTACAGAAAGGCAACTGTATCCTTGTCCTGTTAAACGATTTGAGATACCATGTCCATATTCGTGGGCAATAATTCCGTTATCAAAACTAGAGTGTTTGAATCCGCTGTAATCGAAGTTTAATGTTGCATTTATTGTAGTTCCTGCGTTGATCTGATCTACCATAAACATTCCTTCTGTTTTTCCAATATTGATAGAAGGAATCGTTACCTGAGTTCCCACAGCTCCTGCCCCCATACTTACAGGAGTATCAGAAGATGGTCTGTAAACAATAACTCCTATAGCTCCGGCATTTTGAGCATTCAAAACTTTAAGCCCATATTCACAACCGGTACTGGTCATAATGGCGATTTATTTGTAAGACTTCCAGCTGCAGGTGCAGTACAAGCATCAGCTGGTACAGAAATAGCAAGTTCTCCTGTTACTGGCCCTCCAAAAATAGGCCCAAATGAAGCTCCCCCAGTCAACACCTTAGGTCTGTTAGCCAATGCAGCAGGAGCGTTATATTGATATCTTACAATAGGATCTGCACTTGTTTGTGCTCTATCATAAAGGTACATCTGCATTCTTGGTGCCGCAAGATAAACCGTATCATTGATCACCGTTTCGTATCCTGAACTGAAATTGGCGTTATTTAAACCACTTCCATCAAAAGCTTCAGCTCTTACGGCATCCCCCCCAAGGCCTCCAAGGCCAAAATTGTTGGTTTGAAAATTTCTTGCAGGTTCTGTAAATCCAAATTTATAGAATATATCATGCATTTTATTGTTCAGGTAAAACAGATTGGTGACAGCTGCATCTCTATGAGCAAAAGGATCATCATATCTTCCATCTGCGAAAGGGAAGTTAAAATTCAATGCACTTCCTCCGTCAGGAGAATATCCCGGAACATTGGCATTATCCTGATCTGAATAAGCATATACGTTATTTCCTCTTGTAATGGTGTAGCTATTGGTTCCGTCTGAATGCCAACCTTCAGGTGATGCCGTTAAATCCCACGGGCTATTAACAATCGTACGTCCTCCAAAAGTAGGCGCTTCTACCGGAAGTGGAAAAATATTATAGGAAGCATTGGTTGGAGGCAGTAAATTTGCATCCTGGAACTGCCCATTGTTGTCTGAGGCATGCGAATGTCCATTGTTTTCAAAATCACAGCTCAATGTTGTGTTATCCTTGCTTAGAATATCTCCGGTACTGGCATCTGCAATGACATGCCATACCTCTGAAGAACTTTTATCAGTAACAAATAATTCTTTTGAAAGAACATGAACTCCATTTTTATCAAAGTACACATCCGGAAGGTAGTTCACTTCAGAAATTTCAGTAAATCCTAATTTTTGTTTCAGTAAATCCTCGGAAAATCTTTCCTGTATTTTCTTCTGATTGGCAACCACCACATTTCTACTGAAATCATTGTTTTCAGAAATGATCTGATTTCCTTTAATAATAACTTTTCCTAATGCATTGTAGACTCTAAGACCATTATAGGTTTGCTGTACGTTAACAATATTAGCTCCTAAGCTTTTTGAAGAGTCTTCGTTCAGAATCATTATCCCAACCTTATCACCTGCATTATTCTTCTGTGTCAGCTTTTCGCTTTTCTGATAATACTCCTGAATAAGTTTTGTAGAATTTTGAGCATTGATTTTACCAAAAGCAAAAAAAACCGCTACCGAAATCGGTACTAAAAATAGTTTTCTATTCATATTTTACATTTAAGCTATGCAATTTATATATTATTAACACAAAATCATTGTTTTAATTACAAAATCAAGACAAATGTGTCAATTTGATTAAATTTATTTATTTTAAATTAATTTTATTCTCTATTTCAATAATTTTAATTTATTAATTTCACTTAATTAATTCATTAACATATAATACATCATATTCAGACAATAGAAATTGAAAATTATTTAAGTTTAAAAAAATTATTTGTAAAGAATTTCACAAAAAAAGACTGCTTCATAAGTTATGAAACAGTCTTTTTTATATTAAGTAAGCAAGTAATTATCTTACCATCAGTTTTTCTACCTGAATTTTATCTCCCTGCTGAATGTGAACCATATAAACTCGTTTGGTAAATCCTTTTGTAGAAACTGCTTTTCTGGAGGCAGCTTCTCTTGAATCAGAGAGTATGAGCTTCCCTGACATATCAAACATTCTAATTCTTACTTCTTTTGATGATTGATCTATATTGCCTACAAAGAATTCATCATAAGTTGGATTAGGAAATACAATAAATTTCTGATCTTCTTTTTTAATTTCCTGATTTGCTAATGTTCCGTTGCATTCCTGTGGTATGGTAAAATCTTCTACCTGATCATTCGCTACATTATTAACCCCTGCAGATGCATTTACCCCCAGCCCTCTTCTTGCAAAAGCCTTCCATATCATACACTTATCCGCTCCCGCATTTCCAACAGCATCTGCCTGAAGAATAGCATTTCTTCCGTCTATAAATGTAGGATTACAAGACTGAAGCTTTAATCCATCAACTACAATTTGTAACGCTTTTGCATTTCCCGAGGTTGTACTTGCCAATACATCACTATTATATCCATATTTTTCAATATACTTCCAGGTAAGATCCCATAACATAGTAGCCCAAATAAAGCCTATGGAGTGAGAATTACTAACAGTATTTGTTTTTCCATAGGTATAACTATTTACTCCAAAATCAGGAGAATATTTAGCAGGTCTCATTCCTACTCCTGTGGTAGGATTTCTTGTTATATAGGTTCCCATTCCTCTTGCCAGTGCAGAAGTATCTCCAGGGTTTGTAGTCAACATGAGTGCAAAATAATCAGACCAGCCTTCACCCATTTGCTCTGCTGAAATAGCTACAGAAAGACAGCTGTACCCTCTTCCTATCAATCGATTTGAAATACCATGTCCATACTCGTGGGCAATAATTCCGTTATCAAAACTAGAGTTTCTGAATCCACTATAATCGAAGTTTAATGTTGCATTTATTGTAGTTCCGGCATTGATCTGATCTACCATAAACTTCCCTTCTGTTTTCCCCATATTGATAGTAGGAATGGTTACCTGAGTTCCAACAGTTCCTGGCCCCATACTTATAGGAGTATCAGAAGATGGTCTGTAAACAATAACTCCTATAGCTCCTGCATTTTGGGCATTCAAAACTTTAAGCCCATATTCACAACCGGTACTGGTCATAATGGCGATCTTATTCGTAAGACTTCCAGCTGCAGGTGCGGTACAAGCATTTGCTGGTACAGAAATAGTAAGCTCTCCTGTTACCGGCGCTCCAAAAATAGGCCCAAATGAAGCTCTTTCAGTCAATACTTTAGGTCTGTTAACCAATGCAGCAGGAGCATTATATTGATATCTTACAATAGGATCTGCACTTGTTTGCTCTCTGTTAAAAAAGTACATCTGCATTCTTGGTGTCGTAGCATAAGTTGTTCCTGAAATAGTGCTTTCATATCCTGGATTGAAATTGGCGTTGTTTAAATCACCACCATCAAAAGCCTCAGCTCTTACTGCATCACCTCCAAGACCTCCAAGGCCAAAATTGTTGGTTTGAAAATTTCTTGCAGATTCTGTAAATCCAAATTTATAGAATATATCATGCATCTTATTATTCAGGTAAAACAGATTGGTAATCGCTATGTCTCTATAAGCAAAAGGATCATCATATCTTCCATCTGCGAAAGGAAAGTTAAAATTCAATGTATTTCCACCATCAGGAGAATATCCAGGAATATCGGCATTATCCTGATCTGAATAGGCATGCACATTATTTCCTCTTGTAATAGTATAGTTATTAGTTCCGTCTGAATGCCAACCTTCAGGTGATGCGGTTAAGTCCCATGGATTATTAACAATCGTACGACCTCCAAAAGTAGGGGCTTCTACAGGAAGTGGAAAAATATTATAGGAAGCATTGGTTGGGGGCAGTAAATCTGCATCCTGGAACTGTACATTGTTATTTCCATATTGTTCAGTATCTGAGGCATATGAATATTCATTGCTTTCAAAATTACAGCTCAATGTTGTATTATCTTTGCTTAGAATTTCTCCGGTACTGGCATCTGCAATAATATGCCATACTTCTGAAGAGCTTTTATCCGTAACAAATAATTCTTTTGAAACAACATGAACTCCATTTTTATCAAAGTAAACATCTGGAAGATAATTTACTTCAGAAATTCCGGTAAGTCCTAATTTTTGTTTCAGAAAATCCTCAGAAAATCTTTCCTGTATTTTTTTTTGATTGGCAACCACCACATTTCTACTGAAATCATTGTTTTCAGAAATGATCTGATCTCCCTTAATAATGACCTTTCCCAATGCATTATACATTCTAAGACCATCATAAGTCTGTTGTACGTTGACAATATTGACTCCTAAGCTTTTTGAAAAATCTTCGTTCAGAATCATTACCCCAACCTTATCACCAGCATTATTCTTCTGTGTCAGCTTTCCGCTTTTCTGATAATACTCCTGGATAAGTTTTGTAGAATTTTGAGCATTGATTTTACCAAAGGCAAAAAACACCGCTGTCAAAACTGGTATTAAAAATAATTTTCTATTCATATTTTACATTTAAGCTATGCAACTTATACATCATCAACAACAAAACCCACAAAAAAATAAAGAAAATCAAAACAATTCTTCATTTTGCTATCATTCCTCATTTTAAGGTTATCTTCTTACATCTTTAATTGTCATTTTATTTTATAAATTTCACTCCCCCCCAAACAAAAGCACAATAACAAGTTAAAAATGAGACCATTAAACATCTATTTGATTTAATAATATTTGACGAAAAATATCATCACTTTTCCAATAAAAAAGGAGACTTATTGAGTCTCCTTCTTCTTTTTAATTACTTTTTTCTTTGGCTTTTTAGGCATTTTTGCTTTGACAAATTTTTCTCTGTTTTTCAAAAAATCAATCATACACTGATCGTAGGCAAAGCTTCTGGCTTTTTTCAATGGTTCGATTGCTTTTTTATAGTCCAATCTGATTTCGAAAAGCAACGACTGCTGAATAAGAATTCTGCATTTATCAATTCCTTTTATCTTCATTGCGTATTCAATCAGCTTTTCTGCTTCATCCAAGTCTTCATTATCCAGCAGGCATTTAATATAATACTGTGGAACACTCAAGCTGCCCATATTATATTGCATTGCTTCCTCAAAATAGAGTTTGGCCTGTTCATAATCTGTAAGAATCTCATTATAGATCCTTCCCATCAGACAAAGGCTGTCTGCATCTTCTGGATCGTAAGACAAGGCATAATTCAATGCTTCCAGGCAATTAGGAAGACTATATGGATAATTGTCCAGAGCCTCAAAATAATATTTACTTTTAGTTAAGGTCATTTCTGTAGTTTTTTAGTTCATTTTTCAAGGCATTCCGCTGTTTTTTGAATGACTTGTTTTCATAATTCTTTTTAAAATCAGTTCCGGAAAATGAACGAACCGGGCTTCCCCGCTGTACCTGAAGATGAGAGCTCCAGGTTTCTTTCATGTTCTTTTCAAGCTGCTGGAGATATACTGACAATACTTTCTCTTTTAGTCTGACAATAGACAACTTTTTATTCTCCAGCTGGGAACGGGAGTCCTGTACAAATACGGACTCTCCACTAGGAATATGGGTAGCACGAACTGCAGTATTCACTTTATTCACATTTTGCCCACCGCTTCCCTGACTTCTGGTTGTCTGAAATCTGATATCTTTTTCATTGAAGTCAGATTTTTCCAGATTTTCCAATTCAAAAACACCTATAAACCAATTGCTCCTTTTATGCAGTTTTCTGAAAGTACTCTTTCCTGTCCAGCAAATACTTCCCACCCAGCTTTTCAAAAATTCTGCTATTTCTTTTCCTTTTAAAAGGAGGGTAACGGATTTTAAGGTCAAATTTTCATCTCCATTTTCACGGTGGATGAGCTCATATTCTATTTTATTTTGTGTTGCTTCTTCCAAAAAAGTTTTCAATACCTTGGCAACTACCCACTGGCATTCCAAAGGCCCTCTTCCGGAAGTGATTTGTATTAATTTTTCCATTGTTATTTTGGCATTTTGCTTAATAAAGGATGTCCAACAGGGTCTATCCCCTTTTCTAATAATTCTTTTGCAGCCATTACTGCCCAGCATTTATCACTGGAATGAATATTTCTGTAGAATGATAATAAAACATCGGGCTTCACTATTGTAAATCCATTTACGTCTACAGTATCAAGATCATTTCTTTCAAAGAAATCAATGGTAATTCTGTGAAGTTTTTCGTTTTCTAGTTCTACTGTTTTTTCATATCGTCTAAAGTTTTCCTGGCTGGGTAAATGATCATATCGTGTCCAGACTTTTTGAAAACCTTCCTGCTGCAGGAGCATCACAACTTCTGCTACATTTTCTTTCTTTACAAACACATCAATATCTTTATGATCATGAGAATGTTTATATTCAGTATGTCCTGTTTCTGACATGAAATGCCATGCCCATCCACCGGATATTATAATTTTATTCTTTAATTTTTCTAAAACTTCGAGTCCTAACCTGATTCTGAATTCAGGCCAGAGTTCTCCATATCTTTTTATGTTATGAGGTGCTCCCATTTTTTTGTTCTTTAGTTAAGATTTTGTGATTATTAATTAGCTACCTGATTTTGTTGATGAGTTACTGTAAGCTCTGTTTTATTAAACCTTATAGGCTTTAAAAACCTATAAGGTTTGGTGGAGTTATCATCCGCTTTTCCAGAGAATGCAACGATCACAATCGATCATTTTAGTTATTTATCCATTCTCACAATTCTTGGCTGGAATGTTCCCAGAATGTCTACCAATTCACTTTGTGCATTCATTACTTCGTGAATATCTTTATAAGCCATTGGTGCCTCTTCTGTATTTCCTCCCATAAGGGTAACATCTTTAAGCTTCAATTCTTTTTTGATATCATTCTGAGTGAAGAGACTTCTGCATTCTCCTCTTGAATGAGCTCTACCCGCTCCATGCGAAGCCGAATTCAAAGATTCCGGATTTCCTTTTCCGCGAACGATAAACCCTTTGGCAGTCATTGATCCCGGAATCATTCCTAATTCATTTTCATTAGCCGGGGTTGCTCCTTTTCTGTGAACAATTACTTCTTTTCCGTTATGAATTTCTTTCCAAGCGTAGTTGTGGTGATTTTCGATTCGGGCTTTTACTCTTCCACCGACTGCTTTTACCAATCTTCTGTGAATATCATCATGGCAGGCTGATGCATAATCTCCTGCAAGATTCATAGCCGTCCAATACTCCAACCCTAAGTGTGTACTTAAATCCAACCATGCGAATTGCTGAGCTTCTTTAGGCAACGGACATTGTTCTACTGCTACTCTTGAGTAATATTGAGCGATTTCAGCTCCCAATCCTCTTGAACCACTATGTGAAAGGATTCCCAGGTATTTCCCTTTTGGCAACCCTATTTGCGGATCTTCTTCAGTGATTTCCACTTCTCCAAATTCCACAAAATGGTTTCCGCCTCCTGAAGATCCCATCTGTTTGATGGCTTTTCCTTTTAGTCTTCTCAGAATTGGTATTAGGTTAAATGTATCTCTGTCGAAGATTTCATGGTCTACATGAGATTTATGAGTCTCATACATTCCAAATTTCGTATGTTCGGCAAGAGCTTTTTCATATTTATCTCTTGCGCCGTTCAGATATGAAACGGGTGTATCCAAAATACTAAGGCTCATTCTGCAGCCAATGTCCATTCCTACTCCGTAAGGAATCACTGCATTTTCTACTGCTAAAACACCTCCAATCGGAAGGCCATAACCACTATGAGCATCGGGCATTAATGCGCCCTGTACAGAAACGGGAAGCTTTAATGCGGTGTACAACTGGTTTTTTGCTTCTTCTGAAATATTATTTCCGAAGATTTCAAAAGCTGCACGCTGTGAATTCAGCATTCTTTTTTCTGTTTTTTTGGAAGAAATCAAGGTTTCTGCAATTTGTCCGAAGGTTAAATCTTTTTCGAATTGTTCCGGATGAATTAGAATTTCCTTTAAAAGAGATTTTACATAATGGATATTTTTAGTTGCAAAATTTCTCTTCATCACTTCCAAGGCTACATTTACACTCTGATTGTTTGGATAGCCCAGTTTTAATATATCTTTTCCTTTTAGTTTTAAATTTCCCATTGTTTTTGTTTTTAAATAAAGGACACATCGTCCAAAAAACTTTCTGCAATCTCTGTTGCAGACATTGTGCAGGTACTATATTTCCTGCTTTTGATAAGATCAGCATCTTCTGTTTTCGTATCCCATGAATATGACCTGCCATAGATTGTTTTATGGACAATTCCCCCAACTTTATGCTGTTCCAAATAGGATCCCAGCTCTGCGATTTCCTTTTCCAATTGAAAGTCAACAGGCTTATAATGGGTTATCATATTGGGTCTTGTACGCAAAGTAAATCTCCAGGGTTCCTTGAATTCGTAATAAGGCACATAAGTCTTCCGGAAAGAACAGTATTCTTCCTGTTTAAGGAAATACTCTCTTTCTCTTGAAGTAAGCCCAAACTTTGGATCGTTCCATGAATAAGAAGAGATATTCTTGAGCTTCTGGGCTCTCGCAACATATATTCTCCGTCCTGATCTTTTCTTTTTTTTCAAAAACTGGCGGCTTTCGGAATACATATAGGTATTAATCTTCTTCAAAATTCCTTCAAAGAAATCTCCGTCTTTGGATCTCATTACATCTTCCCTAACGGCGAAGAATCTTACAAATCCTTTCTGATAAGGTTTCTCTAAGGGTATCCATGGGATATTTCTTTTGATATCACAAAGTTTATTACTACGTTGATACTTTCTTCTTATCTGTTTTTCTACATCTTTTTTTATTGTTCTTTTTCTGCTTCGCAGGCTTCTCAGCCGGTAAGACAGAAGATTATCATTTTCCATGTAAGACACAGGATATCAGAGACAACATCCAAAATATAGGATTTGCACTTAATCTATCCTTTTTATCAACTAAAACATTAGTTGAATAAATTAATAATGATGAACAATCATAGTTTTAGGTATAAACCTCAGCTATCTTGTTCTTAATAACACTTAAAAAAATTTCGGGGAAACTAGAGTTTGAAATATTGCGCAATAAAAAACCCGAAATCTTTACGACTTCGGGTTTTGATATTGTATTGTACTATTATTCTAAGAATGTACCAAACCGCGAAGCCTTACCACCATAAGGGGCAATCCAACTGTAGAATTCTGATTTGTTCTGAACATTGCTTCGTTGTTTTTAATTGGTTAAACTTGATTTTCAGGTGCAAATATAGAATTATTTTTTTAATCATCAATTATTTAAATCTTATTTTTGTGAAAAAAGAGTTTTATGTATAAAGTTTTATTGACCTTACTTCCAATGCTTTTTATAGGATGCAAGAAAGAAGAACCTGTAAAAAAGGAGGTAATAAAAGTATCAGAAAAAGGCTGTTTCTCTACGAATTTCATGGAAAAAATTCTTGATTTGGAGGAAATAAAAGATCAGGCAAAGTTTCTGGATTCACAAACCCAAGGAAAGGGTAAAATCGGTTTTCTTGTAGACAGCACAAAAGTAAATAACGGCTGGGATTATTCTATTTCCGTAGGTTATAATGGGCCAGATCGTTTTGAAACATATCATATTTTCCATGCTTCCAGTAGCCAGTGTGCTGTTTTGGAAATTTTAGAGCCTGTCTCCGGAGAATACATTTCTTTAGAAAAATGGAGAAAAAGCAAAGGCGAACCCATTCAGGTAGAATCTCTTTTAAAGCAAGGTATTTATAGCTTACCTATTGAAAGTCTTCCTCAGGTAGATGTAAAGTTTATCGAAACTGATCTTGCTTTGGAAGGCTCCCAGCAGTACAGCTGTGGAGAGCCAACGTTCCGATATTTTCCTTTAACGAAATATAAAAATATTGAATTGATTCTTGTCCCTATGGATTGCGGAGATTTTGATTACCGTTATTATCTGCTTACCGTATTGAATAACAGCATCGTTGGCGAAGCCTATGTAGAAGGGATTTGGTTTGATCCCGGAAAAGATGATAAGAAGGAGGAATTCAGCAGTTATGCCATTAATAAAACAGGTGAAGTTACTGTAACTACAGATCATAAGATTGACGGAAATAGTCAAAGGATAACTAAAACTCATTATCAGATTATGGATGACGGTAAAATTGTTCAGAAAAAGTAAAAATAAAGGCTGTTTCAAATTTTGAAACAGCCTTGTTTATTATTGAACAGAAGGATTAGTCAGCGGACTGAGCTAATAATCTCTCTAAAATTTCTACGGCACATTTTGGAAGGTTGGTTCCGGGGCCAAAAATGAAGTCAGCACCATTAGCATAAAGGAATTCATAATCCTGTTGTGGAATTACTCCACCTACTACTATGGCCACATCATCTGCTCCCAGCTTTTTCAATTCTCCTACTACTTGAGGAACTAATGTTTTATGTCCGGCAGCCAATGAAGATACTCCCAGAATGTGAATGTCGTTTTCTACGGCTTGTTTCGCTACTTCTTCCGGTGTTTGGAATAATGGAGCCACATCTACATCAAACCCCATATCAGCAAATGCTGTTGCTACTACTTTTGCTCCTCTGTCGTGCCCATCCTGTCCCATTTTAGCGACCATGATTCTTGGGCGGCGTCCTTCTTCTTCTTCAAATTTCTGAGTCAGATGAAGAGCTTTTTCAAAGTATTCGTTTTTTCCGGCATTCATAGCGTATACTCCAGATATTGTTTTAATGTTTGCTTTGTATCTTCCGAAGGTTTCTTCCATAGCATCACTCATTTCACCAAGGGTAACTCTTCTTCTTGCCGCCTCAATACACAGTGCTAACAAGTTTCCTTTTCCTGTTTTTGCACTTTCTCGGATTTCATTTAGAATTTCTGTTACTGCGTCAGCATTTCTCTCTTCTTTGATGGTATTTAATCGTTCTATTTGCTTTCTGCGAACTTCTGTATTATCAATATCCAGAATCTCGATTCCATCTTGTTTTAATGAGGATTTAAATGAGTTTACTCCAATAATAAATTCCTCACCACTATCGATCTTGGCTTGCTTTTTAGCAGCAGCTTCTTCAATTCTCATTTTTGGAATACCTGCTTCAATTGCTTTCGTCATTCCTCCTTCCTGCTCTACTTCATCAATATACCTCATCGCCTCTTCAATCATCTGCTGAGTAAGGCTTTCTACAAGGTTACTTCCTCCCATTGGATCTACGACATCGCATATTCCGCTTTCCTGCTGAAGAATGATCTGTGTATTTCTTGCAATTTTGGCTGAATAGTCAGTAGGAAGAGCAATGGCTTCATCCAATGCATTGGTATGGAGTGATTGTGTTCCTCCTAACGCTGAAGACAATGCTTCAATAGCAGTTCTTGTAATATTATTAAAAGGTTCTTGTTCCGTTAATGACCACCCTGAGGTTTGAGAGTGGGTTCTTAAAGCTAAAGATTTTGGATTCTGAGGGTTAAACTGTTTTAAAAGATGAGTCCAGATATATCTTGCAGCACGCATTTTAGCAATTTCCATGAAGTGATTCATACCAATCGCCCAGAAAAATGATAAACGAGGGGCGAAATCATCTACATTCATTCCTGCTTTAATTCCTGTTCTTACATATTCCAGACCGTCTGCCAGGGTGTAAGCCATCTCCAATACCGGGGTGGCTCCTGCTTCCTGCATATGATATCCTGAAATAGAAATAGAGTTAAATTTCGGAATGTTCTGTGAAGTATATTCAAAAATATCGGCAATGATCTTCATGGATGGAGCGGGTGGGTAGATATAGGTATTTCTTACCATAAACTCTTTCAGAATATCGTTTTGAATCGTTCCTGAAAGCAGCTCCTGTTTTACACCTTGTTCTTCTGCTGCTACGATATAGAAAGACAGAATTGGAAGTACAGCACCATTCATGGTCATAGAAACAGAGATCTGATCTAATGGAATTTCATTAAACAATATCTTCATATCTTCCACTGAATCGATGGCAACACCAGCTTTTCCTACGTCTCCTACTACTCTTGCGTGGTCAGAATCATATCCTCTGTGTGTAGCAAGGTCAAAGGCTACGGAAAGACCTTTTTGTCCTGCAGCAAGATTTCTTCTGTAAAAGGCATTGGATTCTTCCGCTGTGGAGAACCCGGCATACTGACGGATCGTCCATGGTTTTTGAACATACATGGTGGAATACGGGCCTCTCAGGTAAGGTTCAATTCCCGGAGAAGTCTGTGTTAATGTTTCATCTTTTACATCCTTTTTTTCATAGGATGATTTAAGTTCCAGTCCGTCTTTTTCAAAGTTGTAAACTTCTCTTTCCAGAGGTAATACATTAAAATCAGGCTTTTTCACAGAAATTGTTTTTCGCATTCCAATAATTTTTGTCTCCGTAAAGTTAATTTTTTTGAACGAAACACGAAACTTCTGTTAACAATCAGTTTTTATGAACGTTACCTAAAGAAAAGGCCGGGCAAATGCCCGGCCTTTTTGCAAATTATCTGGTCTTATTATTTTTTAATAAGTTTTGTATTGTAAGTGTTTTTATCATCTTTGATTGTAACAACATACATTCCTTTGATTAATGAAGCAACATTAATTCTCTGTCCGTCAATCTGACCTTCCTGAATTAATCTTCCGTCAGCAGAGTAGATTTTGTAATCTGCTTTACCTGTAAGGTTTTTAACTTCTACGAAAGTATCTGCAGGGTTTGGATAAAGAGAAACTTCTGAAGATGCTTTTGTACCTCTTACTTCGTCTGTTCCTAACGTTCCTGTAATTTTTACAGAGAAGTCCATAACACCACCACCACCAGATGTAATAGTTCCACATGGATTGGTTAATGCTGCTGTATTATACTTAGAGATCACCCTCATTCTTAACAACTTATCCCCAAAGTAAGTAGTAGTAGGAACAATAAAGTTCTGTGGTCCAAAAGTAACACTTCCATTAGGAACGTTCCGCCAACAGAAATTACTCTTTCTGATGCTTCAAATGTTCCGTTTCTATTATAGTCAATCCATACAGAAAGATTAAGAGGAACAGATCCATTACTATATGATTGTCTAACTACAGGAGTCAGGTCATATGGGCTACCTTGAACAAGGTTTATAATTTTAGTCGGATCTTGAGATAAATCTTTGTATGATCTTAATGAGCTATCATCATAAAGAATGTTAGATACTGTTACTCTTCTGATGGCTCCTACATAAGATGTTCCGCTATTGACAATACAATAGTCAACACCTGTTGTCAAGCCTTTTGTTTTGAATGCATATGTATTAGAGAATGCTCCAGCAACAGAGTTTACCACAGCAGCCACTTGTACTTCGTAGTTAGTCTCATCTTCAAGTGCTGTTAACTGCACTGAGTTTGTTGGGCTTGTTGCATTTAACCAGTTTGAAGCTCCTACTTTTCTATAATTGATAGAGTAAGTGCTACCAGGTACACTATTCCAAGACACTCTTGCTGTAGTTTTGAATATCTCTGTTCCTATTGTTGAAACTCCAACTGGAGCAGCTGTAGTAGAAGTAGGTGCATCAGCAACAGTAATTGCAGGTGAAACAGCATAGAATACATTTCCAATAGAAGATATTCTTAACTTGATTGGCGTAGTAATCGTAGTTGGCATCTGAGCAGTATAGCTTCCTGTGTTAGGAGTAGAAGCAATAAGATCCGTCCATGTAGCACCATTATCAGCAGTATAATCTATTTTTACGTTTGGTGAGTTATAGGGCGCATTATTTGTATTCGCAACTTCCCATTGGATAACGTTATTTGCATTTTTATACAAAACTGAAGATGTTGTAAGACCGTTAAATTTAAATGGTCCATCAGCTCCGATAACTGTATTCACCTCTGTAGAAGACAACATTGGATTCTGAGCATTCTGATCTCTTACAGTTATTGCATAACGTAGAGTTCTAGGAATATAAGATACCGTTTCCCAATTCGTGTTTACAGGATTTGCGGGATCTGTTCTATTCGTTAAAATTCCGTTCATAACTAATGGGAAACTTGGGAAGTACCTTCTTCCACTAGCTGTTCCGAAACGGGATCTTGTTAAAGCACCTTGAGG
The DNA here is from genome assembly GCF_030409875.1 of Chryseobacterium tructae. Taxonomy (NCBI): domain Bacteria; kingdom Pseudomonadati; phylum Bacteroidota; class Flavobacteriia; order Flavobacteriales; family Weeksellaceae; genus Chryseobacterium; species Chryseobacterium tructae. The sequence goes on along the minus strand of NZ_JAUFQR010000001.1, from coordinate 87,610 downwards.
GTTATATCCCCATCCGCTATCCCCGGAGATTGATGCCAGGTTTGTTACGCTATCATTTTGTTCCCATGTATAATTAAGGGCATCTCCTTCTGCATCTGTAGCAGATGTCTCAAGATAGTATGCTGTTCCTAAAGGGACTGTATAAGCTGTTGGTGCAGCTATTACAGGTGGGGTATTGGTTGTAATCTGAGTTGAAGTACCACATGTTTCAGGCTTTCCTTCCAAGTTGGTTAAAATCTGATCAATAGACTTATAATGGAAATAAGCATCAGAAGCCGATTGAACATTATCACTTGTAATTCCGGCATAGGCCATAATGGTAGTTCCTCCACCCGGTTCTACGTTAGCTCCACTTCCTTCAGACACATTGGAGAAGGTATGATTTCCTCCTAATTGGTGTCCCATTTCGTGAGCAACATAATCGATATCAAATGAATCCCCACTTGGGATTGCGCTATATGGAGAAGTAAATCCTGATCCTTTCCCTTTTGGAGTCGCTGTAGTAGGATCAACACATATACATCCTATACATCCAGCGTTACCTCCACCTCCTGCAGCACCAAATAAATGACCAATGTCGTAATTCGCATTGGTTACCTGTGCTGTCAATGCTTGTTGAAGTTCCAGATTCCATGCGCCAGCAGATCCTGCATCAGCAGCAGAATATGGATCAGCAGTTGGATCAGTATAAATAACACTTGGAAAATTCTGAACAAGCAATTTGATTCCAAAATCTTTTTGGAATACTCCATTTACACGGCTCATCGTGTTATTGATTGCTACAAGTGCAGGAGCTCTCTTCTCATCATCTGTAGCTGTAGCTGGTACACCCGCCAGATTCATAAAATATTGTGTATATTCTCCTGTAACTGAAATAGCTAATCTATAAGTTCTGAATTTTGTGCTTGAAGGTCTGCTTGTAATCCCTACATTAGAAAGATTTTTTTTTCCGTTCGCCTCTAACCCTTTTATATCTTTCAGGTTTTTTTCGTCTGTAGAACAATCAAACCCGTGTTCTCCTTCCGTTCTGTTTGTTTTATAGAAAACTCCATATACTTGCTTATCCTTAGTAATAGGCTCTATAAACTGGAATTTTCCATCTTTAATAATCATGGATTGTATTTCTGTAGGAGAAGTACTGAATCTTAAGTATTTACCTGGATCGTCCACGCCTACTCCAACATAAGAACCTAACTGATATTTATCTGCTAAAGATTTCTCCATTACAGGATCACTATATACAGCAAATTGTTCAATTTTTCCTTCTGCTGTAGGTAGAGAAACAATGACTGCCTGAGCTCCTTTTCCTGTTTCTACAGCTCCTTTTAAAGTATTCCTAAGGGATTGTAAATCTATTCTATAAGAATACTGAACCTCTACTTCTTTTCTGATTTCAGACGTCTTTTGTGAGGCTGGCGTCCACCTCTGTGCATTAAAGCTAGACAGCCCTGCTGCCAATGCACAAACTAGTAAAATTCTTTTTTTCATAATTACTTAATTAATCTAGAATTAATAAACTTTAAATATCCGCGATAAAAATAAGAATTATAAACATAACTAAACACAAAAAAACGACTAACTTTTAATAAAATTAGCCGTTTCTTAAATATTTTACTTTTTAAGCACTATTTCTTTATTCCCATCTCATACAAAGCAAATGATATCAGATCTGCATTTTCACCAATCACCTGATCTGTTGATCTTCCAGCGCCATGGCCTGCATTCTTCTCAATTCTTAACAAAATAGGATTCTTACAAGCTTGTTTTTCCTGAAGCTCTGCACCAAACTTGAAGGAGTGAGCAGGAACTACCCTGTCATCATGATCACTCGTGATAATCATGGTAGATGGATAACATGTTTTTGCTTTTACGTTGTGTACAGGTGAATAAGATTTCAAATATTCAAACATTTCTTTGTTGTCTTCTGCTGTTCCGTAGTCATAAGCCCAACCTGCACCTGCTGTAAACTTGTTATATCTTAACATATCCAATACGCCAACTCCTGGGAAGGCTACTCTTGCCAAGTCAGGACGTAAAGTCATCGTTGCTCCTACCAATAAACCTCCGTTCGATCTTCCTGAAAGCGCCATATATTCTTTTGAAGTATAGCCTTTACTTTGCAAATATTCTCCTGCAGCAATAAAGTCTTCAAAAACATTTCTTTTCTGCATTTTTGTTCCGGCATCATGCCATTTTTTACCATATTCACCACCACCACGGATGTTTGGTACAGCATAGATACCTCCATTTTCCATCCAGATCGCGTTCACTACTGAGAAAGACGGCTGTAAACTGATATTGAATCCACCATAAGAATATAAAATAGTTGGGTTTTTACCATCAAGCTTAGTACCTTTCTTATAATTGATCATCATCGGTACTTTTGTTCCATCTTTAGAAGTATAGAATACTTGCTCAGAAACATAATCATCCGGATTGAATTTCACTTTTGGCTTTTGATACACTTCAGATTTCCCAGAATCTACATTATACTTGTAAGTAGTTCCCGGAGTAATATAATTGCTGAAAGAATAATAAATATCTTTCTCTTTTTCTTTTCCTCCAAAACCTGAAATATTTCCTTTTCCAGGAAGTGCAATCTCTCTGATCAGTTTTCCGGCTTTATCGTATTGTTTTACCTGGTCTATAGCATCTACCATATAAGTTGCAAAGAAATATCCGCCACCTGAAGAGATTCCCAATACATTTTCCGTTTGCGGAATTACATCTTTCCATGTTTCCGGAGCTGGGTTGCTGATTGTTGTTTTTACAAGACGCATATTTGGTGCATCTTTATCTGTAGAAATGAAAAGCTCATCACCTTGAGTATCTACAATGTGTGCATTGATATCAAATCCTTTATTGATTTGTACAAAGTCACCTCCTTTTTTCAAATCTTTTATAAACAACTCATTTCCGTTGGTTGCATTGGCTGCTGAGATAATCAAGTATCTTTGATCATCCGAAACACTTGCTCCCAGATATCTTCTTGGAGTCTTTTCTCCACCGAAGATCAGCTTATCCTCAGATTGTTTAGTTCCCAACTTATGAAAATACACTTTATGCTTATCTGTCATTCCGGAAAGCACTGTTCCTTCTTTCGGTTTATCATAGCTTGAGTAATAGAATCCTTCATCATTCTGCCATGCAATTCCACTGAATTTTACATCGACTAAGGTTTCATCAATCTGTTTTTTGGTAACAGCATCAATAATAATGATCTTATTCCAGTCGCTTCCGCCTTCTGAAATAGAATACGCTGCAAGATTTCCTTTTTTGTTGAAAGAAAGGTTAGATAACGAGGTAGTTCCTTTTTCTGAAAATTTATTCGGATCTAAAAATACTTCTGTAGTCTTGGTCTTATTATTGGTTCTGTACAAAACAGATTGTGCCTGTAATCCATCATTCTTTGAATAATAGGTATAATCTCCTTCTTTGAAAGGGGCTGAAATTTTCTCATAATTCCAGATGTCTTTCAATTGGCTTTTGATTTTATCTCTGAAAGGAATTTTTGAAAGGTAATTCTGGCTATACGCAACTTCTTCATCTACCCATTTTTTAGTGGCATCAGAATCATTTTCAAGATCTCTGTACGGATCTGAAACTGCGGTTCCAAAATAAGTATCGGTTTGAGCACCCTTTAATGCTTTTGGATAATTCATTGTTTGAGAGTAAAAAGATGCTGAAAACAGAACTCCAGCCGTTAATAACATAGGTTTAAAATTCATACTGAACAGTTTTTATCAAAAATACATAAAGTATGTGAAATAAAAAAAGTCTCAATTTTCTGAGACTTTTAATTATTTAATGAGCTATTAGTCAACCCATCACTGATTATAAGCTATCAAAATAGAAATCGGTAAGATTGGTTACAATTTGATCCGGACTTCCGTTCCAGTAGTAGATTTTATCGCCTTCCTTCAGCTCATATAGACTAAACTCCTGGTCTGTAGTGATTGTTTTATCAGCATTGCTAAGATTCTGAGTCATTTGAAGTATATATTTTTTCAGATCATCAGCTTTTACTTTTTTAGGCTCTACATTAGGTTCCGGCGTTGGAGTAGCCGGCACTTTAAAGCTTACTGTATACTTCACCTCAGCAATTTTCTGGTCTTCTATATATTCATTCTGAACAACGTTAATACTCTTAATGGTAAGCTTAGCATTCCTGAAATTAGTAAATAAAACTTTGAAATAATCTTCTGCTTCTTTTTGACAAGCTGAAGCAGCCGCTTTAGGAAATACGGAAAGAAAACCTTCTGCACTTGATTTTACCATTGCGTCTGCATTTTCCTTAAAGTTGATGTCAAAAGCATCTTTCCCTTCAACAGTAGGTCTCAGATAATAATTCAGCTTAAGACGGGTAGCTTCATCATTATTCAAAAAAGATCCGAAGAAGAGTTCAAATACTTCTTTTGGTTTCTTTACTTCTGTCTGTGCTGTAAGCTGCTGCCCCATCATCGTGAGTAACAGTAAAAAAATAATTTTGTAGTTTTTCATAGTTTAATAATTTGAATTCATTGTATGTTGAAAAGAAAAGCCTCTGAAAAAATCAGAGGCTTTATTATATTTTTTTGAAACTCTTAGTAGTTTTCTTCTTCTCCCTTCATTTTTTCTGCATTCTCAGCCATAATTACGGCATCAATCATTTCAGAAATATCTCCATTCATGTAAGCATCCAGATTATACATTGATTTGTTGATTCTGTGATCTGTTACTCTTCCTTGTGGATAGTTGTACGTTTTAATTTTTGCAGAACGGTCACCTGTGGAAACCATAGATTTACGTTGTGCTGCAATATCTCCTTGTACTTTTTGAAGTTCGATATCGTATAGCTTAGTTCTTAGCATTTCCATTGCCAATTCACGGTTTGCCAGCTGAGAACGAGCCTGTTGACAAACGACTACCAACCCTGAAGGTTTGTGAGTCAATTGTACTTTCGTCTCAACCTTGTTTACGTTCTGACCTCCGGCACCTCCTGAACGCGATGTCTGCATTTCAATATCGGCAGGGTTCAGTTCAAAGTCTACTTCTTCCGCTTCCGGTAAAACAGCTATTGTAATGGCAGATGTGTGAACTCTACCTTGAGATTCTGTTTCCGGTACACGTTGTACACGGTGCACTCCGGATTCGAATTTCATGATTCCATATACTCCTTCTCCCTCCACTTTCATGATCAATTCCTTGTATCCTTTGGCAGCTTCGTTAGAATCTGTTACTTCATGTCTCCATCCTTTTGTTTTGAAATACATGGTATACATTCTGTACACGTCTTCTACAAAGATAGCAGCTTCATCACCTCCTGTTCCGGCACGTAATTCAACGATAACGTTTTTGTCATCGGCAGGATCTTTAGGAATCAATAGCACCTTAAGCTCTTCTTCTAATCCAGGAATTTTGGACTGCGCTTCCAGTTTCTCTTCTTTTGCAAGATCTACAAGATCTCTATCTGAGCCATCCGCAATAATTTCGTCAGATTCCTCGATGCTGTCTAAAGCACCTTTATACTGATCGTAAACTCTTACAATTTTTCCCAAATCACTATATTCTTTGTTCAAAGAAGAATATCTTTTTTGGTCTGAAATGACATCAGGCTGTATAATAAGGTCTGCAACCTCATTATATCTTTGTTTTATAGCTTCTAATTTTGGAATTAATGATTTAGACATTGTCGAATTTTTGTGGGTGCAAAGATAAGGATTATAAATTCAAAATTAAAGTATAAATTTTTGAGCATTAGGGATCAAGGGAATAAAATGATAAAAAGATGTATTTACAAATTGGCCGATCCGCTTTTTTATGTTTTCAATATACTTTTTAACCTTCTTTCGAAAGGCTTCTGTCAATCCAATATAAAATGAGCCCTACAGCAATAATTCCTAATCCGATTAAACTTTCTTTAGGGTTATGAATAAAGGTAAAGTACAGAATATAAGCACTGAATAATAAGAAAACAGTGGGGAAAATATAGAAGGCATTGGATTTAAATATTTTTCGATCTTTCTTTTTAAGGAAATACACTGTTGAAATCGCTAAACTGGCAAATAGTTGAAGGATAAATGCAGTGTAAACAAAAATTTCCTTGAAACTTCCGGTCAAAATAATGATCGTTGCAATAATTGCATGAGCAAAGATGGCTCTTACCGGAATTCCTTTTTTGTTCCCTACGGAAAGAGGTTTCCAGATACGGGTTTCTTTTGCAAAAGCCTGGGTTAATCTTGATCCTACCCATAAATATCCACTGATTGTTGCCACCAGTTGTAATGCAATAAAAATATTTACAATTTTCCCAAAGGAAAGTCCAAGCATATTCACAGCTGCCTCACCCATTACATCCTCTTTCCCTGCCAATTGACTTACCGGAGCATGTTTCAGCATAATGTAGTTGACCAGAATATAACTTACGGTCACAAAAACAGTTCCTATAATCAGTGATTTAGGAAGACTCTTCTGAACATCTTTTATTTCTCCGGCAATATAGGAGGCTGAATTCCATCCGGTGTAGGAATAGGTAACGAAAACCAGTGAGGTAGCAAAGGCAGGAAGCATTATCTCATTCTGCCAGCTGTCACTGAAGTTCAGGCTATTCCCAATTTGTGGTGAGTTTGATAATCCTACTCCCAGAATCACCAGAACAATAATAAAGGCAATCTTGATGAACGTAAAAAAATTATGGAACCGGCTTGAAGTCTTTAAACTGAATGACAAGGTAATAGCGACTAAAAATATAGCGGCAATTGCAAAGCCATTTCCAAAAGAATAATCAAATACAGAAAGATATTTTGACATAGCCAAAGCTGCTAGCGCCACGGGTGAGGAAAATCCGATAATCAGAGAAATCCAACTTATAAGGTATCCGAATAAAGGATGATATGTTTCTTTAAGATAGATAAAATCCCCCCCATTTCCTTTAAAATGGGAACCTAATTCGGCATAGCAAAAGGCTCCGAACAAGGCAAGAATTCCACCAATGATCCATAAAAGGAAAATACTGTAAGTATTGGTGATATCGGATAGCTGGAATCCAAGGGTTGTGAAGATTCCTGTTCCTATCATATTGGAAACGACAATGGCTGCGGCTGTTTTCCAGCCAATCTGATGTGAAGCAGTACTCATTTATTTATTAAAAATTAAAATTAAGCCTTCCAAAGAAATAGCTTCCCAATGTACCCATCTGAACCGGCGCATACTTGAATACTCCATAATATGAATTCTTATAAATCTGAAGATCCGGGAAAACATCCAATACATTGTTGGCTCCTACCGTAAAATTGATGTTTTTTGTAATATCATACCCTACACTAATGTCTGTTATTACTTTTGGTGAAAATTTCTGGACTTCTCCAAAAGGATACCCATCTCTTATCACTTGGCCAAAATAGGTATTTCTCACGAGAAAATTGAATTTCCCTATTCCATAAGTTAGTCCCAATGAAGCTTTTGTTTTAGGTGATAAAGTTTCAATAATATTGATCTGATCGGGGCCAAAGAATTCATTCTGAGGAGTTCCCAGGTTTTCCGGAAAGTGAAAATTTGTGATTTTAGTTTCGGTATAATTTCCAGCCAGATTGACATTCAAGTTTCCGCCAGCCAGCTTCCAATCATAGGAAACTACTACATCTACTCCTTTTGTTTCAGTATCAATGGCGTTGGCAAAGAATCTACCGCTCTGCACTGCATTTCCTTCTCCAACCACTGAAACATCAGATAGTCTGGCATCTGTGATGTTGCTGGTAATAACAATTCTGTCTTTAACTTTAATAATATATCCATCAACAGTAATAAAAAGTCCTTTAGCAGGCTGTAAGGTGAATCCAGCACTTCCATTAACGGATGTTTCCTGTTTTAATTTATCAAATCCGAGAACCTGTGCGGCCTGACTGTCATTATTAAAAATTCCTTTCCTTACAATTCCCTCCCCTGAAGTAGAAATATCCGCAAAAGAGTTATTAAAATACTGCTGCTGAAGCGATGGTGCCCTGAATCCTGTTCCTACGGCTGCTCTTACTGCATAATTTTTCACAAACTCATATCTCACTGCCAATTTTCCGTTAAGGGTACTTCCAAAATCTGAATAGTTTTCAAATCTGGCAGCAGCATCAATATTCAATTTTTTAGCCAGATCATAAGAAACATCAACATAAACAGCTGTTGAGTGCCTGTCTTTTTTCAAAGCATTATCCGGTGAAAAACCAATAAAGGATTGTGAACCTCCTGCACCGATCACTTTAGAATCTTTTGTGGCAACATTTCCATTTACATCATATTGGGTATAAGATGCCTGATCTCCTGCTTTAATCTGATATTGTTCAAATCTGAATTCTCCCCCGAACGCAACATTGAAGTTCTTTATCTTTTTTGAAACATCAAGATTCACCGTATTCTGCAAAAAACTATGTGCCCCAGCATAAAAACGGGTGGGTGACTTTATCCCCAAAGAAGCATTATTGGTATTGCTTACGTTATAATTGAAGGTATTGCTTCCAAAGGTATTACTCAGATCCACCAGCCAGTCATTGACATTATATTTTGCCCCAACAGCGTAAGAGATATCATAAATCTGAGAATTCAGGATTGCCTGAAAACCATTAGGATATATTTCTTTAACAATATTAAAACCCTCATTGGGAAGTCTTCTGAAGCCATATCCTTTCCCTTCCTTAATACTGAACCCTCCAAAGGAATAGAATTTAAAGTTATCATTCAGGGGATATTCTGAATTGAAAAACAATTGTCCCTGTCTGATCTGAGCATCTCCGATCTGGAAATTAAAATCGTCTCTTGTCAATCCTCTTTTCCTAAGCTCATCATCATCATTTTGTCTTGCAACAGCAGGATTATCTGCAAATTCATAAGCAAAGTTATTTCCAAAAATATCAAGATCATGATTTTGGGTTCTCGTTGTTTTTCCTCTGTGGCTTAATTGCAATGAAAGATTGATAAATCCGTCACTTTTCCCTAAAGAAGTTCCGTAATTTACTCCTGCCTGATAGGTATCACCATCATTTCTTCCACTTAATCCATAGGTTAAACTTGCTGAAGCACCTGCATTCTTTTTTAGAATAATATTAATGACGCCGGCAATGGCATCTGAACCATATTGAGCTGCTGCACCATCTCTTAACACTTCAATCTTTTCAATGGCAATAACAGGAATCGTACTTAAATCTGTTCCTACAGATCCATTCCCGACGGTATTCTGATAATTTACCAGTGAGGTTGTATGCCTTCTTTTCCCGTTAAGCAATACCAGCACCTGATCTGGTCCCATTCCTCGTAATGTTACAGGATCAATATGTTCTGTCCCATCAGAAGCAGATTGTCTTACTGAATTAAATGAAGGAATCACATAATTAAGGAGATCCTGAGCCGTCATTTGTGGAGATGACCTCTGAACTTTATCAATATTAATTACATCTACAGGAACTGGGGTCTCCAGTTTTGTTCTTTTGACGTTACGGTTTCCGACGATGATAATGTCTTCGATTTGTTTTCCTTTTTCTTCCTGCTCCTGGGCAGCAACCAAAATTGTCCCTAGCAGTAATACTGCTGTGCTTAATTTTTTCATCTTTGTTCTTGCCAATTAATAATATTCTTCCGCAGGTTATTCTGCAGCAATACAAGACTTCAAGAAAATGGAATTCATATAAGAAATATTGACTTCACTTATCTCCCCTTTCGGGTTGGAATTAGCACCTTTACATTTCTGGAATCATGTAGGTTGCTAAGGTTTCATTGGGCCAAATCCCTCCACCTTTCTTGATAAATCTAGTGCAAAGGTAGACTAATTTTTCAAATCTGCAAAAAACACTCATTCCCCTTAAGAAAAAAAGGGCAAATCTATTGATTTGCCCTTTGTATTTATTTTACGATCATCTTTTGAACCGCCATTCCGGTTTCTGATTTCAGATGAACCAGATAAGTTCCCGGTGGATAATTGATCTTTCGTTCAAAAATACCATTCTCTTTATCCAGCTTGAATGTATCCAGTTTTTTACCACTGATGTCGAAGATGGTAATTTCTCCATTTTTAGCTTTGTTAAAAATTAATTGTACAGAACCATTTTTTATCGGATTATCGGCAATCTGAAGAGATAATTTGTTAACAGCATTTACATCAGAGGTTGACAGAGCTCCGGCATAGTTACCAAAGATCCTGAATTCTCCTGGCTGCAAAGTAATAGGAGCTGTAGTAGAGCTAAAATTTGAAATGGTATCATCCATCAGGTTTTTCCATTGCCCGACATAAGGGAAATAAGGCACAACATTTTGTACAGAGGTGGAATAATTAGCAAGAACTACCACATTTTTCATGCCATTGATAGTGCTGTCATATACATAAATCCTTGTAATCAATCCATTAGGATCATTCGCAAGATTATTTGATTCTATACTATAGGTCTTGGATTTAAATACCGGATTTGTATTTCTGATATCAATAATTTTGGCCCAAGTATCATAAACAGCCTTTCTATTCACATCAGTATCATATCCTAATGTGAAAGCTATAGGTTTTTCATCTGTTCTGCATCCGTTGTTTATGCTTCCATCTGCACATCTGTTGATACTGAATTCATAACCCAACTCTCCAAACTGCCAGATCATTTTCGGCCCAGGAATGGTAAAGAAGGTAGCTCCAAAAGTTTTCATTCTTTCTAAAGCTGTATTCAGGTTTTTAACGCTATAATTACCGTTAACTGCTCCATAGGCAAGATTTTTAAACATCAACCTTTCTTCATCATGGCTTTCACCATATCCTATAGCATGCCTATTGGTAAAACCATGAAGACTATGATTCATACGATCGTAGTTGCTATTTTCACTATAGCCCATCGTATTTTGATTATAAGGCTCAGTCTGTTTGTTCCATAGCATCACTCCTTTCCCTTCTGCCACTCTATAATTAGCCCATTCTTGTTCTTCAGCATCGGTTCCCAGATGTTCAAATATCATATACGAATTCGGATCAAATGCCCATTGTCTGTCTGCATAGTTCTTCATAATATTCACTCTGTCCTGCTGATAGGCATTGGTACAGTTTTCATCATTTTCAGAACAGTTCTGAGTGAACCCTTTCGTCAAATCCCAACGGAATCCGTCAATATGATATTCTGTCAGCCACTGCTGAAGACACCTTTCAACGTAATATTGCGTTGAAGGACTTGTATGGTTAAAATCGTTGAACACATTATAGGAATGCTTAGGAACCTGATTGAAGTAAGGATTATCTGGAGCCACATCACCGTAACCATCTCCATCTGGATCTATATTCCAAAGTCTCACTAAAGGAGAACGTCCGGTCGCATGATTAAAGGCTACATCCAGAATAACTGCGATTCCGTTCTGATGGCAGAGATCAACAAATTCTTTGAATTTTTCAGGAGTTCCATATGCTTTATCTAAGGCATAATGAAAAGATGTATTGTATCCCCACGAAAGATTACCATCAAACTCCATGATAGGCAATAATTCAATGGCATTGATCTTTAGGTTCTTTAGATAGGTAATTTTATTAATCAAAGACTGCCAGTTTTTTTCCTGTGTAAAATCTCTTAACAGCAACTCATATACTACAAGATCTTCCTTAGCTGGCCTTTGAAAATTGCTTACTTGCCAACTATAAGGCACTTGCCCTGTTTTGAATGTTGAAACTTCAAAGCTTTGCCCCGCAGGAAATGCAGGAAGATTAGGATAAGTAGCCGCCGAGATCCATGGATCATCATAAGAAGATAGAATCTGAGGCGAGTAAGGATCGGCCACTTTTTTCATATCATTTGTTCTGTATTGAAATGTATACAGTTGTTGTGGAGTCAAGCCGTTCAATTCGATCCAGTAAAGATCAGGATTGGTGGTATCTCTTTTCATCAGGTAAGTATCATTCACTATCCAATTATTGAAACTTCCAATTACATGAACAAAATTTTTATGAGGAGCATACAGAGCAAGCCCCACTTTAGTTTGATCTGTTGGATTATAATTTATTCCCTGTCTGATCCAATTCGGAATGGTTTCAGAAATTACATTTCGGGGAACCTGCAGCATAAATGTTGAACTTTTGGTGCTTCCTCCTTCTGTTGCAATCAATTCCATATTGGCATCCTGTGAAACCGTATAATTATAGGAATAAGACTGGGAAGGTGTAGAAACAGAGTTTACTACTATTCCATTAGCTTTAAGCTGAAAAGTAGCGTTAACATTTGTGCTTGCTGTAATATTGATGGAATTTCCTGTTGGAACTGTTGTAAGACTATTCGAAGCAGGATTAGTTAAGTTTAAGTTTAAGACGCCTACATTGACAAAAATATCCGGTGAAGTCTGATGTGCGCCTGTTTTATCTTTTATTAAAAACCCAAATCTTCCGATTCCCATTCTTCCGAAGAAAGCCGTTGGCGTTAATACTAACGAATAACTGTCTGTTCCGGGGTTATAACTAAGTTTATTTAAGTCATTGGAATTGGTCCAGCTTCCGTTGGTAGGACAATCCTGGCTATTCTGATAGTTGGTATCAAAAGACCATGACCAGATATAAATTGAATTATTGGTGACTCCCCAAGCCGATTCATCAATCTGATTTCCGGGAATCGTTAACGTAATGGCATCTGTTTCATTAAATGGCTGAGGAGAAATCGTATAGTTGATCTGCCCAAAAACCACCATTGTAATGAACATCAAAACAACAGAATAAAACTTTTTCATGTCTTTATTTTTATCGAATATAATATTAATTTCTCTTTACCGTGTTGATTTTATTTTATTTTGATTCAATAAATAACAAAAAAGGCTCATGAAAAAATTCCATGAGCCTTTCAATAAAAGTAATTGTAATGAACTATATCGTATGTAACGGAAATCAATCAGATATATTGATTCAAATGTTAAAAAATTTAATCTTTCATAATTTTCTTTACAACTGACTCTCCGTTTTTTAATTTTAACTCTATCATATAGATCCCTTTGGGCAGTCTATTCATATCAATATTATTATTTGATAATGAAGCAACTACACTTTGTCCTATCGTGTTTATAATCTTTATTTCTTTAATTTCAGATTCACTTTTAACCGAAAGAACTCCTTTGACGGGATTTGGATATACATCAACTGTGTGTTTTTTCAAATAAGCATCTGAGACCCCAAGCTCGAAGTCAGCTTTAATACATCTCACTGATGCGCCCTGACCTCGTGGTGCTCCAGCAGCGGCATTCACTACCCCTCCGATATACAAATACTTCCCTCCGATTCCAGTAGGCGTAGAACTCCAGAAATATCCTCTTTTTCCTACAAACGTAAAGCCTCCATCTGACCCACGATAACCTCCCATTGGCAACTTTAAATTCCCACCATAAGCTTTACAGAAGAAATAATATTCTCTGCCTGAACAACATTTCCCCAATCTGTCTGAGAAGGAAGCCTCCAGCCTGAACCAATTGCCTTACAAGGATCTACTCCTACTGTTTCTGTAATATCTGCCAACCCAGTTCCTATCCATTTATCTTCTGCACCGTTAGAATTCCACCATTCTGGAGAACCTGTGATAAAAGCTCCAGCTCCCTGCAGTCCATCCGGAGTATTATTGGTAGGTGAAGATACTGTGGCAGAATTTCTCAATTGATGCCCATCGTCCCATCTTCCCCATTGAAACAAATCTCCATAAGATTTTTCATCATCCGAGGATCCGGCCACTCTTTCACTTCCAAGATTTTGCTGCAACCAGACATTTCCATCTGCTGCTCTTACTGTAGTATAAATAACCGACTGCCCTCGATAAGTAAAACTAACACATCCCAAATCTCCAGTAGTACTCCCCGGGGTCGCATTAGAACAGCTTTGCTGCGCATTCAATGTACCTCCCACCATCAGCAATAGCCCTAATCCAAGGTTTCGTACTGCAAAATATAAATCTCCAACCATTAATATTATTTTTATTTATTCTAAATTTAATTTAATTTTGCGCAAAAGTACTTTACGTAATTAATTCTGGGTTATCATTTTCCAACTTTTAGTTATCCTGTTAAAAGTGCTTTAAACCGTATTATGATCGTAAAAATGTGTTGTATGGGGAATCAACAGAAAATTAAGATGATCTTCAAATCAGAGAATATTGAAATTATGATGCAAGATGGATCTGATTCAGAAAAGGTTTCAGGATCCTATCTTTTTGAAAGCCTTTCAAGTTTTAATCTTCTTTTTTTATTAAGCTCAGATATTCATTTAAAGGCTGATGACTGCAACACTTCATTTTTATTTAATAAGAACCAGTATATTCTTCATTATTCTCCTCAGAAAAGCAGAGCTCTACTATGGACTGATACTGATGAAAGCCTGAAATACCTTCATATTCAGCTTAACTATCAATACATTTCGAACCTTATTAATCCGGAATCCGACCGAGAGGGGACGGAAATTTTGAAAAATATGATCCATAATCATTTTATTTTTCTCCAAAAGGCCACCCCACCCAACATGACTGTAGAAATGCATATTATTATAAAAGAGATGTTAACCTATCCTAAAAAGGGAGTAATGCAGAAACTTTTTATGGAAGCAAAAATCATTAAGTTGCTTATTCTCATCTTTGAACAGTTTAATGACAAAAATAATTTGGAGCAAACATCAAAAACACCCGCAATAATTAAAAAATTTATTGATGAAAATTATCATCGAAATATAAAAGCTGAGGAAATAGGAAAATTGATGGGTTATAACCAAAACCTCATCAGAAAAGAGTTTAAAGCTGAATATCATACTACAATTACGCACTACATTTCAGAATTAAGAATGCTGAGAGCCAGAAACTCATTACGGATAAAGACATCATGATCAAAGAAATCGCTATTGAATGCGGCTATGAATATCTTCAGAATTTTACCCGGGCATTTAAGAAAAAGTTTGGAGTACCCCCGGAACATCTGAGAAATAATAAATAGAAAAACCGCTTAAAAAAAATTAAGCGGCTTATATATGTTGTTTTGCTTTGATATTACTTTTTCAGAATTCAGGTGAAAAAGCAATGACAATCAATTAATGATGATGTCCGTGATCGTGAAGGAAAGGTCCGTTTCCTTTAGGCTGGCTGTAGATTGTTTCTACACCTTCCTGCTCAGTAATAAGCTTTCTTCTGATATCTTCAGGATCGAAAGGCTTCACTTTTCCGAAGTACTCTTTCAAACCTTCAGTTAGCCACATTGGGATAACTAATCCGAAGAACATAAAAATACACCAGAATCCTACTAAGAACATAGTAATGAAAAATACAGTCCAAAGGAACTGGTAAAACGGCCAAAATGCTGATAAAATAGTTATCATTCTCTTAAAGATTTTAGGCAAAAATAAAGCTTTTTTCTTTTTTACACAAAAGATACAGGCTCTATTTTTTAATTTATTTTAATTCTATATAGATTTTGAGACTGTTAGACAGGAGATTTGAGATTTTAGCAATCATTATCCATCTCTCTATTTAAAGTCTTTTAGTCTGATTAATGAGCTAGATCTGCGAAGAAATCATTTCCTTTATCATCAGTAATGATGAATGCTGGGAAGTCTTTCACCTCGATCTTTCTTACGGCTTCCATTCCTAATTCCGGGAAGTCTACTACATCTACGGATACAATATTATCCTTTGCAAGAATAGCAGCTGGTCCACCGATAGATCCAAGGTAGAAACCACCATATTTATTACAAGCATTGGCTACATCTTTACTTCTGTTTCCTTTTGCAAGCATAATCATACTTCCACCATGACTCTGGAATTCATCCACATAAACATCCATTCTTCCTGCAGTAGTAGGCCCGAAACTTCCTGAAGCCATTCCTTCTGGTGTCTTTGCTGGCCCTGCATAATAAATTGGGTGGTTTTTGAAATATTCCGGCATTGGTTTTCCACTATCGATAATTTCTTTGATCTTAGCGTGAGCAATATCTCTTGCTACAATCAGTGTTCCGTTTAGTTTTAGCCTTGTTTTGATCGGATATTTTGAAAGCTCAGCCAGGATTTCAGGCATTGGCTTATTCAAATTAACCTCAACAGCTTCTTCAAGATGTGGTGGTGTAGCAGGTAAGAATCTTTTCGGATTCTGCTCCAATTGCTCAAGGAAGATACCATCTCTTGTAATTTTTCCTTTGATATTTCTATCTGCTGAACAAGATACTCCCATTCCTACCGGACAAGAAGCGGCGTGTCTTGGAAGTCTGATCACTCTTACATCGTGAGTAAGATATTTTCCACCAAACTGTGCTCCAATCGCACTTTCCTGGCAGATTTTCTGAACTTTAGCTTCCCATTCAAGATCTCTGAATGCCTGACCAGCTTCATTTCCCTCTGTTGGAAGATTGTCATAATATTTTGCAGAAGCTTTTTTTACGGCAGCAAGGTTTGCTTCTGCCGAGGTTCCTCCGATTACTAATGCTAAGTGATAAGGCGGGCAAGCCGCTGTACCAAGATCTGAAATCCTTTCTTTGACGAATTCTTCAAGAGATTTTTCGTTCAGTAATGATTTTGTCTTTTGATAAAGGAATGTTTTGTTTGCTGAACCTCCTCCTTTTGTTAAGAATAAGAATTCATAGTAATCGCCTTTTTTAGCATAGATATCAATCTGTGCCGGAAGGTTAGATCCTGAGTTTTTCTCATCAAACATAGTCAAAGGGACTACCTGAGAATATCTTAAATTTCTTTTTTGATAGGTATTGAAGATCCCACGGCTTAAGAATTCCCCGTCATCCACTCCTGTGTATACGTTTTCTCCTTTTTTACCCATTACGATTGCAGTTCCTGTATCCTGGCAAGAAGGAAGAGCTCCTTCAACCGCTACAGCAGCATTTTGTAACAAGTTATAAGCAACGAATCTGTCATTATCGGTAGCTTCAGGATCATCAATGATTCTCTTAAGGCTTTCCAGGTGGGAAGAACGCAACATGAAAGAACATCTGCCATAGCCTCTTCAGCCAGTAATTCCAATCCCTTTGGGTCAACTGTTAAAATTTCTCTGTCGCCCAGTTTTTCCATCTTTACATAATCTGATGTAAGCTTTTTGTACACCGTATCATCTTTCTGAATTGGATACGGATCCTGATATCTAAATTCCATTCAATTTTTTTGTTTGTACAAAAATACGGCTTCCATTAAAAAAAGATGAGTAAAATCAGTCATTAAAATTGATATTTATAATGATTATAAATTGCGTGTTTCTGAGTTTATAAGTAACTTTATACTAACCAAATAATGAATCCTCAAAAGACAAAAATGTAGGGTTCAGAATAAAAAATAGACTATAAAATTTCAACGACAATGAATTACAGAATAGAAAAAGACACCATGGGAGAAGTGCAGGTACCTGCAGATAAACTTTGGGGTGCACAAACAGAACGTTCCAGAAATAATTTCAAAATCGGCCCTGAAGGATCTATGCCCCACGAAATCATTGAGGCTTTTGCGTATTTAAAGAAGGCTGCAGCCTATACCAATGCTGATTTAGGAGTTCTTTCCTCTGAAAAAAGAGATATGATCGCAAAAGTTTGTGATGAAATTCTTGAAGGGAAACTCAATGATCAATTCCCTTTGGTCATCTGGCAGACCGGTTCCGGAACCCAATCGAACATGAATGTCAATGAAGTAGTATCCAACCGTGCACACGTTAATAACGGTGGAACTCTGGGCGAAAAATCTGAAATTCACCCGAATGATGACGTGAATAAATCACAATCATCCAACGATACTTACCCTACTGCCATGCATATTGCAGCCTATAAAAAAGTAGTGGAAGTAACCATTCCTGCTGTTGAAAAATTAAAAAATACCCTTGCTGAAAAAGCCAATGCATTCAAGGATGTAGTAAAAATCGGAAGAACTCACCTGATGGATGCTACACCACTTACACTAGGACAGGAATTCTCAGGCTATGTTGCCCAACTGGAATTTGGATTAAGAGCTTTAAAAAACACTTTACCTCACCTTTCTGAACTGGCTTTAGGAGGAACAGCAGTAGGAACAGGGCTGAATACTCCGGTAGGTTATGATGTAAAGGTAGCTGAATATATTGCGAAATTTACCAATCATCCATTGATCACGGCTGAAAATAAATTTGAAGCACTGGCTGCACACGATGCCATTGTTGAAAGCCATGGCGCATTAAAGCAACTTGCTGTTTCACTATACAAAATTGCTCAGGATATAAGATTACTGGCTTCCGGCCCTCGTTCCGGAATCGGGGAAATTCATATTCCAGAAAATGAACCCGGATCTTCTATCATGCCCGGAAAGGTAAATCCTACTCAAAATGAAGCGATGACAATGGTTTGTGCTCAGGTTCTAGGAAATGACACTACCATTTCATTTGCAGGAACTCAGGGTAATTATGAACTGAACGTTTCAAACCGGTAATGGCGTATAACTTCCTGCAATCTGCACAGCTTATCGCGGATGCATGTATTTCATTCAATGACCATTGTGCTGTAGGTATTGAACCGAATCACGAGCGAATCAAAGAGCTTGTAGATAAATCTTTAATGCTCGTAACTGCTTTAAATACTCATATCGGATATGAAAATGCAGCAAAAATTGCCAAAACAGCTCATAAAAATGGAACAACGTTAAAAGAGGAAGCTGTTAATCTTGGTTTATTAACTGCAGAACAATTTGACGAATGGGTAAAGCCTGAAGATATGGTTGGTAGCCTGAAATAATTTTAGAAACATAGATAAATGCAAAAAGCCTCGGAATTGTTCTGAGGCTTTTTATATTTTTTATTCTCTCCATAAAGAGGAGTTTTAATAATAGTACAAGGGCTTACAATTTAACCAATAAGTTCTTTTGCCTGAGCCAATGCTGCTTCAGTAATCTTACTTCCTGAAAGTAACTGAGCAATTTCATTCAGCTTCTCTTCATCACTTAAAGGAATGATAGTGGATTGTGTTTTCCCTGCAATGTCCTGTTTTACCACTTTATAATTATCGTTTCCTTTAGCGGCAACCTGCGCCAGGTGAGAAATAACAATAAGCTGCATATCTTCGGACATCTCACGCATAAGGTTTCCGATTTCTTCGGCTACTTTTCCTGAAACTCCGGTATCAATTTCGTCTAAAATTAATGTTGGTAATTCGTCACTTTCTGCAATAATCTTTTTTACCGCCAACATTACCCTTGATCTTTCCCCTCCGGAAATGGCTGTCTGAATAGGTTTCAAAGGAAATCCTGAATTGGCCTGGAATAAAAGCTGAATACTTTCTTTTCCAAATTGATTAAATTCTTCTGTATCTGCTAATTCTATATCTACTCTGGCTTTTTCAAGACCTAGCTTTTTCAAAAGTCCTTCTGCTTTTTTGATGAAAACAGGAACATTCTTTTTTCTGTTTTTAGAAAGCTTTTCTGCAAGAGTCTGAAGCGATTTTTCTTTTTTAGAAATATTATCTTCAGTTTCAATAATTTGTGATTCAAGCTCTGAAGCTCCTTTCTGATCACCAGCCAATTCATTTCTGATCTCAATCAGCTCAGGAAGATCTGAAACATTATGCTTAAGGAATAAAGCATTAATTTTATTATTCAACTCAGTAAGAACAAGAAGATTTTCAGGATTGATCTCCAATTTCTCGGATTCATGTTCTAATTCAGAAATAATATCCTTTAACTCTACAAAAGAAATTTCAAGTCTTTGATCAAGTTCTGCAAAACTGGTGGAAATACCAGCAATTCTGGAAAGTTTAGCTTTTGCCTCATTAAAGAATGAAAGGATTCCAATTTCTTCCTGATGAAACCTGGACAGGATCTGGCCTACATTTTCTGAGATCATTCCTGCATTTTCCTGAATGGATAATTGGTTCTGAATATCTTCGTAATCTACATCATCCAGTTTTAATTCTTCAAGTTCGTTGAGTAAGAATTCTTTATAGTCACTTTCTTTATTGGCTTCTGAAAGTTGTGTTTTAAACTTTTTAAGTAATATTTTCAGGTTTTGAAATTCCGAAAATTCCTGCTGATAATCTTCGATGATCTTTTTATTTTCAGAAAGCCCATCAATAATTTTGAACTGATATTCTGAAGTAAAAAGGTTAGACGTTTCAAATTGGGAATGAATATCAATTAACTGAGAGGAAAGCTCTCTGAGAATATCCAAGGTTACCGGAACATCATTGATAAATGCTCGCGATTTCCCTGATGGCAATATTTCTCTTCTGATAATGGTCTGCAATTCATAATCAAGATCGTTTTCAATGAAAAATTTCTTGAATTGGTTGTTCAATGCAAACTCAGTTTCGACAACACTTTTTTCTTCTGTTTTTGAGATTGATTTTACATCGGCTCTTTCTCCCAGGATAAGACGCAATGCACCCAAGATAATGGATTTTCCTGCTCCTGTTTCTCCGGTAATTACCTGAAGACCGTTATTTAACGATACATCAAGGGTATCGATCAGGGCAAAATTCTTAATGTAAATTCTTGAAAGCATGAATGATCCGCGTTTTTATCAGATATTAATATTGATTGTAAAAATAAGTTTTTTTAATGAAAACAGAAATGAAAGAGAGCGATTAAATATAGAGCACTATCCTTTTGAAATTTCAGTCAATAGCTCATAAAAGTTTTTGTATTGATACTCAAAAGTATCCACATCTTCATGATCCCAACGAACAATAGCATTATTACGATGAGTATCAAAACACAATAATCCCCAATCACTGTATATGGCAAAGGGTACATATCCTTTATCAAAAAGGAATTCTCTTGGATACGTATCAAACATCATTTCACGCAAACAGGCTCTCCATGTGCTCAGAGGATGTGAGCAAAAGGAAACTTCTGAGATCTGAAGTTCATAAAAATGTTTGTGTTTCAGGAATATTTTAAAATCATCAGGAAAAACAAACCCGGTTTCTTTTTCCAGCTCCTGAAGTTCAGTATCAGTAACGGTACTCTTAACAGGAATCCAAAACTTCCATTCTTCATCAGGCTGAACCGGAGCAAGCATTTTATCTTCTATATCAGAAGGCAGTTGGTTGAGTTTATGCTCTATCCAAAAATTGAGGGTCTTATCAATAATCAGCTCAATTTTTCTCTTATCAACCTTTAGCTCTTCCATTTACTCCATTTGTTCTCGCTGTATTTCGGTGCAAGAATCATCATATTCTGTTTCAGATCATTAAGGATAAGCCCGCCATTACTTCCTGAATTGAAAATATTGAAGATTTCATCACTCTTAGTATCCATAAAAAGATTAAAGAAAGTTCCTTGCTGAAATGTATTTTCATACATTTTAAGTTGCATCAAAGCATCAAAAATTACTTTCTTGCCTGGGATTTGATCCTGATTGAACAGGTTATCCATTCCAGATCTATGATATGTGTATATGGTAGATCTCAACTGGCTCCAGTTAGGATTCAGAATTTCATTGATTAATATCGTACGACTCCTTGGTTCATTAATGGTATTCCAACCTTCATAGTTTCTGTTTTGTGAGTTTTGGGCAATCTGCTGAGCTTTTGAAAACCATTGGGTTCCGCCCATAGACTGGTAGCTGTCTCCATCATAGCCCAGAATAAGATAAATATAGAAACTGATTACATCCGTAAGATTTTTTCCCGAGAACTGTCTTTCATTGAAAATAAGGTTTTCGTTCTCAATATACTCAAAGGCAAATCTTTGATCCTGAAAGTTCAGCAAAGGAGATTCATAAGTTGTGTTATATACCGGACGCACTGCCTGTACTATAATATTTCCTTTGAATTTGTTTACATCTCTTTCGGCAATGACAATGGAAAAATTACATTTGATCTTTTCAAAATTCTGTAATTTCTTACCTGTCCAGCTGGTGTTGTTGATAAAGTCTCTAAGACTTTTTTCCAATGCTTTAAAAGCTTGTTTGTTACTTCCGCCTATATTTTGAGAGTTTACCACAACGTTGGCCAACAGCTCCTGGGAAAAACCAAGATTACATATAAAAAATAGAAAAAATAAACTTATAATTTTTTTCATATGGAGATACTTATTGTTCTTTTAAATGTCATATGTAATCGTACTATCCCCCATAGATATTGCCTTTGTAAGTTCTGACGATTTCATTGTCTATTAAAAATTGAGAACGGAAATTTATTAAAATTATTTTAAAAGCTGAGATTCAACAAAGTTGAGAATATCTTTTGCTACTTCTCCCTTCGACTTCAGGTCAAATTCTTTTTTCTCTGTTTTGGTGAATATTCTGATCTTATTGGTATCATTTTTAAACCCTGCTCCTTCGTCGCGTAAAGAATTTAAAACAATCATATCAAGGTTCTTCTTTTCTAGTTTTCCTTTGGCATTTTCTTCTTCATTCTGAGTTTCCAAAGCAAATCCTACCAGAAACTGATGGGTTTTCTTTTCGCCCATTGTTTTAAGAATATCAGGATTTTTCACCAATTCAATGGTAAGATTATCATCATTTTTCTTGATCTTTTCCTTAGCGATATCTTTGGGTGCATAATCGGCTACTGCAGCACTTGCAATTCCAATGTCTATCCCGTCATAGAATTCAAATACTTTAGCCAGCATTTCTTTTGCCGAAGTAACTTTATGCAGTTCTATAGTTTTGTCCTGAAGGGTTTGTGTACTGGGTCCTGAAATCAGAATCACTTTTGCTCCTCTTTTAGATGCTTCTTCCGCCAAAGAGAATCCCATTTTTCCTGAAGAATGATTTCCTATGAATCTTACCGGATCAATAGCCTCATAAGTAGGCCCCGCAGTAATTAAAACGGTTTTACCTTCAAGGCTTTTTTCAATAGAATAGTTTAAAAAATGGCTTTCAACAGTATTGAAAATGGTTGTTGGTTCAGACATTCTTCCTTGTCCAATTAAACCACTTGCCAGTTCTCCGTCTTCAGCAGGAATAACAATATGTCCGAAACTTTCTGCCAGTTCTAGATTTTTTTTCGTGGAAGGATGTGCATACATGTCCAAATCCATTGCCGGAGCAATAAATACCGGACATTTTGCAGACATATATGTTGCAATCACAAGATTATCACACATTCCATGCATCATTTTAGACAAAGTATTGGCTGTACATGGAGCTAAGATCATCACATCTGCCCATAAAGCCATTTCCACGTGGCTATTCCATGTTCCATTATCTCCGTAGAAATCGGAATAAACAGGTTTCTTCGATAATGTAGCTAAGCTTAATTTAGTTACAAAATGTTCTGCATCTGGGGTCATTATTACCTGTACTTCGGCTCCTTTTTTTATAAAGTCTCTTATCAGAAAGTGAACTTTATAGGCTGCAATTCCTCCAGAAACGGCAATAAGGATCTTTTTACCGGAAACACTCATTTAGCTTTAATTTTTTGGAATACTAAAATACTTATTTTTTCCCACAATCAGGGTTTAAAACACCAAAGGTCATAAAAGAAACTTAATTCCTTTATGACCTTTGTTTATAAAAAAGACAGAAAATTACTTTCTTTCTTCAGTTTTTCTAAAATATACGTCTTCATTTAACCATTCTTCAATCGCAATTGAAGTTGGCTTTGGAAGTTTTTCGTAATGCTTAGAGATCTCAATCTGTTCTCTGTTTTCGAAAACCTCTTCTAATGTAGAATTGTGAACAGCAAATTCATCTAATTTGTTGTGAAGCTCCGTACGGATCTCCGCATTGATTTGCTCTGCTCTCTTTCCCATGATAACAATAGCTTCGTAGATTGAACCTACTTTATCTTCAATCTTATCTTTGTCGTAAGTAATAGTATTTACTTCTGCTTTTGTATCTTTTACACTCATTTTGAGAAAATTATTTTTATTTTAAGATGGCAAATTTACGAATTATCTTTTAATTTTGAAAGTCGCTGCAGGTGGAGGGGTCTGAAGTGCCGCACTATCCCTCTGCATCTGCTTTGCCTGCTTTTCGTTGCTAATCTGATCTTTGATTTGTTGCTCTGTTTTATTTTGATTGGCAAGCTTATCTGCCTCTTTCTTTTGTCTGGCAGTTAAAGTTGCAATTCTTGCTTCCGTTTCTTTTTTAACCACTACAAAATGTGCTTTCTCTTTCTCCAGTTTTGCTCTTAGATCAGCTGCTGTTTTAGAATATTCTGTATTTGGAAGTTCTTTTTCAACCATTTTCACGTATGTTAAAGCACTTTCAATACGCTCGTCTTTAAGGCTATAAATAGACTTTGCAGCCAATTCATAACGAGACTTCATGATATAATCATAAATTTTTGAACGAAGCTTTGTACCTGGGAAGTCTTCTAATACGTTTTCCAATGCTACATTCGCAGCTTTGTAATCGCCCATTTTAAAGTATTGTCTTCCGTTTTCGTACGCTTTAAATTCTAATTTATAAGACAACTCGTCAATAAGCTGTGTAATATTCTTAGATCTTTCCGAATTTGGATAATTGTTCAGGAAATCCTGAAGCTCATTAATGGCTAGCTCTGTACTCGACTGATCCAAGTTGTAATCCATAGATCCTTCATAGTAGCATAATGCCGACATGTAAGCAGCTTCTTCAGCTCTTGGATCTTTTGGAAAGTTTACAGCAAAGTTTTTAAACTGGTGTCCTGCCAGTTTATAACTCTTGTCATAGTAGTTTGCATAAGCTGTATTGAAACCTACGTTGGGAAAATCATCTGTTCCTGCCACAAGGTTTGCAAGTCTGTCATAAAGAGCCAATGCATTTTTCCACTTTTTCTTAGCGAAGTTTTCATTAGCCGCTTTTAAGATAAAATCTTTATCAGCACTCTTCATTGCTTTTTCCTGCTGGCTAACACATGATGCGATCACTGCTACAGCAAAAAGACCTAAAATATATTTTTTCATATAAAAAGTTCAACAGTTTTCGGATTATACAGCCGATTTACTAATTTGCAAAAATATAACTTTTTTGTCAATAGATTTTTTTTTATGAATATTTAACGTAATTTTAGTCTGCAGCGTATCCTAAAATGGCAAAAACACTTAATAAAAGATTCATTCTCACTTTTTTTTCAGCTTCTTTTGCATAAGCTTCTTCGTTTTTACTGGGTACGTAAAGTTCATAAAAGTTTTTATTCCGGATCACAAATAAAGTAGAACCGATAATCATAGTAAGAATATCTTCCGGCTTAGGAGTAAAAGTAAATACTCCGGAGGCTACTCCTTTTTTAATCACTTCATCCAATTTCTTTACAAATAACTGATAAAAATCCAGCAATTCGTCTTTTAAATTCTCTGTATGACGGAGTTCCTGGGTAACAAACCCATGAAAATAATTATATTTGAACAACTGGGAAACGATATATTTTATCATTTCACGCATCTGCATTTCTGGTTTTCCTTCTTTAATGGTATCAGCAAATTCTGAAAAATTTTCTCTGGTCTTCAATACTCTGTACTGATAGAGATAAGACATCATTTTCTCTTTGGAACCGAAGTAATAAGAGATCATGGCAACATTGATATTCGCTTTGGAGCAAATATCCCTTACAGAAGTTCCTTCGTACCCTTTCTTTGCAATTAATTCTTCTGCAATATCCAGTATGTGAATCTGTTTTTCAGTAAATTTTTTTTTCATAAGAGTGTACTTTGAGTAAAGTTAAGAAATTTTTAACACATTTATAAACGATCGTTTAATAATTTTATATTAATTCCAAAATAGTAGTATTTTTGAATATGGAATTTTTTGATTTTCACCATCATAAAAAAAACATCCGACACGGAATTTATAATTTGGATATTGAACAAATTCCACCAGACACCCTTTATTCAATAGGAATACACCCCAATGACATTGATGTAAACAATATAGATCATCAGTTGAATTGGATGAAAAAAATGATGTTCCAGAACTGTTTTGCCATAGGAGAATGCGGCCTAGATTCTTTGGTTCCTATTGATCAGAAAATTCAGGAGGAAGTTTTTTTAAAACAGATTGCCATTTCCAATGAGGTAAAAAAACCTGTTATCATTCATTGTGTCAGAAAATTTTATGAAGTAATTTCCTTTAAAAAAAAGGCGGAACAGCCTATGATTATTCATGGTTTTAATAAAAAGGAGCAAATTGCAAAAGATCTTCTTGCTAACAATTTTTATCTGAGTTTTGGAAAAGCTGTTTTGTATAATTTATCTTTGCAGGATATTTTAAAAAGCACTCCATTGGACAAATTCTTTTTAGAAACTGACAATGAAGATTTTAAGATCGAAGAATTGTACCGGAAAGTTTCAGAAATAAAAGGAATTTCTTTGGATGATCTCAACGAACAAATTTTAGAAAATTTACACACGATAAAAAATGGATAAATACTGGCTGGAAAGAACGGAACTTTTGGTGAAAGAAGAAGGATTGGAAAAGCTGATTAAAGCAAATGTTCTGGTAGTAGGGCTGGGCGGAGTAGGTTCTTTTGCGGCAGAATTCCTGGCAAGAGCGGGTGTTGGAAGCATGACCATTGTAGACGGTGATACGGTGGATATCACCAACGTAAACAGACAGCTTCCCGCTTTACGTTCAACGGTTGGAAAACATAAGGTAGAAGTTGTTGCAGAAAGACTTCTAGACATTAATCCTGACCTTAAATTATCGAAAATCAATGAGTTTTTGAATCCTGAAAGGATGGATGAAGTGCTGGATTCCTCACCGTTTGATTATGTACTGGATTGTATAGACAGCGTAACTCCAAAATTAAGTTTAATTATTGCTGCTAAAAGAAAAAAAATAAAAGTGATAAGCTCAATGGGAGCTGGTGGAAAGACCGATCCTAGTAAGGTATTGGTGAGAGACATCAGCAAAACCGAGCATTGCCATCTCGCAAGACAGATCAGAAAAAGACTGAGAAAAGTAAAAATTGACAAAGGGGTACGTTGCGTCTTTGCTAATGATATTCAGGATGAGGAAAGCCTGAAAATGACCGATGGAACCAATTATAAAAGATCTTTTTACGGAACGATAAGCTATATGCCTGCAATTTTCGGGCTTTATGCTGCTGCCGAAGTGATTAATTATTTATTGGATAAAGATCATTAATGCTTCACATGCTCAGGATAGTATTGCAAAATACATGATTTGCCATAGAAATACTATTCTAAGCAGAGCCAAAGCATTTATACTAAAAATTAAAAAACAAGAAAAATTCCACTATATTTACGTTCTTAAATGGCAGACTTCAAATATCCCAGAGCCGAAAAGCTCAAAACAAATACTGAAATCTCTTTGCTTTTTGAAAAAGGTAAATGGAGAACGAATGGGAATTTAAGAATCATTATCCTGAAAGATAAACCTTCTATTCCGGTAGAAAGTGGAAAACTGGGGGTTTCTGTTTCTAAAAGATACTTTAAGAGAGCTGTTCACAGGAACCGTATCAAAAGATTACTACGAGAATGCTATCGATTGAATAAGGATTTATTTAAAGAAGCTTTTGGAGAAAAGACTATAGCCATGCTATTCTGGGTGTCTTCAGAAATGCCACCGAAATTTCAGGATTTGGAAGCACAGTTTATCAAGCTTTGTGAAGCACAGAAAAAGTAATTTTTGATATAGGGTTTTCTATTTTGAACCTTAAGAACAGAGCAATTCTATGCTCTATTTTCAACCAAAAGAAACCTATATCTCATAGACCGAATCGCAACCTCATCCTTTAGAGGGTCTCAAATCTCGCATACTTTTTGTAGTTTTATAGGAAACAATAAATCTGAAAATTAATATGTTGGATCAAGTTCCCTATTTTTCGTATGTCATTAGTGCATTCATTGGCATTGGACTATCAGCAGCTACCGGCTTCAGGGTTTTCCTTCCTATGTTTGCGGTAAGTCTTGCTTCTTATTTTCATTGGATTCCGATGAATGAAAATTTTGAATGGTTGGCAGGTTTACCAGCCCTCATCACAACAGGAATTGCAACTGTGTTTGAGATTCTAGCTTACTATATTCCTTTCGTCGATCATTTATTGGATACCGTTTCTGTTCCAATGGCAACCGTAGCAGGTTCAATCTTATTTGCCAGTCAGTTTGCTGATTTGGGAACATTTCCGCAATGGGCATTGGCATTAATTGCGGGTGGAGGAACGGCCGCTACCATAAGTACGGGGTTTGCCGGAATCCGGGCAGCTTCTACGGCAACAACCGGAGGGCTGGGAAACTCAGTAGTAGGAACTACAGAAACAGCAGGAGCAGGAATCATGACTATCCTTGCCATGGTAGCACCTATTATTGCCGCTGTTCTGGCTATTGTTTTATTGATTCTGGTGATTATCTATGGACGGAAAGCTTGGAAAAAAATTAGGGGTAAAAAAGCCTCTTCAAGCTAATACAATAAAAAAAGGTACAGTTTTTACAACTGTACCTTTTATATTTTAGTTTTTACTTCTAAAGTCTTTAATCTCTTTAATTCTGGTTGTGAAATAATCTTTCTTTTCAGGATGTTTTTTGATCAGTATTTCAAATGCTTTAATAGCTTTGGAATATAATTTCTGTTCGAAATAAAGGTTAGCCAATGTCTCTGTCATTAAGTGTGAAATATCGTCATTCTTCTCTTTAACGACATAAGTACTTTCTTCTTTTAATTGACTAATTCTTGGATTATTTTCAATAAAGTTTTCAATCGCCTTTTCCTTGATCTCTTCTTTTTCTTTTACAACTTCGTCTGTTCTGCCTATTTTCAACCAGCTTTGCCATGTATTAATAAATCCAGGAACATTACTGTCGATTGGAGATTGGGGAGTGCTTTCCGCTACCGCTTCCTTCATTGGTTCTTCTTTTACAGGCTCTTCTTTATCTTCCTTCTTTGCTTCTCCAACTTTCAAGCTCGAAATATCTGTGCCAAAGAAAGAAACATTCATTACCGGAGCATTTTCCTTCTGATCTGCTTCAAGAGTTTCCTGTATTTCCTCAGAGCTTTCAGATTGTTCGTCTGATGATTCCTGCACCTCTTCTACAACCGGAGTTTCTGCTGTTGTTTCAGGTTCATTAACTGATTCTATCGTTTCTAGATCAGTCTCTACTGAAGGAGCTTCTTCTTTGATAGGAGCGTTGATTACAGGAGCCATTGTTTCTACCGATTTTTTGATTAAAGAATCAGGCATATTAGACTCAAGACTCATTGGCTTCCATGTGGTCTGAGCTTCAGGAACGGGTTCTGCTACAAATTCTTCTGCTGAAGTTTCAATTTCCGGCTCTGCATGTACGGATACTACGTCCTGTACTTCCTCCTCTTTTTCTTTTACCTCTTCCTGCTGATCTGGATTTTCCTGATCCGTTGACCAAAAATGGAAACTTTGAGTCTCTGCGAAGCTTATTTCATGATCTTCAGCAGCTTCCGGCTCTTTCTGTTCCTCTTGCGGAGCAGATTTTGTTTCCTTCATTTTCTTCTCAACCTCCTCGATCAGACGTCTCATTTCCTCTTCATGTTTGTTTACATTGAGAGAGGGAGCTTCAACAGTGTCAATAGCCTCTTCATTATTAGCCAGAATTTTAACATCCGGTAAGAAGGCCTCGGTTCCATGGAACTTAATTCAGCGTCTGGTTCTGCTATGATCTCTTCTTCAATTTCAGAAACTGGAATTTCTTCATTAGCAATAGCTTCTGCATCCTCCGTTGGAACTTCAGCTATATTTTCTTCAATAGGTTCTTCAGACAATATAGATTCTGTTTCCTCAAAGCTTAGATGCTCCTCTTCTTCAACAGTTTCTTCTACCGTTTCCGAAGTCATCTGTTCTTCGTCAATAACGGTTTCCGGAGTAAAGTCTTCGCCTGAAGTCTCTTCTGCTTCCTGCTGCTGTATTCCTTCTTCTTCCTTATGAACCGGCTCAATGCTTTCCGGCTCGTTTTTCTGAGTAACTAAAGTTCCTGATTCTAATGTAGATTCAAGATCAATTGTTTCAGAATTAGTCTCATTAAGAAAATTCTCTTCTCCTTCAAACAGGATTCTATTACGCTCTCCATTTACATAAAAATGCTTAACTTCCTGCGTTGTCTGTAATACACATGCTTCTTTTTCTTCTCCCTCGCTTTTTTCCGAAGCTGGGGCAGTATCTTCTCTTCTTATCGGGAAACCTTTAACATTATAATTGTATCTGACGGGCTTTTCAGCTGCGACGACAGATGGTTTATCTTCGATTACTTCCGATTTTACTTCCTGCTGAATTTTCCCGTTTATCAGTTGATAAAGAATTTTCTTATCTGTGGTATAAGCCGCTGTAATGGAAAGCTCTTTCTGATAATTTTCTTTTTCATACAGGTGTACTCCATACAAATGAAGTGCCCTGATATTTTGGATATAGGGGAATGCGTGAATCTCTTCCTTCAAAAGTCCTAGGTCTTCTGACTGAATATTTTTCGGATTTTTTATTAATTCTAAAACTCTGGGATTCATCTTACCAATTCGCTACAATGTCGTTAAAAATCTTGTTAATAATTCTTTCATTCACAATTTTCACCTGTTGACTTTCGATATCACTTTGCGACAAGCTGCTATTAAAAGTGGCTTCATCTGAATAGGTTCTATCAAAACTGGACTCTGGGTGTACTTTATTTTCATAATGTACTTTTACCGTAATTGTAAGTTTATTCTGTGCTTGCTGTATCACTCCTCCAGAAGGGTTAGTCTGTGTAGTGGAGCTAATGGTGGTAGGTGCAATAGAATAGTCTGTAATCTCTCCTTCTATCAAAATATCAGGATTTGATTTTGTCCCTTTCAGGGTAGTTCTTTGTAAAAATCTGTTCTGAATATCTGTGGAAAACTGTTGTGATAATGCAGGGTTTACAAGAGATGCATTATTGGGAAACTCATTGATCTGAACAGTTTTCTCATCTGTAAGAGATGATCCTGTAAAACTATAACATGACTTTAATACTCCAAGCAAAGCTAAGAGTACCATCATCAATAATGGTTGTTTCAGACTGATATTTTTAATTTTAAAATTCATTTTTAGATCCAATTTCAGTGATTTCATCATGCTCTATTTGCTGAATAGCATCTTCATAAGCAAAGTAATTAGCGGTATATGTAAATGGTAGAGTAAGAATAATTCCTATCCCACACGCAAGAATTCCAATCTGAGCCAGAAGACCTATCACAAATGAGAAAAGAAGAATGGCAATAAGATTCCCTTGGGTCATTACTCTTGAAATATTCCATGCTGTTTTCAAGTCTTTAATTCCTTTAAGACTGATTAACGGAACCATATAGAATGCTTTTAAGGCAAAATAGTAAACTGCTACAATGATGAAGATTGCATATGGAATTACAAAAATCATAGCAAGTGGGCTAGCATCATTTCCTTCTTGGGATAATGCTCCCGTTAAAGCCAGTACAATCATCAATGGAATGTAAATGACTAAAATCCCTCCAAAAATAATTAACTGCAACATAAAGTAAGGCATAAAATCTTTAAAATCGAAGATATCTCCTGGACTTGCTGCCTGGTTTTTATTCAATTTTTGAAGATACTTATACATATTTCCCATTGCTAACAATCCGCAAAAAGGAATGATCGCCATTACCATGCACAATAAAAATGCAACAAATATGTTTCCGAAATCTTTCTTTAAAAGTTCGATTCCTTTGTTAATATATTCTCCGAATTTAAAATTAATCGGCTTAGGTTTTAGATTTACATTCATGCCTTATTGTGTTTTACTAATCTTCCAGATTATACTGTTTTATTTTTCTATATAAAGTTCTTTGTGAAATTCCTAACTCGTCTGCTGCTCTGTTTCTTCTTCCTTTATGTTTTTCCAGAGCTTTGATGATCAAATCTTTTTCATTATTCTGAAGAGAAAGAGATTCTGGCCTGTTTTCTTCTATTTCAATATCCTCAATATCTTCATAGCTATCCTCCGGGTTTGAAATGATAGTCGGAGTCTGTACTACGGGAGCTTCATTATTTTCAAAATACAATAAGGATCCGGAGTTCACCTGTGGCTGAGTTTCAGGAGTATAAATTCTATTGATGAGATTTTTCTCGTGACTGCTTAGGTCTGCTGTTCCTCTGTTCTTTATTAGTTCCGAAGTTAAGGATTTTAAATCATTAATATCGTTTCGCATATCGAAGAGTATCTTATACATGATTTCTCTTTCGCTTCCGAAATCACTGGGTTTAGGCGCACTCTGATTATTTACGACCATCGGAAGGTGGGTTTCCATCGGAATATATTCTGCAAGTTTTTCTGCAGTGATATTTCTATTTCTTTCCACAACAGTCATCTGCTCTACGAGATTTCTTAGTTGTCGTATGTTACCTGGAAAAGCATAGTTTTCTATATAATGAACGGCGCTTTGTTCCAATTCCAATTCAGGCATTCTGTATTTTTCGGCAAAGTCTATTGCAAATTTCCTGAACAGTAAATGAATGTCTCCTTTTCTTTCTCTTAAAGGCGGCATGTCGATCTGAACGGTATTCAAACGGTAATATAAATCCTCACGGAATCTTCCGTCATGAATAGCTTTCATCATATTGACGTTGGTAGCTGCTACAATTCTGACATTGGTTTTTTGTACTTGTGAAGACCCTACTTTCATAAATTCTCCACTTTCTAATACTCTTAGAAGACGAACCTGAGTCTGTAACGGAAGCTCTCCTACCTCATCCAAAAAGATCGTTCCACCATCTGCTACCTCAAAGTATCCTTTTCGGGTAGCTGTAGCTCCGGTAAAAGCACCTTTTTCATGCCCAAATAATTCTGAATCTATAGTTCCTTCGGGGATTGCACCACAATTGACTACGATATAAGGCTGATGTTTTCTTCTGGATTCTGAATGAATGATCTTCGGAATAAATTCTTTTCCTACTCCACTTTCTCCAATAACAAGGACTGATATATCTGTAGGGGCAACCTGTATCGATTTTTCCAGGGCTCTGTTGAGTGCAGGAAAATTTCCGATAATTCCGAAGCGATTTTTTATATTTTGTAGCTCGTTGCTCATAAGTAAATTTTTGATTATTGATTTAATGTTTTACAGCTCTTCAATCTGCTGTTTGTAGACTTTGTTAAAATGATGAGTATACCCGTCTTTCATGGTCTTTCCTTCATCATAGGTTTTTAAGGCTAACATTTTTAAATCCAAATAATCTTTGTTTCTGATCTTAGAAACTTTACTTTTAAAGTATATGTTTTCGGCAAAGTCATATTCTTTGCTCTGTTTTTCAAAATTTTCCAGGGCTTTATCATATCTCCCCAGCTCAAAATAGGTAACTCCAAGCTGGTAATGGTCAAACATGCCTTTTACATACCCTCTTGTTACCAACAGTCTTTCAATAATTCCGACTGTTTTTTCTTTCTGCCCTAAAGCACTGTAGGACATAGCTTTCACTACATCCAGATTATAATCTCCGTTTTGCGACCTTCCTAAGTCTTCCGGATAATATTTTTTGAGCTCTTCAAGATCCAGAACAGCTCCCTTATAGTCTCTTAGAAACTGGAACTTGCACCATCCTCTATATCCCAAATGTTTTCTAGGATCTAAA
The DNA here is from genome assembly GCF_030409875.1 of Chryseobacterium tructae. NCBI lineage: Bacteria > Pseudomonadati > Bacteroidota > Flavobacteriia > Flavobacteriales > Weeksellaceae > Chryseobacterium > Chryseobacterium tructae. The sequence goes on along the minus strand of NZ_JAUFQR010000001.1, from coordinate 54,222 downwards.
GCAACAGCTTTATCAATCAGTATCTTCCAGGTTGCAAAATCTCCATTTTTGAGATAAGGCACTGCTTTCTCCATATAAGCATTGGAGAAATCCGGACAGAGCTCTATGGCTCTGTCAAAACCTTCCTGAGATACTCGGAAGCCCTGTAAATCTGAAGCTTGATTGTGTAGTTCACAAGCTTTTTTACAGTCCTCACCCTCTATTGCATTACAGTTAACCTGTGCAATAGTATTGGTGTACACTATAAGTAACAAAAAGCTAAGGTAATACCTCTGAAACTTTTCCATCTTCAATTTTATAGGTTAAATACTGATAGTAATCTACTTTTAAACCTTCTATCTCTTTCGGCATCCAGCCATTTAATGATTTTGTGAATCTCAACAGCTTATTTTCTAATGCTTCATCCAAACTCACATCTTTCAAATCCGAATCCAGATGTTTTAGTCTGAACAAGCCTGCCTTTCCTTCACAATTTACTAAAAATCTCACTGTAATATACCCATTGAGCTGTTTTTCTGAGGATATATTTTCTTTTTTAAGTTTTTCTTCAATAACGATCTTTTCTCCTTTATAATCGAATTGCTGGGATACATTATAATATTGAAAGCTAAAAGGTTTGTCCTTTAGTGCTCCGCATTTCTTAAAACCTGCTTCATCCAGCTTATCGTTAAAAGCTATATCTCCCACAGTATCCGGATATTTGCTCATTGTTTTCTCTGTCTGACAGGAAAAAAGGGCAAAAGAAAATAGAATAATAAAGGAAAGCGTTTTCAAAACTTAAATTTATTCTGTGATTCTCCCTAAAAGTGTGCCCTGAGTATTATCATATACAAAAACCTCCACAATGTCACCTATTTGTTGTCCTTCATTTTTATCAAAAACACAAACGGCATTCTGAGAGTTTCGTCCTTTCCATTGATTTTCGTTTTTTCTGGAAGTTCCTTCAATCAGAATCTTATGCATTCTTCCTACATAAGATTTCATTCTCATTCTAGAAAGTTCTCCCTGAAGAGCAATGACCTCAGCAAGACGTCTCTGCTTCACATCAGCTGGAATATTATCTTCCATTTTTTTATGAGCAGGAGTTCCCGGTCTTTCAGAATAAGCAAACATATAACCATAGTCATATTCTACTTCTTTCATCAGACTCAATGTATCTTGGTGATCTTCTTCGGTCTCATTACAGAATCCTACGATCATATCCTGAGAGAAAGCGACTTCAGGAACAATTTCCTTCGCTTTTCTGATCAGTTCAAGATATTCTTCACGGGTATGTTGTCTGTTCATCGCTTCCAGCATATTGTTGCTTCCACTCTGAACAGGAAGGTGTACATATTTACAGATGTTATCGTGTTTTGCCATCATTTTGAATACATCAAGGCTCATATCCTGGGGGTTTGATGTTGAGAACCTGATTCTCATTTCAGGAATAGCTTTAGCCACAAGATCAAGCAATTGAGCAAAATTAACGGCAGTTGCCTTCTGCATTTCAGAAGCTTTCGCGAAGTCTTTTTTAGGCCCGCCTCCATACCATAGATAAGAGTCTACGTTTTGCCCTAAAAGAGTAATTTCTTTATATCCATTATTGGCAAGATCTTTACATTCTTCGATAATGGAGTGCGGATCACGGCTTCTTTCTCTTCCTCTGGTAAATGGAACTACACAGAATGTACACATATTATCGCAACCTCTGGTAATCGTTACGAAAGCGGTAACTCCGTTTCCACCTAAACGAACCGGATTGATATCTGCATACGTTTCTTCTTTAGAAAGGATTACGTTGATTGCATCTCTACCGTCGTCGGTTTCCTTCAGCAGGTTAGGTAAATCTCTGTAAGCATCTGGTCCTACTACAAGGTCAACCAGTTGTTCTTCTTCTAAAAATTTAGTTTTCAATCTTTCCGCCATACATCCAAGAACCCCTACCGTCATATTCGGTTTTTCTTTCTTAAGATTTTTAAATTGGGAAAGACGCATTCTTACAGTCTGTTCTGCTTTTTCACGAATAGAACATGTATTTAACAGGATTAGATCTGCTTCTTCAACTTTCATCGTTGTGTTATATCCTTGTTCGTTAAGGATAGATGCTACAATTTCGGAATCAGAGAAGTTCATTTGACAACCATAGCTTTCTAAAAACAACTTTTTAGAATTCTCAGGTCTTTCGGCAATAGCAAATGCTTCGCCCTGTTTTGTTTCGTCTATATATTTTTCCTGCACAATAATCAATTTAAGGTTCGGGATTTAAACACAAGGATTCTTTCCGTGATTTTAAACTACGAACAGATGAGTCTGCAAAGATACAAAATATTGTGACAGAATGGCCGGACTATCTTTCTGTAAATGTTACTGAAAAATCCATAGGAAGTACAATCCTTTGTTTTACGGGTATATTAGCGTATAAAGCGGGTTTCCACTCTTTTTTCATCCTCGAAAGAGCCCTCATGAAATTAACATTGAAGCTTTGATCCCGGATAACAGGATAAATTCTTGGATTTACAATATGTCCTTCTCTGTCGATATAAAACTCTAGATTGAGATCTCCATTGATGTGATAATCCTGAAACAAACTCATAAAGTTATCGTGAAAATCTTTTTTAAACTCCTTAGTTCCGGCGGAATATTGAGCAGGTCTTATAAAATCATAAGCATTATATCCGATTTTATAATTACTCATAAGGTCTTGAGGGTATATAATAAATTCTGTAATAGCGCCAAACTTTGAGCCTTTTACTTCAGCAGCTTTCCAATGTTTAAGGTTTTTTATAATTCCTATAGACAGATCGTAAGCACATTTGTTTTTTGCTATATTGAGTGTATCATAGTCTTTTACCAGTTTTACTTCGGTATCTTTTGTAACGAGAATTCTTGGTTGATAAATCTCATGGCTCCCACATTCCTTCATTTGATTATTGGCAAGATACTCGTGAGCTTCTTTATAAAAATTAACAATTCCCCCTTCATAAAAATCCTGTTTTTTCGGGTATTCATCAAGAGCCTGAGCTTTACCTAAGAATACAATAAAGAAACTCAGTAGCGTAATACTATTTTTCACGTGGCTATTTTATTTTATGATTAGAATGTCATTAATCTCCGTGATCAAAATGATCTGATGTAAAGTTAATTTTGATAATCTTCTTAGAAGTCACAGGCTGGCCGTCTTTCATTGCAGGCTTCCATTTCTTTTTTACTTTTCTAATAGCAAATTTCATATCATCAATAAACATATCACTATTTTTCACTTTTGGCAGTACATCTAAGTTTTCCACTTTGCCACTTGCATTCACATCAAAAACAAAAACAAATTTTCCGTTTACTGCATATTTTCCTAAATCAATATAGGAATGAATCATTTGTAAAAATTCTTTTGCAAAAGCCTCATCACCACCTGGAAATTCTGCATTTTGGGAAGTCGCAGTATGTTCTTTGAGGACTTGTGATTCTTGGGAATATCCCATAACCCCAAAGAACAGGAGTAGAATTAAAATTGCTTTTCTCATCGTTATTATATGCTAGTGAATACAATTAGTCTAAATTTTCAGAAAACTTAAGACCTATCCTGTTATTTACCTTTACTGGCACCCCGTTTCTTGTCGCAGGAATCCATTTTTGCTTCACTTTTTTAAACCCGAACTTTATATCTTCTATCAATCTTTCGCTATTGGCAACCTTTGGTTCAACATCAATAACGTTGGTGGAACCATCTGTATCAATTGTAAAGAAGACAGTAAATATCCCTTTCACTTTATAAAGATCATAATTCAAATACGCGCTTACATTTTTTCCTACTTCATCTCTGAATGAAATCATTCCATTGGGTGGAAAAGAAGGTCTGCTTATAAAGTTTCGGGTGTCATAATTCTCTTTGTAATTTTCAAAAAAATCGGAGGGGATAAAAGGGAAATCAATATATGCTGTTATATTTTTATCATCAACCTTAGCGGGCTGCCAATCTTTAAGTGTTCCAAGAGCTTTCACAATTAATCCGTAAGCACATTTGTTCTTTTCTGCACTTTCAATATCATTCTTTTTCCTTACTAAAACAGGCTTTGCATTTTCGTCAATTCTCAAAGTCACCCAGTATATTTCTTTCTTGTTTTCACATCCTGAAAGCTTATTTTTTAAGAAAAAAGTCTGGATATCTTTAAACATCTGGACATTACCTCCTCTATAGGCGTCCTGACCGGAAGGATAATCAGTCATCCCTGGTTTTTGTGCCCATGTAGTAAGAAAAGAAAAAGTAAGTAAGAAAGTGGTTAGTAGTTTTTTGTTCATGATTGGGTTTTACATATCTATTGACACAGAAGAGAAGTTCATTTTAACTTTCATTTGAGATTTTACAGGCTGTCCGTTACAGGTCGCAGGGCTCCAGTTTTTTTGATCCTTCTCACTACATATTGCATATCATCAAAGAAGGCTTCACTATGCAGGACTTTTGGAGTTCCTACTGCATCCATTACTTTCCCTGTTTCGTTGATGATCAAAGTAAATGTAAAATCTCCGCTCAGCGTATAAAAATCTGCATTCAGGTAGGTGTACATATATTTGCTCAGGATCTCTTTGTATGCTGAAGCTCCTCCTTCAAAAGCAGCCGGCTTAAAATCATTACATTTTACAGCAACCTGCATAAAAGGTTCTTTAATGTCTATTTTAAAAAGGTTTTTATTATTTTCTACAATAAAAGAGTCATCTCTATCTTCAAGCTCCTGTGCAAAAGTGAAGTTTGCAAAACATAAGGCAAAAAATAAAAGTATTGTTTTCATAGCTTGATCTATTCATTAAATTAATAGACAAAGGTAAATATTTAGATGCCTTACAAAAAAGAAAAACTTCACACAATGTGTGAAGTTTTCAGAAAATGCCTCTTCTATTATTTTATTAGAGAGGCTATAGCAAACCTTTAATATGCTTGTAGTTACTTTTTACCGTTTCAAAAACCTCATCCATTTTTCCACCTAACATCAGCTGAGCCATAGATTTTGTCATCCCGAGCACTTGTTCCAACTCAATTTTTGGAGGTAAGGCAAGAGCATTAGGATTGGTAAAAATATTAAGAAGGTAAGGCCCATCATAATTAAGACATTCTTTAATGGCATTTTCTACCTCTTCAGGTTGGTGTACATTTTTTCCCGGATATCCCATTGCCTGAGCTACCAATGCAAAATCGGGATTAATCATATCTGTTTCGTTATCCGGCATTCCCCCCACTTCCATTTCCAGCTTTACCATTCCCAGAGTTCTGTTATTGAAAACAATCAGTTTTATGGGGAGCTTATATTGAAAAATAGTTGCCATATCCCCCAACAGCATGGATAGACCACCATCTCCACACATCGCAATGACTTGCTTATCCGGATGAGACAGGGAAGCTCCAATAGCCATTGGCATTGCATTAGCCATTGATCCATGATTAAAAGAACCCAGCATCTTTCGTTCTCCCGTTCCGCTAATGAATCTGGCTCCCCAAACGCAACACATGCCTGTATCTACCGTAAAGATTGCATCTTTTTTAGCTAACCTGTCTAATGTATGGGCTACATATTCCGGTTGAATGGCATTTTCTTTTCCAGAGTCTTTTACATATTCAAGCTGATTTTCTTTTACTTTATCATAAAATGCCAGCTGTTCATTGAGAAAGTCGACATCAGTTTTCTCAGCCAACATAGGAAGTAAGGCCATAATGGTTTGCTTAACATCTCCTGTTAATCCCAATTCAAGCTTTGCTCTTCTTCCTAACCTTTCCGGACTTTCATCGATCTGTACAATTTTATTTTTTACAGGCATAAACTTCTGGTAAGGGAAATCTGTTCCCAGAAGAATAACAAGGTCTGCTTCGTGCATAGCATGATAAGCCGATGGAAACCCTAACAACCCCGTCAGTCCGATTTCATTAGGATTATTGGGCTGAATTGCCATTTTCCCTCTGAAAGAATATCCGACAGGAGCTTTTAGTAAGTGTGATAATTTTATAACTTCAGCACTGGCTTCAGTGGCTCCAATACCACAGTAAAGGGTCACTTTTTTACTTCCATTAATAAGTTCCGCCAGATTTTTCAATTCTTCATCAGATGGTCTGATCACAGGATTGGTTTTAAAAATCTGTGCTGAAGTTGTAGCTTCTTGTGCATCTAATTCTGAAACATCGCCCGGAAGACCGATCACAGCGACTCCTTTTTTAGATATTGCATGTTGAATAGCCGTCTGAAGGGTTCTTTGCACTTGTTCAGGGCGGGTAATCATTTGATTATAATAACTACAGTCATCAAAAAGCTTTATGGTATTGGTTTCTTGAAAGTAGTCCATTCCCATTTCCTCACTGGGAATTGTAGAAGCGATCACCAACATCGGAACATGGGATCTATGTGCCTCATACACTCCGTTAATCAGATGAACATGACCTGGACCACAGCTTCCTGCGCATACTGCAAGTCCATCAAGTTCGGCTTCAGCCGCAGCGGCATAGGCACCTACTTCTTCATGGCGTACATGAATCCACTGGATACTGCTTTTTTTCACCGCAATATTTAGGTGATTGAGACTATCTCCTGTTACTGCATAAATTCTTTTCACATTGGCATTTTCGAGCATTTCAACGATCTGCTCTGCTATATTTTTGGTCATAATTAATAGATTTGGTGGTTATATTTCTGAAATAATTACAGTATTAAAACCTGTATTCCTATCAAATTTAACTAATTAAATTGAACCTTTCCTAGCATTTCAATGTTAAAAAATCCGTAATTTTATTATCCTTCAAACCTAACAGGCTTTAAAAACCTGCTAGGTTTAGTCATCAGCAACTCTATTATTATAAAACAAAACAGCCACCCGGAAAGGCGGCTGTTTATATAATTATATCATAAGTTTACATTACGATCTCGATCTGATTTCTCAATAAATCTTCAAATTCGTCTCTTTTACGGATCAAATGAGCTTTTCCGTCAAGGAATAGAACCTCCGCTGGCTTCAATCTTGAATTGAAATTTGAACTCATTTCAAAACCATAAGCTCCTGCATTGTGGAAGGCAAGGATATCACCTTCTCTTACTTCGTGTAATTTTCTGTCCCATGCAAAAGTATCTGTTTCACAAATATTTCCTACTACAGTATAAATTCTTTCTGCCCCTTTAGGATTGGATAAGTTTTCAATAGTGTGATAAGAATCGTAGAACATCGGACGAATCAAATGATTAAATCCTGAGTTTACTCCGACAAAAACAGTAGCTGTCGTTTGCTTGATAACATTAGCCTTCACTAAAAGATATCCGCTTTTTCCTACTAAGAATTTTCCAGGTTCAAACCATAGTTCAAATTTTCTTCCGGTTGTTTTTGAAAATTCACCTAGGACTTTTTCTACTTTTTTTCCTAATGTTTTAACATCTGTTTCTTCTTCACTGTCCTGATAAGGGATTTTGAAACCACTTCCCATATCCAGGTATTTCAGGTTAGGGAAATGCTCAGAAAGTTCAAGCATGATATCCAGCGCCTGAAGGAAAACTTCAGGATCTTTAATCTCACTTCCTGTGTGCATGTGAAGTCCTTCAACGTTAAGGTTTGTACTTTTCATCACTCTTTCAATGTGACGAAGCTGATGAATAGAGATTCCAAACTTACTGTCGATGTGCCCTGTTGAAATTTTATAGTTTCCTCCGGCAAAGATATGCGGGTTGATTCTAACAAAAATAGGATAAGAATTTCCGTATTTATTCCCGAATTGCTCAAGAATAGAAATGTTATCAATGTTGATATGAACTCCGAAAGTCATTGCTTCTTCTATTTCAGCTAAGTCGACACAATTGGGAGTAAACAATATTTTTTCTTTTGGAAAACCTGCCTTTAGTCCTAATTTGACTTCATTAATAGATACGCAATCCAAAGATGCACCCAGCTTCTTGACATACTTAAGGATGTTGATGTTTGTCAACGCCTTCGCTGCATAGAAGAACTTAGTATGTTTTAAGAAAGAAGTTGTAAGTTTTTCGTATTGAACTTTGATGGATTCAGCATCGTAAACGTACACTGGTGTGCCAAACTCATTGGCAATCTTTAATAATTCCTGTGAATTCATAATTTCATTTTAACATAAAAAAAGGCAGATTCTTAGTAAAAGAGCCTGCCACATTGATTATTTTTTATGCAAGACAAGTCTTTTAAATATTCCAAACCTTAGAGAACTTAATAGCTCCCTTTTTTCCAGTTTTTATTTGTTTAAGAATTTGCATTGCTTCTATTTATTTTTTGCAAAAATACTATTTATTTTTTATTCTAAGAAAATTGATTTGAAAAGTAACCTCTTCCTGATCAAAATATAAGGTTTTAAATTTCCTATTATTTTGGCAACGGTAACGTTTCAAAATCTCCACGAAGAAGTGCTAGCTGCAATTCACTATTCAAATCCGTTGATGATAATGGAAGATCAATTTTCAGTTTAGCAAGCTTACTTAGCGTCTGTATCTGTGTAAACAATTCATAAAAACCAAAGGATATTACTTTTCCGTTTTCAATGATCAAGAATAATTTCTCACCCAGCTTTCTTCCTGTTCCCAGCCACAATTCATTTCTCTTTCTGAATTCTATTTTCTGTTTTAATACAGCGGCATCATTATATTCTTCCTGAGCATCAATAAACTGAACAGCTTTTGTTCCCTGGGTAAATGATTTGAATTTCAGAATAGGTTTTTCCGTTTTATTCAGCTTATTTTTTTCAACCACATACTTTCCGTTTCTGAAGTAAAGTCCAAAAGGAAAGATCTCTTTTTTCTTATTATTTTTAGAATTAAGAACTAATTTGGCAATAATATCTGTTCCGGTAAGCTCAAAATTGATCTGTTTAGTCCCTGTTTGAACGTGTTCCCATTTTTTTGACTTGGAATTAAATACTTTTTTGGAAAACTTATTGATATCCTGTGCATAATCCGAAAAAATAATTTTGCCTGATTCATCTTGAAAATAAACGAATCCTTTGTCATTCGGAAGATCCTGCGTTAGTTCTTTAATCTTGTTGATATAGGTTTTGGCATTGGTTTCTTCGTGTTGTTTTTGGATAATTTCGTTCTCAGTATCTTTGGATACCAAAAGTTTAAACAGCTCCAGGGTAGCTCTGGCATCTCCATCAGCCCTATGATGATTAGTTAAAGGAATCCCCAATGACTTTACCAATTTTCCTAATGAGTAGCTTACTTCATCAGGGATCAGTTTTTTAGCTAAAGGAATGGTATCTAAAGTATTGATTTTAAAATCATAGCCTAATCTTTTGAAAGATTGACGAAGCATTCTATAATCGAAATCAATATTATGCCCCACCAATGTTGTATTTTGGGTAATTTCAATAACCCGTTTAGCTATTTCATGAAACTTCGGAGCGGTTTTCACCATTTTTGGTGTGATACTGGTCAGTTTTTGAACAAAAGGAGTAATATCTCCTTCCGGATTGACAAGGGATATAAACTGATCTGTAATTTTCTGACCATCATATCTGTAGATGGCAATATCTATAATGCATTCATTTCTATAACCTGCACCATTACTTTCTATGTCTATAATTGAATACATTGATTTCTATTAACTGCTGTGTTTATTATTAAAAGTTTTAGCTCTTTCATCCGATATTCTTTCCCCATCAGTAAAGATAACCTGCTAAAATAACAAAAAATATATCAAAACAAGCAACTCAAAAAGCTTACCACTTCATTACTAATATATAAATTTATTCCGATTATTTCAATCTTTTAATTTTAGCTGTATCCATAAGTGCATTGGCTGCATTTCTATTTTTGTTTAAACCACCAATTATTATTTCATTATTGGGAGTAATTCCCATAGCGCTTATGATTTCAAAATAATCACTAGGATTATTGTCTTCCATATCGGAGAAAACCCCATCATTTTGTATACTAAAGCTAGTGTCTAAAGTTCCGTTAGAGTTTACTCTTACTATATATCCATCATCAAATACATATAACTTGCTACGCTTTCCTGCAATCAAAAGTTTATTATCACTCTGAACCGTAACGGTATAAAACTTCACATCAGAGCTGGCAGAATTGTAAGCATATTCAAAAATACCACTATTTCCGTAAGAAGTATCCAACATCCCCGTTGAATTATATTTTTCTACAATCAAAGTCGTATTAAAATCTATATTTTTTTCATTAATAATATAGATGTTGTTTAAATTATCCAGGATAACTTTCTTAAATAAAGGAGCAGGGTTTGGAGACGCAATTTCCATTGTTCCCATATTTCCAAAGCTTGCTACCGGATTACCATCAAGATCATATTGTTTGATCACTTTTTTATCCGTAGTAAAATCTAAGGTTACAATTCTCTGATTATTTACATCTACTCTATTCAAATCAGCATCTCCTGAGCCATATTGAGAAACAACGGGAATATATTTGTTGTTATTGGCAAATGAACCATCAATGGTTCCGTCTAAATTATATCTGCACATCACGGGCGTTGAAAACTGAGTGCCAAATGAAGAGTAATATGCATACATCTTATTTTTAGCTGCGGAATAAATAATTTTGTTGATATATCTTTGATCTGCTCCCGGTAAGTTTTTAAATTCGAAGTTATCTATAATTTTTCCGTTATCATCTAAAATAATACTGTAAGCCTGGGAACTGGTTCCGTAGATCAAAACATTAGCCACTATTTTGTTATTAGGTAATAGATCAAATTCACTTGTAGCCATTCCTGTAAAGGTTCCCTTAGTGCCGAAAGATAAATCGGGAGTTCCGTCGCTCAGGTATCTTTTCAATTGATTCTGATGGAGAACATAAATTTTACCATCCTGTCTTACTTTAATATTTTTTATCTCTGTAGCGTAAGAAGATCCGCAGTCAGCAGCAGTAGACTCCGGACTAACTCCCAATTTATTAAATTGAGTATATCTTCCCGTTGCTTCTCTGCAAAACCAATTTCCATACATCGTCATAGGGCTTGTAAAATTCCCGGGAGGCAAAACATTAAAAGCACCGCCAATCACATAATCATCATAATAACTTTGATTACCAACAGCAGGGCCATTGGCAAATGTACTTCCGTCAGCATCAAATTCTCTATACAAAACATCCTTGTATAGTCCCGGTTTCTTATACCCTATTGCGTATATAATTTCATAATTACTGGCATTTACTTTAGCGTCTACATCATTGATAACATCTTCTTTAGTGCCTTCATCATACGTTACTTTTCCAGTTCCTCCAAAAGAAGTATCATAACTTCCATCTGCATTAAGTCTCACCAATGCGGCATCAATATTTGTGGCTGTTTTGGTACAAGAGCCACCCAGCATGATTTTACCGTTGTATAGTATCTTCATTATATTCAGCTGGTCATTCTGCCCAAAAAAATCTATGGTTTTAATCCCATTCGTCCCGAAAGAAGAATCATAAGTTCCGTCAGGGTTTAATCTTGCAATAAAGAAATCTGTTTGCCCTGCATTATTGGCTGTTCCCGCAATGAGCACTTTATCATCTGATAGAATTTTAAGAGTTTTAATCTCAGATTTTGTTCCCATCGGATAAAACATAAATCCCTTTTGGTTAAAAGTTTTATCCACATATCCATTAGCAAGATTATAGCGGACAATTACCGATCGATCTCCAGCCCTACCTGCTACCCAAATTTTATTATTTTTAATATCAATGGCATTCGCTTCATCATCATCTGTAAAATCAGTAACCACTTTGCCATCTCCATTAAAAGTCTGTGATACATCCATTTTTGCATCTTTTGCAAGAATTTTTACGACCGAAATACTTTTGTTATTTTTATCCTTCGAGTATCCTGCCAGATAGACATATGCTCCATAATGCTTAATGGCATTCGCTCTTGAACCTTCATCACCAATAGAGATAAAAGCCTTATTATGAGTCTTTCCATTATAGTAAAAGAATCGGTCTTTATAGGCAAAACGCCCGTCTACATTAGGAGATGTGATATTTGCGCCAGATCCAGCGTACCCTGCAGCAAAAAGAGTATCATTAGTATATTCAATGGCAGTCAGAAGCTCTTTATCATTCTCATTTTCAACATAATTAAACTGTCCAATTCCAAAGTTGGAATCTAGAATTCCCTGTTGAGAAAAAGCAAGCTGAGAACATCCTAAAAAAAGGAGTAGTTGTATATTTTTTTTCATTTTGTGTTATTTTTTTATAATTCTTACAGACTGTGAAAAGTTTTTGCCCTCATATTTTATCACATAATTCCCAGACATCAACCCGGAAAGATCAATGGAAACCTTATCATGATTAGCATCTAAATTTTCTTTTTTCACCAATTTACCAGACATATCATATACTGAGACCTGAATAGTGCCCGTAAGATTCTTATTGTCAGCAAATAAAACATCTTTAACAGGGTTGGGATATACGTTGAGAATATTATTTTTAACAGCTTTTGAGTCATTAACATCTAAAGTGAGAGACTTTAAAATCTTAAAAACCAGAAAATCATTATTCAATTTTCCACCACCATAAAGGCTACCGTCTGGAGCTAACTGTATACTCTCCAAATTCACAACACTGTCTGAAGGAGAATCGGGATTTCCTGTATAAATAAAATAATTGAAATTCCCCTGATTAGCGAACGTTGTATCTATTATACCGTCAACACTATAACGAGTTACCCATATCGAATTCTCTGAGTCTACTTTTCTTGTTCCGGCAATGTAGATTTTATTACCTTCAAGAATAATATCATTAATAACATATTTAACAGCTGAATTACTACACAACCAGAGACCTCCGCCAGTATTTATAAAAACATTGGAAGCCACTAATGTTTGTAAATTGACTTTTATCACTCTATAATCACACCCACTTACCTTATTGATAATGTAAGCATAAGTATTAGAATCATCTACAAGCATCTTTTTGAAATATCCAGGGTTGAGAATAGGTGGAATATCATCATAATTGAAAGTAGGATCTATTGTTCCGTCCTGATTTATTTTTCTAATAAAATTATACCTGCTTGTTCCCGAAGGATTAATCTGCTTTTGACTATACCCTGTAATAAGGATTTTGCCATCATTCAACAGTTTAGCATCGTTAATAATATCAAGCGAACCGATATCAATGGTAAGTGTCCCTTGGTTCCCAAACGAGAAATCAAAAAAACCATCCGGGTTATACCTTTCAATATACAGATCATCTCCCTTTTGTCCAAAAACATAAATTTTATTGTTAGGCAGCACTAGCAGCCGAGTATATGTTTTTTGTCCATATTCAAAATGCTGTTTCCCATGAAAAGCAAAATTTGGATCTAAAACTCCGTTCTGATCTATTTTAGTTAATCCTAAATCAGAAAGAATCAAAAATGATCCGTCTGTATATGCATATACATCCCTCGTTGAAACCGCATAGTGATAAGAATCAAAGTAGTAATTTGCTTTTCCCTGGTTTCCAAATGCAGGACTCAGTCCAGAAGTAAGATTATGTTTCAAAACTCCAAAACCACTTTCATAAGACTTATAATCTTGTATACCCACTCTCCCGAACGCATACAATGCATTATTGGAAAGCTTAATATTGGATAGTTCATCGTAGCTTGTAGATTTGTAATCGGTTTGTAAAAAACCTGTTCCGTTAAAGTTTGAGTCTAGATACTGACTCTGCCCATGCGCTTCTGATAGGAATAGCGACATCAGCACAATAAATAATTGTACTCTCATATGTGTTTTTAATTTGTGTTACAATAGGTTATATAAAAATAGGGAAAATTTCTTTTCCCTATTTTATTTTTTTATCTTCTTCTGCCTCCAAGCCCAAACATTCCAAGAATGGCTTTTGCTCCTTCCCGCATGAGTGTATTGGTAAAGGTTCTGCCTGCCTGGCTCTGCAATACTTGTTCAAACATTCCCGGTTCTTCTTTTACCGGTCTTGCTTTTTGGTTAGGCATTGGATTCTGAGCGGCCTGTTCCATTCGGCTGGTTAACATTTCGTAAGCTGATTCTCTATCTATTGCCTGTTCATATTTGGCGACCATAGCTGAACTGGAAGTGAGTTCTGTAATTTCAGCTTCACTTAAAACATCCATTCTAGATTCTGGAGAAATAAGGTAAGTATGAACTAATGGCGTTGGAATTCCTTTTTCATCCAAAGCAGTTACAAATGCTTCTCCAATTCCTAAATTTTGAATCAGATTGGAAGCGTTATAATATTCTGTTGTAGGATAATTTTCTACTGCTTTAGAAATTTCCTTTTTATCTTTTGCGGTAAAACCTCTCAGCGCATGTTGTATTTTTAATCCTAATTGGGATAAAACACTTTCAGGAACATCACCCGGAATCTGGGTAATAAAGTAAATCCCTACTCCTTTTGAACGAATAAGTTTTACCATCGTTTCAATCTGTGAAAGAAGTGTTTTTGAAGCTTCATCAAAAAGCAAGTGTGCTTCATCTATAAACAATACCAATTTCGGCTTTCCGCTATCTCCTTCTTCCGGAAAAGTCATATAGATTTCTGCAAAAAGAGAAAGCATGAAGGTAGAAAACAACTGGGGTTTATTTTGAATATCAGCTACTCTTAAAATATTAACGACTCCTTTTCCATCTCTGGTTTCCAATAAATCCTGAACATCAAAACTTAGCTCTCCAAAGAAATCACCTGCTCCTTGTTGCTCCAAAGCTACAATAGATCTTAGAATCGCTCCCAAAGAAGCTGGTGCTATTGATCCGTAATTAGCAGAAAGTTCCGCCTTTCCTTGTGCATTATCTGTTACATACTGAAGAACTTTCTTTAAATCTTTAAGGTCGATCAAAGGAAGACCTTTATCATCACAATATTTAAAGACAATAGACATGATACTTTGCTGAGTATCATTAAGCTGTAGAATTTTGCTTAGTAAAACCGGACCGAATTCTGTTACGGTAGCTCTCAATTTTATTCCTTTTCCTCCTGAGATACTCATCAATTCCACTGGAAAACCCTGTGGAGTATAAGGAAGTTGTGTTTTTGCATATCTTTCTTCAATGATGGCATTCATCTGGCCTGCCTCTGCAATTCCCGAGAAATCACCTTTGATATCCAAAACAAGAGAGGGAATTCCCTGATGGGAAAGCTGCTCTGCAAATACCTGTAATGTTTTAGTCTTTCCTGTTCCGGTTGCTCCGGCAATAAGACCGTGTCGGTTGATCGTTTTTAAAGGAATCGTTACATTTACTTCCTGAACGACTTCTCCGTCCAGCATTCCTTTTCCTAATATAATATGTTCTCCCTTAGGAGTGTATCTAGCATTTAATTCTTCAATAAATTGTGCTTTGTTTGCCATTTGATCGCTTTTTTAACTTATAAATATAAAAGTTTTTGTAAAATATTTAATCATCAAAGCAATATTAAACCGTTAAGTTTTATTTTAGCTTTCATAAATTAATCCTTACTTTGCCATTAAAAACAATGCCACATCTACCTATTTATGACACTATTTGAAAAAAAAATATTTTTAGCACTTTCATTGTTATTTATAACTGTTTTTTCTCAACAGCGAAAAAAACCATTAGATTTAGCAATAAAAGGAGACTTTACTCATTCCACTACTTCAGTGATTTCCCACCATTATGGTCTGGATTTCAAAGAGAAGCAATATTCTCCTATGACCTGCAGAATCAACATGTTGCTGTAAGCTATGTACAACAGAAAGAAAAAAAGAAAAAAACTACAGTTACACTTTATCTCTATCCATTAAAATCAATTGATAATCAATATTTGAGAGATACTTTTTCATCCTATGAGTATGCCCTTAATCAAAACTCCAATAAAGGTACAGAGTTACATCCTTCTTTTGGAAGTATGGCTAATGATCAGGTAAAAGTGAATTACATATATTCAATATTTGACCATTCTATGGGTGAAATGAGTTTTTTCAATGGACTAAAATACACCGATAAAAAATCTCTTCTTTCCATTTATGAATGCGGAGGATGGATTTTTAAAATTAGAGTATCAAGTGATGATATGACTAAAGATCAGCTAGCCGAATTAAAAAGCAAGGTAGAAAGTTATTTTGATGTATTAAATATTGCCTCTAAAAAGCCTCTTCCTATCAATAAGACTCCTGACATCATCCTTTCTCCTACTATTAAAAGAGACTCTATGATGATTCGGTCAACTATTGCTGCCGCTGATGCTAAAATAGAATGGCTAGGAGAAAATCTGGATAAGAAAGAATTAATAACAGGTTTCAATGATATGAACATAAATTCTGAAGTATTTGCTATAGAAAAGATGCTGGATTTCTATAAAGCGCATGAAAAAGACTGGCCGATGCACGATGATACTAAAAAATATTTTAGCGAAATGCTAAGAATAGCAGATAACAAAAGAATTAAAGATTATATTTATTACAAGTACAATGGCCTAATCAATTATGATGAGGGTGCTGCTAAAAAGGATGACTATATTCAATTCAGAATAGATAAGAATATTTCAGAGGATACAAGTGAAGTTTTTTATAAGATATATTACAGATTGCAGTAAGTGAGAATTTAAATGGCAGGCTATTACATGATAAAAAACAGCAATTAGCACTTCATCTTATGTAAGGCATTCTTTTTGCTGAAAACAGAGGACATTAAACATTCGTTTAACATAAGTATTGAAAGAAACTATCAATTGAATTTAACATTTGATTTAGAATTTATCTAATACTTTGTATCTTTAACTATTAAAAAAATACCCAATGAAAGTTGAACAAATATATACGGGCTGTCTGGCTCAGGGTGCCTATTATATTGTATCAGAAAACGAAGCTGTCATTATTGATCCTTTAAGAGAGGTAAAACCATATCTTGATCGACTGGAAAAAGACAATGTCACTTTAAAATATATCTTTGAAACTCATTTCCATGCTGATTTTGTTTCAGGACACTTAGATTTAAGTAAAAAAACCGGAGCTCCAATTATATATGGACCTACGGCAGCTCCTGAATTTGAAGCGATTATTGCAGAAGACGATCAGATTTTCGAGGTGGGAAAAATAAAAATAAAGGTACTTCACACTCCCGGACATACTATGGAAAGTACCACTTATCTTTTAATTGATGAAAACGGTAAAGAAACAGCTATCTTCACAGGAGATACTCTATTTTTAGGAGATGTAGGAAGACCGGATCTTGCACAAAAAGCCACCAACCTTACTCAGGAAGATCTTGCAGGTATTCTGTATGACAGCCTTCAAAGTAAAATTATGCCTTTGGATGATGACATTACTGTTTATCCGGCTCACGGAGCAGGTTCTGCATGTGGAAAAAATATGCAAAAGGAGACCGTAGACATTTTAGGAAACCAAAAAAGAACAAACTACGCATTAAATCAACCCGATAAGGCTTCTTTTATCAGAGAAGTTCTTGATGGGCTCACTGCCCCTCCAAAATATTTCGGAATGAATGTAGCCATGAACAAAAGTGGTTATGAAAGTCTGGATGTAGTAATGAATAAAGGACTACAGCCTGTTTCTCCAGAAGATTTCGAAGCATTGGCCGAAGAAACCGGAGCGTTAATTCTTGATACGAGAGGAGCGGCAGACTTCCATAAAGGTTTTGTCCCTAATGCCATTAATATTGGATTAAAAGGTGATTTTGCTCCTTGGGTAGGAACTTTGATCGTAGATGTTAAGCATCCTTTACTGTTAATAACAGATGACGGAACTGAAGAGGAAGTTATTATCAGATTAAGTCGTGTAGGTTTTGATAATGTAGTAGGATATCTGGAAGGAGGTTTTGATGCCTGGAAAAATGCAGGTAAAGAGATTGATGAAGTTAAAAGAATCACACCATCTGAATTTGCAGAACAGTTTACAGCAGATGCAACCGTTATTGACGTAAGGAAGCTTACTGAATATTCTGCTGAACACATTGATAATGCTTACAACAAACCTTTAGATTCTATCAGTGACTGGGCTCGTAATCTTGACAGCTCTGAACATTTCTTCCTTCATTGTGCAGGAGGATACAGAAGTATGATTGCAGCCAGCATCCTTAATTCTCACGGAATCAGAAACTTTACTGAAATAGAAGGAGGTTTTAACGGGATTAAAAAAACAGAAAAACTTCCTACAACGGACTTTGTATGTCAATCCAAAACATCATAAGAACATGAAAGGTAATCTTTTGGGAATTGCTTTATTTTCTATTTTAGCATTGAGTAGCTGCAAACAACTCAATCTGTAGAAGTTCCTAAGACCAACATTAAAGAGGTAGTAACCAGTTCAGATGTAACACTCGTAGACGTAAGAATTCCAGAGCAATATGCTGCCGGAACAGCTAAGAATGCTATTAATATTCCACTGGCAGAGATTCAAAACAACATTGAAACTCTCAAAGGTAAAAAAGTAGTTGTTTTCTGTAACAAAGGTGTACAGGCAGACCAAGCTATGGAAATTTTAAAGAAAAACGGAGTGGAAGCCTACGATGGTACAAGTTGGAAAAATGTGAAAGGCATCCAGAACGAAGCTGATAAAAAATAAATTAAAAACTAAAAAACGATGTCACAAAAATTTCAGGAAATCATAGATTCCGAAAGACCGGTACTTATAGACTTTTTTGCCACATGGTGCCAACCTTGTAAGGTTCAGTCTTCGGTTTTAAACTCTGTAAAAGAAAATATAGGGGAAGGAGCAAGAATCATTAAGGTAGATGTAGACCAATATCCAGCCTTAGCAGCGCAATATGGAGTAAGAGGAGTTCCTACTCTGGCTGTTTTCAAAAATGGAGAGCTTCTATGGAAGGAAAGCGGAGTGCATGATGTGAATACATTAACCCATCTTCTGCAACAATATATTTAAGATAAAAATAAGGCTGAGTTTAAATCTACTCAGCCTTATTTTATAAATCTATTGAAAAGTGATCGCGATCATTTAAAAACTGAAAGTGGGTTCTGAAATTTTTCAGTTCATCCATATCTAATTCTGCCGATACAATATTTCTATTTTTATTTGAAATTTCTGTTCCATCTGCAAAGAAGCAATGTGTACTTTCCTGATAGAAGAGATTATTTCCATCCGTTCCAATTCTGTTTAAACCAAACACAAAAGAAAGATTTTCAATAGCTCTTGCTTTTAAAAGATGTTCCCAGGCTCCTACTCTTTTTTCCGGCCAATTCGCTACATATAAAACAGCATCATAATCATCATTATTCCTTGCAAATACAGGAAAACGAAGATCATAGCAGACCTGAAGCAAAAACCGTATTCCTTTATATTCTACAATAACCCTGTCCTTTCCTGGAGTATATACCTTATCCTCTCCTGAAAAAGAGAACAAATGTCTTTTATCATAGAAAGCAACTTCATCATTAGGTTGTACAAAATACATCCTGTTATAAAAATGACCCTTTTCTTCTACCGGAGCACTACCACAAAATGCTGCATTTTTCTCTTTTGAAATCTTCTTTAAAAATTCCAGAGATTCTCCACTTCTGTCAGCAACTTCAGAGGCATCCATGCAAAAACCCGTTGAAAACATTTCAGGTAAAAGAAACAGATCTGCCTCAATATTTTCGAGCTCTCTTTCTATTATTCTAAAATTCTCTGCTTTATTTTTCCAGATAATATCCAAATTGAGCCCTACAATCTTCATCTTTTATATTTTTTTAAGTTATTTCAATAATCTGAAGTATAAAAATACGCCTTTTATATTGAATAAAGAAAAGAGACTTATAATTCTTAATATTTATTAAAGTCTGCCGTTTTTATAATATTCAATGCCTTTCGGTTTCATTTTTGATACAGGTAATTTTTATTAATATCATTAAAAATTATAAAATTTATGAAGAAATTGGTTTTTATGGTGATGATATTCTTTTTTGGAGCGATGGCCAATGCTCAGGCTTATAACGGAAAAGGAGATCAAAAAATTCAACTGGGTCTGAGTGCCTGGGGATATGGAACCGGGATCACGGGAACTTACGACTATGGGCTAAATAAGCTCATATCCGTCGGAGCGGGGCTTAACGGTTACTTTAGTAATTATAAGAACAACGATAAGGATAATCGAGTGTTTGTTTTTGGAAGACTGAATTTTCATCTTCAAGACGCATTAAACCTTCCGCCAAAGTTGGATATTTATCCGGGAGTTGACGTAGGAGTGGTTGGAAAAGACTTTGGAATAGGAGCACACATTGGTGCGCGTTACTTCTTTACAGAAAGAATTGGTGTATTTGCAGAGGTAGGTAATAACGGAAGTCTTGGAGTTTCGTTCAATTTATAATCAAATAGTCCTGAAATATGACAAAGCTTCTCGTTTCGAGAGGCTTTTTTATTTGGCATAGTTTTGATAATTGTTACCTTTGCAAATTAAAATCTAAAATTTATTAATGGAAATAGCAATCAAACTCTTCCAGTTCATTCTGAGTATCTCTATACTTGTAGTTCTTCATGAGCTTGGGCACTTCTTACCGGCAATATGGTTTAAGACCAGAGCAGAGAAATTCTTTCTGTTTTTTGATCCTTACTTCTCCATATTCTCGATGAAGAAAATCAAAGGAAAATGGAAATACAAATTCTTATCTCCTAACCAACCGGACACTGAAGTAATAGAGGTAAATGGAAAAAAGGAAGAAGTTCCTATCGATATATCAAAACTTTCTGATGACGATTGGAGAAAATATCCGGAACAAACAAAATATGGAATCGGGTGGCTTCCTTTCGGCGGGTATGTAAAAATTGCCGGAATGGTAGATGAAAGCATGGATACTGCTCAGATGAAAAAACCGGCTGAATCATGGGAATTTAGGTCTAAACCAGCTTGGCAAAGACTGATCATCATGTTAGGAGGTGTTACCGTAAACTTTTTCCTTGCCTGGATCATATTCTCTGCACTAGTAGGCAAAAATGGAGAAAATATCTTTGAAGCTGATAAGATCACAACTCCACTTCATTATACTGCTGCAGCTAAAAAAATGGGCTTCCAGGATGGAGATAAAATATTAAAAGTGGATGGAAAAGTTCAAAAGGATTTTAAAAAATTAGCTTTAGATGTATTATTAAGTGATGAAATTACCGTTTCCAGAAATGGAAAAGAGGTTACTTTCCCTACTAATGATGACGGAAAAGTAATGGCATTCCACGATCCTGAGCCAAGAGCTTTTCTTACTCCAAGGATGTCTCCAATCATTGATACTATCGTTACAAAATCAACGATGGATGCAGGGTTAAAACTTGGGGATAAAATTCTTGCGATCAACGGAACTCCTATCAGCTATTATGATGAACTTAAACCTTTGGTAGTTCCTAATGCAGGAAAAGTAGTAGATTTTAAAGTAGCAAGAAATAACGAAACGATTGATTTACACATTCCGGTATCTAAAGAAGGAACCATTGGAGTATTGTCTTTCAAAGAAATTGAAAAATACAATGTTCACAATGATTATACTTTCTTTGGATCTATCAAAAGAGGATTTACTCTTACTATTGAAAGTTTAACTTATCAGATTAAACAGTTTAAATTAATCTTCAATAAGAAAGTTCAAGGTTACAAAAAAGTAGGTGGCCCTATCGCTATTGTAAAAAATATGCCGGTAGATAGGGATGCTACAGGTAATGTTTCTATTAATTGGTCAGCATTCTGGGGCTTCACCGCTATGTTCTCTGTATGGTTAGCATTCCTTAACCTTATTCCTATTCCTGGACTTGACGGTGGACATGTTTTATTCACGTTGTATGAAATTGTTGTAGGAAAACCTGTCCCTCAGAAAGTATTGGAAAATGCTCAAATGGTAGGGGTTATCTTTCTGTTAGGCTTAATGTTACTAATATTCGGGAGCGATATTTTTAAAATGATTACCGGAGGTTTGTAATTATTTTGAAAATTTTTCTTAAAAATATTTGCAGGGTATAAATATTCGTCCTATATTTGCACCACTTAAAACAAAGGACATTCCTCCTTAGCTCAGTTGGTTAGAGCATCTGACTGTTAATCAGAGGGTCGCTGGTTCGAGCCCAGCAGGAGGAGCAAAAAAGACTTACATTTCTGTAAGTCTTTTTTCATTTCTACAATTCTTCTCTTTCCAAAAAAGTAATAAAGTGTCAGAAAATCTGAGGTCACACACCATTTAATGGATAAATTTACCGTCTGATCTGTAGAAATTATAATTATTATATGATGATTTTAAGAAAATACATCCTTATTATCATCTTATTCTTTTTCATACAATATCAATACAACGTCTTCTTAATTTAGACTTTGAAGAAACAAGTTCAAATAACCTTCCTTTAAGATTTAAGATAGGATTTAAAAGAAGGAGGCTATTCCTATCAAATCGAAGCAACAGCTAAATCAGGATGAACTTGCCTTGTCGAAGAAACACATTTAAAAATATAAGATCCGGAATATAATAGCAAACAGGATCTGGAAATATTGGAAAAGCTTATTGGAGATTCAATCGTTCTAGTTTTAAGACATTCCCAGCCATGGATATTCAGCAATTTTCAAAATGAAAGATCACATCATTCTATATATGGTATAAAATAACAAATTCAACATCTTTTCCCTTGAAATAAGGATGTCGGAATCCTATCAGGTTAGTCATTATACCAGAAAAAAAAGGATCACCAGAAAATTACTTTATAGAATAATGGACTTCTAAAATGGATGAAAAATACAATGAGCCATCCAAAAGAAAAAGTTCTTTTTACAGGATTTGGTATGTCAGCCTTTTATACACCCATTATTGGGCTTAAAAAAAAAATTAAAGGCAATCCCTCGATTATAGGAAAATTTGACAAATTGAGCGCGTTATTGGCCAAATTCAAAAATAAAAGAACAGTATGGCAGTAATGGATAAAGAGGTTAAAGTTGCAGATTCAATTGTTTCAACCTTTAAAAATGATTTTAACACAGCAAAATCCAATAAAAACCGAACTCAAGTGGTACATGACCTCTTAGAACAAAATATTGATAATCAAAAGCTGAAATGGATAATTAGTTATACTAAATAAAACCCGATAAGCTCAGACCTAAAAATATATCAGAAGATTTTCAATACCCGATATGCATTAACGAATATACAGCCTCAGTTTTATTGAAATAAAAGATATTTTTTCAAAGAAATAACACCCTTGAAAGCAACTTTTATGGCTTGCATTTCAAATTTTATTTATTTTATGAAATTTTAATTTATTGAAAAATAAAACAATAGCAATTTTTGTTAAATATTAAGGGATAAAAACTTGCTTGGTACGGATATTCATATTATATTTGCACCACTTAAAACAAAGGACATTCCTCCTTAGCTCAGTTGGTTAGAGCATCTGACTGTTAATCAGAGGGTCGCTGGTTCGAGCCCAGCAGGAGGAGCAAAAAAGACTTACAGAAATGTAGGTCTTTTTTATTTCTACTCATTTTCTGTGAGTTACCCTTATATTTAGGGGATTTCACAGTACATCTATGTTCTTAAATTTATACCATTTATTTTACAAACCAGGCTTACTATTAGGTTACCTAATATTTTTTAAAAGTTACCCATTAATTAACCCTTAGGTTACCCAAAAATAAATTCAGGTTACCCATTCAATCCCCCATTAATACTATGAAGTTATCAATATTATTCTTACTTAGAAAGAACAAGATTAATGCAAAAGGTTCATGCCCTATTGAGTGTAGAATAACATTAGATAAGGAAAGAAAGCCATTTGCTACAGGATTATTCATTAACCCTAAACATTGGGATAGTAAACAGCAGAAAATTAAACCACCCAATGAAGAACACAATTATATCAACAACCAATTAAGCCTGATTAAGAATAAGATTAATCAGGCTTTTTTATTACTCCAACTTCAAGATGAAAACTTTAATGTAGATGATATTTACAGACAATACAGGGGAGAGACTCTAGTGAAAGATTATTCTTTACTAGAGTACTACAAACTCTACCTTGAAAGACTTAAAAAGCTAATAGGAATTGATATTAAACAACCTACCTATGATAAGTTTGAATATATCAAAGATGATCTGGAAGAGTTTATAAGATTCAAATTCAAGAAATCAGATATAAAGCTAAAGGATTTAGATTTTGACTTCATTTCAGAGTTTGAATATTATTCTAAAACAGAATTAAACACAGCCAGATTACCATTAATAAAGCTATTCAGAGAATCAAGAAAGTAGTTAAGAAAGCTGTATCACAGAAGCATATAGAGTCTAATCCTTTTGAGGAACATACACCTAAGAAAGTTCACCCTAAGATTATATTCTTGACACAAGAGGAATTAGATAAACTTGAAAGTCATATATTTCAGTCTGAAACATTGAATAGGGTTAAGGACTGTTATTTATTTTGTTGTTATACAGGACTTGCTTATAAGGAGATGTTTGAACTCAAAAGGGAAGATTTGATTACTAAGCCTGATGGAATCAGTTGGATTTACAAGGAAAGAGAAAAGACAGACAGATCCTTCTCTGTTCCTCTAATACTACCAAGAGCCCTTGAAGTAATGGAGAAATATTCTTCAGAAAGTGAGTATCTCTTACCCAGAATAAGCAATCAATATTTTAATAGACTACTTAAGGAAATAGCTTCTATACTAGAAATCTCTAAAAATCTAACTCATCACACAGCAAGAAAAACATTTGCCTCTACAGTCTTATTGAGTAATGATATTCCTATGGAGGTTATATCTAAACTTTTAGGTCATTCCAAGATTACCACTACACAGGAATATTATGCTGATGTAATGCCTGAGAAACTGAGTGAGCAACTTAAGAAGCTGAAAAGTAAAATAATGTGACCTGATATTAACTGCTTTGTGGTATTTTTACAAGGCAGTTAATTATTTTATGGAGTTACCTAATAAGTATTTTGAAGACTTTCCCATAGAGTTTAAGAAAGTCAATAGAACAAGTGTAAGCAGAGTTAATGAAGGAATATCTAATCCTAATGGTTTTACAGTAACAAAACAAATTGATAAAGAACCTAAAAACAAATACTTAAATGAGGATTTGCAATCTATTATTAAGCTAGAGGAAAAGAATACTACTGTAATAAATGCTTCTGTAGGCAATGGAAAATCTTATGCTATTATTCAGACTATAAAAAGATTCTATGACTCTAAAGAACAGGATTATCTTATTATTGTTGCTACCCCATTTGTAAGTTTAGTTGAACAATATGTAAATGAAATTCATACTAAAGGAGGAATTCCTGTAGAGCAAATCTACAATTATAACAATATTGGCAGAACTGATAAGCCATATATTGAGAAGAAAGTTCAGGTTGTTACAGCAAATACTCTTTTAGGAAACCCTGGTGAGGATAGTTATAAAAACTCTGATAAAAAAAGGAAATACCTAAATGAGCTCATTCAAGATTGTGAAAAGAACAACAAAAAAGTAATCTTTATATATGATGAAGTACATGACACTATCCCTAACTTTAAGGAAGAATTTTTGTTTAATCTATGGAAGTGGAAAAATGTAATTCATAAGAACTTTATAATTAGTGCTACTTTTACCGAGGCTTCATTTGTAGTTATTGAATATCTAGCTGAACTTACAGATAAGAAGATTGATATTATTGAGTTTCCCAGAATCAGAAATAGAGAAAACCAGAGTGATCTATTCCTTTACTACAGCTCCTCATATAAGTTCAAAGCACAACACCTGAGATTGTTAATGTAGTTGAAGACCTGTTAAAGAGAAATAAAAGCATAGATATCCTTTGTTACTCCAGATCTCTAGCTAAATCTATAATATCAGATAAAAACATTGGAAAAAAGCTTAAAACAAAGTTTAGAAAGATTAATGATTGTACCTCTGAGAACATAGATAATCAAAGACCTGAAAATGAAACTCCACAAAACAGATTTGATAATGTCTTATGCAATGTAGGAACCAATTTTAAGTCAGGAGTAAGTATAGAAAAAGAGAATCATGCATTTGTAATCATCCTTCCCCCTTTAGGCTCTCAAAGCAAGTTTAAAAACTATTATGGCATATTCTCAGGTGGTATTACTTCAGTTATTCAGTCTCTAGCAAGACAGAGAACTAAAGGAGAAATCCACATTATCCTAGCTAGACCAAATGAGTTTGAATATGATTCTCTAAAACCATTTATGACAAAAGAGCAAATAGATGTTTTTTCTAGAAACTATGATCTAGTAAAGCATTACAAGTCCCTAGATCAAAAGGAGAAGATCAACTATATTCCTTTAGCTTTACAGGATAAACTAATCTACAGTTTTTATAAAAATGATTTAAAAGCCAATGTTCAATCAGGAATAGATACAGTATCAGAAATAGATAGGAAACAATTAGCCAGATTAGACTTCCCTTCCTACAAGAATTTCAAACTCAATGAAAGTGAGGATTATCTAGCTTCAAGTTTTGGCTTCTTTGGAGGAGATTTGTCAGCATACATGACTTATTGTGCATTTACTAATCAATTTGTCAACTGCTATTTAAAGGGATTTGAATATAAGCAGGTTCTTTGGTTTACAGAAGAGAACATACAGAAACACCTTAATGAGTATTTTGATGAGTATTTTGGAGAAGCTTATATTGAAAGAGTCTTTGAACTTTCAAACTTTCGTAAGAGTTATGAAGAGTTCAGGAATAAGCTTTTTAATGAGTTTGATCTTAAATTCAAGAGAATTAAAACAGAAGATACTAAGAAAGAACCTACGTGGAGCAATATCCATGAATATAAAAACTCAATATTTGAACAGGAACTATTAAGATTTATAGCTTTTAAATATTATGGTAGATCATACTTCTATCATGCTGATTATGCACGTAAATCTAGAGATACTGGATACACTAGAAGCCAATATTTCATAGATGGGATTGCTTCTGCTCTTCATGTTAATCTAGAAGAAGGTAACTATTCTGATGAATATGTAAAAAGAGTACAGGCTTTTCTAAACCTTAATTATTTTAGAGAAAAGCTTACAAGAACTATAGCACATCATAGAAGAGGAAGTGTAAGGTATAATTATCTTCCTGTAAATCCTTTTCCTGAATTCATATTAACAGAAGATATTTCTAAGTTCCACGAAACTATTGAATACTTTAGCAACGTAGATAAATATATTTCTAATGAAGTATATAGTTTCAAAAGAAGAGTTAATGACACTTTTGAAAAAAATAAAACCTCATTTTATAAGATTCTTATTGAAGACTTTTTTGAGTATGAGAAAAGAGAAAACTCTCCTCAACTGCTAATTTATAATAAGAAACAACCTGTGCTTCCTCATATAGTAACCAGAGCTTTACCTGATTCTAGTAGAGTTATTAATCTGATTCAAAATTCTGAGTCAGAACAACTCACTAATCCAGATGAATTTAAGGAATGGCTTATTAGAAAATATGGTAGTGTAGAAGCTTACACAGAAATGCTAATTGCATTGGTAAATGAAAGTGAGTAAAAAGTATGACTTTCTGCTAGCTTATATATATAAAAAACAAAAACTCGTACTTTTTCCAAAAGGATAATCCCTGTACTATAGAAGTACAGGGATTTATTATTTCTAGTTAAACATTGAAAATAATTATAGTCCATCTGCTCTAGCCTTAAAATGGTTAGTTTCAGCAAATGACATAAGGGGTTCTTTTTAAATCTCCCCAACCTTAAAAATCTATGATTTAACAACGCACGAATTCAGAGGAGGAATCACTTCAGGGATTAGCTCTGCGAGCTTAAGTGATGCACAAAGCTAATCATTTCCAGTCACATACACAACTTTTTAAGCAATTTGAAGCTAATAGCCAAATTGTAATTCATTCATAAAATAATTTCTTTTTTCAACCTTTTAAATTAATCATTATGCAATTAAAACAATCACAAAGACAACAAGTAAAGCTCAGATTAGGGCTTTCTGGTGCAAGTGGATTTGGAAAGACCAAATCAGCCTTATTATTAGCCTATGGAATGACTCAGGACTGGAGCAAAATAGCTGTAATAGATACCGAAAACTCTTCAGCTTCTCTTTATTCTGATTTAGGAAACTACAATGTTCTTGATTTACAAGCTCCCTATAGTCCTGAAAGGTATATTCAAGCAATTGAACTATGTGAGAAATCAGTAATTGAAGTAATCATTATAGATTCAGCTAGTCATGAATGGAATGGAACAGGAGGATGTTTAGAAATACATGAGAAACTAGGAGGTAGGTTTCAAGATTGGGCAAATGTTACTCCCAGACATCAAGCCTTTATCAATAAGATTTTACAATCTAGTTGTCACATCATAACTACTACAAGAAGAAAGATAGATTACTCTTTGGATGTTGGGAGCAATGGCAAAACTCAAGTAGTAAAGCATGGAACTAAGGAAATCACAAGAGATGGCTTTGAGTATGAGTTAACTATTAACTTCGAGCTTATCAATGAGAATCATCTTGCTAAGGCTTCAAAAGACAGAACAGGATTATTTATGAATAAACCTGAGTTTATTATTACATCTGACACAGGAAATATGATTTTAGAATGGTGTAATTCAGGCTCAAAAAACAATTCTTCTGAAAACTATACTCAAAGCTCAGGTGTAAGAAACAACATGCCTAAAATAGACCCTAAAGAAGCATTTGAGGGCATTTCTCCTTATGAGAGTAATCCAAGTTTAAATCTTTCCCATGTAACGGAAAAGGAAGTGTTTGAAGCTATCCAGAATTGTAAATCAGTCACAGAGCTTTTAGCTTTATACAGACAGTTTCCACAATATCAGGAAAGCTTAAAATTTGATTTTGAAGCCAAGAAATCTTTACTTATCAATTTAATCAACCCTAATAATTTCAGTAAAAATGGACACTCAAAGTTTCAGTAAAACTCCCAACATAATAGAAATAAATGTAAGACCACAGGAATCTCCTGTAAATCTACAACTAAGAAGTGTAAGCAATACTACTTCAATAGAAAAGAAATCAATTAGAGACCTTTTCCTAGATGATAATGAGAGCTTTGAAGATGCAGAAGTATTCTATCCAAGCAAGATGAATGATATTGAAAAGAAAATTGACACTCCTATACAAGCTGTAAGAGTTGATGTTACCAATAAAGAGCCTGAACATAAAGAAATGTTTCAGGCTTTTTTAATGCCTGATTCTAAAGTTCAGAATATATCTCATACTCCTGTTGTACTAACTGAAAAGGGAGATAATCAGCCTAGTCCTTTTATCATAGCCAATACATCAGAAGCTACATTACATCACCTACAGAATGATTGTATTATTCCTGTATTTAGTAAGGATAATGAGAAACTATTGCACATCAGGAGTTTATAGATGTAGTGCTTAATGCTATAGGTAAGGTATTTCCTCACCATAGCATCAGTAACCCTGAAATAAGAGTTTCTCATCAGATTAAAGGCAGAACACCCTCAGCAATCCATAAGCCTGTAAAAGAGCTATTAGAGCATGAGAAGACCATTTATTATGAAAGAATGGCATTCATTATTAATGTACTTAGTATAACAGATACTGTTAATGGTAATGAGCTTTCTCTCACAATTGGTGGAGTGCGCAGTTATAATTTGGAAAACCTTTACAATAAAAAATCTCTTGAAAAGTTCAAGTTCTTTATAGGTTTCCAAAATCAGGTTTGTATGAATCTTTGTGTGAGTAGTGATGGCTTTGTGGAAGATATGAGAGTTTCTAATGCTCATGAGTTATATTCTAAAGCTTTAGATACTATACAGAATTATAATGCAGAACTTCATCTTATGAAAATGAAAGAGCTTACACATGATTACCTTTCAGAGCATCAATTTGCTCAGCTTATAGGGAGAAGTAGATTATACCAGCATTTACCCAAGATAGAGAAACAGAATATTCCATTACTGAATTTTAATGACAGCCATATCAATACTATGGCTAAGGATTATTATGAGGACAATAATTTCTGTAGACAACAAGATGGTAGAATTAATCTTTGGGATGTATATAATCTCTTTACACAAGCTAATAAGAGTAGTTATATAGATACTTTTCTAGACAGGAATTTAAATGCTTTTGAGTTTTCAAAGGGCATTCAGAAAGCACTTAATGGTAATCCTGATTATCATTGGTTTTTGAGTTGAGTTTTCAGCCCTATTTTGCTTTTGGTAGATAGGGCTGTTTTATCAATAAAAGTATTTTTTTTAGAAAAACATTATTAAATCTAGCTGTCCCATCATAAGTACTCCATTGTAGGCTTTTATTACTTGCAAACTTCCATACAACTGGATTACAACAGAGCTGAGTTAGGTTAACCAAGTTATGATGAAAAGAATATAGTTTGTAGCTCCTTTCATTCATTATAAGAGAATTGGCATAAGCAGTAAGTACATGGGCTTTAATTTTTTTATTTTCTCTCTGTACTGCTGTATAAACTCTATGATTCCCATCAATTACAATTAATTCTCTTGTAGGAAGATAATATGAAACTATAATAGGTTCAAATGAATCAACTTCTTTATGTCCATAATGTTTGAGCTTTCCTTCTTCAAGGTTTGAGAAATCAGAATATAAATGGCTTATACTAACCTCTGTATAACTCATTTTTTTGTCTATGATAAGATCATTTGCTTTTGGAATTGACCAAGAAATATCATAGGACTCTCTATCTATTCCAGTCTCTATATTTAAAACAAACTCTTGTATAGTACTAAAATCTGTATTGAAAAGCTCTTTCTTTAGATCAGCATATTGATTAATTAAATCATCTTCTAGCCCTTTAAAGAGACTAAAAAGTTTTTTCTTTCTAAAAATTGAAAAATAAAAATCTACTGTATTATCAATATTTATGCTATTATCTATACTCTTACTAGGATCTATTAACATATTTTTCAAGTGGATTTGGTTCTTTTTTCAAAAATAAGTGATTTTTATGAATATAATGGTTACTTATTCTTTGTAAATTCTTATAAATCTCAGTTCTATTAACATTAAGAGTATCAGTAACAACTGTAGTTCTATTATAATTTCAAAGATTTATCAAAAAGTTTTTATTTGGCACAATATTTTATCTAACTTTGGTGATATAAAAACATAAAAACACAATATCTTATGAAAAAGAATACCTCCAATTCTGAAAAGATTGAAGAGAATCATATATCAGGTATTAATCGCATAGTAAAGCTTGACATAGTAATTGGTGGGAAGCTTATAAGTCATTTTAAACATTTCAGATTAAAACAAAGTGCAACTACACACCATACCTTTGAACTTACCTTAGCACATGATTCTCTTGATGAAATACAAAATCATAATCTTGAACAAGCACAACAGTTTTTGGGAAAACGTATTACTATTGTGTTTAAATATAAAGATCCTGAAAATGAAAGCCCAGAAAGAATATTTGTAGGAGTGGTTATGAAAGTAGCATTCAGCCAGGAGCAAATGAGCCTAGGTAACATTGTGCTTAAAGGACATAGTCCAACAATCCTTATGGATTCAGCCCCTCATACCCAGAGCTTTGGAGGAAATCAATCTGTAAATACATCCATTATTGCTGATAGAATCATTAAAGAATCATTGGGGTCTACTCAATTTGATTTTAGAATAGACACACAAAACAAAAGTTATATCAATTACAGTGCACAGTATTGTGAAACTCATTATAACTATCTAACAAGACTTGCAGAAGCTTATGGAGAACAGTTTTATTACGATGGATATATTCTACATTTTGGAAAACTTCCTCCCTCTGAAAAGCCTATCCAACTTGTTTATGGTAGTAATGTTACAGATGTGCAGGTAGAATTAAAAGCAGTTCATACAAAGCCTGAATACTTTGGCTATAATAGCAGTAGTAATGCTAAAATGTTAGGTTCGAATGATGGCATTAAGCACTTAGGGAGCTTATCAGCCAAAGCCTATGAATTGAATGATAGTATTTTCAAAACAAGGTCACTTACCCCCACTCCCATTAATGCTAATATGTTTCTGGATGTGGATGATTCCCAAAAGAGTGCAAGAGGAAGTAAAGCTGTAGAGGTTTTTACTGTGTCTGGAAATACAACTGTTCCTTTCCTGTTTATAGGCTGTGTAGCAGATATAGACATGAGAAATCAGGACAGTAATCAGACTTCCCACTTCACTACATTAATGATGATAGAGGTAAACCATGAAGTTGATGCCAGAGGTTATTATATAGGAAGTTTTGAGGCTATAGCTGAAGGAACAGGCTTTATGCCTAAACCAGCTTTTATAATGCCAAAAGCAGAGCCACAAGTAGCAACAGTCATTTCCAATATTGACCCTTTGAATCAAGGAAGAATACAAGTGCAGTTTGATTGGCAACTGAATGATACCACTCATTTTATCAGAATGATGAGTCCAGATGCTGGGGGAACAGATGCAGTAAGCCAAAACAGAGGTTTTGTGGCTGTTCCAGAAATTGGAGACCAAGTAATGGTTAACTTTGAATACCATAACCCAGATTTTCCTTTTGCAATGGGTGGAATGTTTCACGGTGGTATAGGCTTGGGAGGTGGTATGGACAACCGTGTAAAATCTTTACAGACCAGAAGTGGACATAGATTAGTATTTACAGAGGATGAAAGCATTCTACTGACTGATAAGAGTGGTAATGAGCTGAGATTTGATACAGAAGGAAGCAATATCAACATTACTGCTCCTGAAACTATTACTATAAAATCTAAGAACCTGAAATTTGATATTGAAGAGAATATAGAGACCAAGGCAGGAAAGAATATGGATACCAATGTTGGGCAGAATATCAAGATTATTGCCAAACAAGAGATTAGCCAAGACAGTGGTAAGAAAACTATTATCAATGCTGGAACTAATACTGAAATATCAGCAAAAGCTCACTTGGATCTTTATGGTAAAGAAAAATTCATAGGCTATACAGATGGACAGACAGAGTTCGGAGCAAAAGACAGAATGCATGTATATGGAGCAAACTCATTATTAACTGCTAAAGATAAGATTGAGTATAAAGCACCTCAAATGAATAAGCTTCCTCAAAATGGAGAGTTTGAGTATACAAGAGAAAAACAAATAGCATCAATGTACTGGGCTTATGAAGAGGAAAATACTTCTCTGATGGATGATTCCAAGTTTTTTGTAGATATGAATCTGATTGTCCAGACAAGAAACTATGAAGAGGGAGAAAGTATTGATGTTACTATAAAGTCTGATGATGGTGAACCACTAGCAGATGGGCTTAATGAATTAACTTTATCAGGAACTGTTGATAAAGATGGAATGGTAATTTTTAAAGAGCCATTAAAAGCTTACACTCTTGAGCTTATGACGGAAGAAACAGAAAATACATAGAAATATTATCATGAAAATTAATAATTTTATACCAACATTACTTGAACAACGGAGAGGTATCATTGCAACAAGTGGAAATCAACAAACAAGACCAGTTCAGGTTTTAAGACCAAGCTGGAGAGATATGATTAAAAACTATCCAGATACATCTATTGATGTTGTTACTTTATATAATGATATAGGAAATAAATTAATAAATCATTATAATGATCCTAAAACGAGAAGTAGCTGGGAAAATACTTGTGCATTTAGAATGAGTAAGGGATTGAACTATAGTGGATTTAAATTGCCATACAATAATTCAAAATATAGAGCGAAAGGAGGAGAAGGAGGAGTTCATATAGGAGATGATAAATTGAACTATTGGTATAGAGTACGGGAGTTAGCTCAATATCTAGCTGAACATCTAGGAACGCCAGAAATTGATATAAAATTAGATAAACTTGAAATGCCAGTTAATTTGAGAAAGAAAAATAATCTTACGCAATCAGAATGGACGCAATTATGGAATAGTAAAAAAAAGATTTCACAAGCTGAGTGGTCTAGTATTAATAATACTAAAGGAATAATAACTTTTGATGTATCTGGTTGGAACAATGCTTCAGGTCATTTACATTATGGGACAAGCAACATTTAATATACCCTGGTGGGGCAGAGCATGATGATCCTACAAGTTCAAAGTATTATTTTCACATGCTTTATCCAACAATAAATAGAAAGGGTGATTTAGATTTTGTACAAACAAATAGAATAAGATTATGGGAGCTAAAATAAAATTTCTATTATTAATACTTCCAATTGGAGTATTTAGCCAAAATAAAGTTGCTAGTTTGAAAAAATTAGCTTTCAATTACTGCTTAGTAGGTAATTATTCTGCTATTGATTCTACATTTTACGATAAATTCAAAGATGCTTCTGCAACTCAAATTTCAATAGATGGCAACTTTCTTGAAAATGAAGAACTAACTAATAAAATTAATAGTTTTACTACAACCCAAACATCGAAATACTATTCTCGAGGTAATAATCTACATTTTGAATCTGGTGATAAAAATATAATATTTTGTGATTGTTTTAGTTTCTATGAATCGAAAGAATTAGACAGTTACATAAGAAAGCTAATTGGAGTGACGCCAAAAAAGAAAACAAAAAAATGACAATATGCCCCAACACATCACAGATACCACCCAGCTAAAATGTGATAAAGGAGCTTCACCAGCTCCACTCACAGTAACAAGTCAGTCTTTTATGAAGATTGAAGGGAAGTTACAGGCTACAGAAGAGGACAAACAACCTAATATTAACATTAAGCCTTTTGGCGTATGTAGTGTTTTAAGGTCTTCCTGCTCACCATCACCTGTTAAATGGGACAATACCTCTGATTTTGAAATTGAGGGTAAAAAAGAGCTATTAGATAGCTCTACATGCCAGTGTTCTATTGGTGGTAAAATATCAGTTGTGAAATCAGCACAGAATTTTGTAAGAGAATGAAAAAACCACTTTCAAAAATCTTAACTATTATTACATAGTTAAGCTCAATATATATCCCCAACTTATTATCTGTTCTCTTTATTTCTCCCTAAAAAAATTATAAAAATAAAATTTTGGAGGATTTACTCTCACTCATCCCACCTTACAAACGCACCCCCCGTATCATTTCATTTCCCCAATCCCCACACCTCCAATTCTAAATCTTTTTTTTCTAGCAGGTAATTTATTTCTAAACCTTTTACAGCACCCCCACTCAACACCTTCACTTATCCTTGAAGTCTGAACAGACAGATTTTTAATTCAAACTTTAACTCAAAAATCAACAACAATGGTAAGAATTTTAGGCTACAAACAAAGACAGAAAGAAGATGGAACAAACTTTTATCTTTTAGAAGTACAGGGTGGTATTGAAATGGTATTAAGCAAGGTTACAGGTCAATACTATGCTACAGCCAAGAGAGCTACTGTTTCAACTACATTTGATGAACAGACTTGTATAGGTTTAATAGGCTCTGAAATGTCAGGAAAAATTTCAAAGATTACTACAGAACCTTATCAGTACACTATCAAAGAATCTGGGGAGGAAGTTACTCTAAACCACAAATACATCTATCTTCCTGAAGGTGTAGAAAGTTCTGAGGAGAAACTAGCAAAACAACTTGAAGAAGCCTTTGCCTAGTCATTCTAGAGCATGAAGACTTAATATGTCCATTTTTCCTAAAATCTATATATAGGCTTAGGGATTTTGGACGTATTTTTCTTTTCTATAATAAAAAGTCCATTTTGTGTGGTAATACTATATACTTATACACAGAATGGACATTTCAATTCTCATCTCATTTACTAACCAACAACCTTAACCCTTACATGAAAACAAATGCAAAAGTTGCAGAATTATTTGTTTCTTATTCTGCTAATATAATGTCTGAGCAAAAAATAAGTAATAGCAGAGAGAGTTATAGTCTTATTATCAATCACTGGAACCTAGATATAATAGAAATGTTAGAAGAAGTGAAGATATTGCTACTAAACAGATCTAATAAGGTTTTAGGTATTTATGACCTATCAAAAGGAGGAATTTCATCTAGCATCATAGATATTAAAATAATACTTTCCATAGCACTAAAGACCTTAACTAGTGGAATTATTATTGTTCACAATCATCCTAGTGGCAACCTCAGTCCTAGTAAAGCAGATATTGATATTACTGAGAAGTTAAAATCAGCCTGTAAAATAATGGATATTATGCTATTAGATCACTTAATCCTTTCAAAAGAAGATTATTTTAGTTTTGCTGACAAGGGGTTATTGTAGTTAATATGGATTCCTCTCTATATGTAATCTAGGACTATTAATTTATTTTTTAATATTATTCACATTCGCACATAGGAGCTGAATACTATCCTAAGCTACCTGAATTTAAAGCTAATAGCTAAATCCTATTATATATATAATATAGCCAAATTATAATATTCTAGTGTACACTGGATTAACAAAGAAAGCTCTTAAGTAATGAAATAGATACTCAGAGGTGCTAGATTAAAAGGGAGACAGATGGGGAAAAGAAAAGTTCTAAAAGCCCCGAAATCATAATAGCCAATCTTACCTTTCAGAAACTTCAATATTTAATATATCAATAAGCTTTATATCTAATGCCTCTGCAATCCTGTATAGGGTTATTACTGTAGGATTAGTTCTACCAGCTTCAATCCTTGATATATTAGTAGGATCAATATTGCCTTCCATTTTACCCACTAAATCAGCTTGGGAAATACCTTTTTGTATTCTCAATTCTTTAATTCTTTTACCTACTCTTTTAAGGATTTCTGATTTTTCCAACTTGTCATATTTGTCAATTCAAAGTTGTTGATTATATTTACAGCTTGTAATGCCATATATGACAATATTAATTTTATAATCTTATGGATTCCCGTAAGGTATAAAGCAGATTTACAAGTAATTTACTAATTAAAAATAAACTAAAAACAATGAAAAAGACTTTACTACTAATCATCTTGATATGTTCAACTTACTTATATTCTCAGACTTCTCAGTATGTAGAATTACCAGACATAAGCTCTGAGGTATCTCCTAATAAAGCCAGAATCTATGTTATAAGACCAACAGGAAAGTTAAGTCATTATTATATAACCTTATCATCTAATGGAGATATGATAGGGAGGCTTGATTATAAAAACTATCTATGTTGGGATGTAGATGCAGGTAAGTACAATTTAGAAGGAGCTTTTGAAGGTAATAAGATTAGAAAGGATCAGACAGAGAATAAAGATTTTTTCACTATAAACGCGAAAGAAGGAAAGACATATTATATAAGGCTTAGTCCAGCTTATGGTCTAACAACAGGAAAAGCTTCATTTGATATTATTGAGCCTGACAATGCAAAAGAGTACATTAAAAAGTTCCCACAACCTAAAGTGAAATATGCTGATTAATAAAATACCATGTAATGACAACTTCTTTTATTCTTCAAAACCATACATAATTTATTTTAAATGAAAAAAACATTATCAATCTTACTGGTAGCATGCTATACTTTATTTTATGCACAATCTGATTTAGCCACCTTAAAAAGTTTCTATAAAAAAAACTCTCCTGCAAAGCTGGGCAAAATAATCACTTATAACTCTAATAGTAATATCCTTAATATTGATGGTTTTAGGTTTCCTCTCAATAAAGTCAGCTATTACTATGAATATAATGACAAATATTATAGCTATGCAAGGCATTTTGTTACAGTAGAGTGTATTGATGGCTCAGAATGTGTCAAGTACAAAGGAGATGGTAAAAATTCAGTCTCAGTGCCAATGAATAGTAAGGCTAATGCCTTAAAACTAGTTCAGTTGCTTGAAAACCTTTAGAAAATTACTAATAGAAGTAAAACCACCTCAAAGTAGGTGGTTTTTTAATCTTAAAACTAATATGAAACTTAAAGTACCATTCCGTATAGGTTACCAATATGGCAACTGGGAACTAAACCTAATGAGCATAGCAGACAGTATTCCTGATAATTCTTATTGTAGCTATCTATGGGTAGGGAGTGAGATTAAGAAGTTCTTAAACTTCATACCTCACAGAACAGAGCTTATATTCTATTGGGATATACTGGAAGTTGTAATCCTTGAATTTGATAAGAAATCTGAAAGCTATTATAACAGAATCAATAAATCCCTATCAGATAGAGTGGAAAGAGTGAACCTTGAAATTCTACCTGATGGCATGATCATTCACAAGTTCATAACCAGAAAGGTGATTTATTGGAGTATCTACTTTCCTGTAAGTAAAGAAATAAGGTTGATTTACTTTTCAAACTCATTTGCTTACACCAAAACTCTACTGGAATAAAAGTTTATTCAGTACAATATCTAACAAAGTAATTTTAACAATAAAAACTTATGAAAAAGAAAATTTGAGAAATAATATGAGTGAAGAAATAATAATACACACTATAGAAGAAATAAGAGATATACATGACATGTATTTTAAAGAGATACAACAATTATTTGAAAAAAGAAAGAAGGAAGAATTAAGTCTGTTTGAAAAGAATAGATTGAGTTTGCTTATCAAAGAGTTACAGCTTTAAGATGCTATTTAAAGAAAGATGGAAAGGTTAGCAATCTATATAAATACTTCCATTTATACTTTCTCATAAAGGATAGGAGTGGAAACTACAGGATATAAACTCAAAAAACACTGAATAAGAAAGTAGTTAAGTTTAAAATGAAAAGGCATACTTTTAGGCATACTCTCATTAAGAAAAAGGTGTAAGATATTACATATCAATATGAAATACTACATGGTTCGAGCCCAGCAGGAGGAGCAAAAAGACTTACAGAAATGTAGGTCTTTTTTATTTATAAATAATTCATTCTATAATGATAGTTCCATGAATTAATATACTGACTCAGTACGAAATTTCGGATCATAGAATCATCTATTTCGATCAAAAAAAACTGCCAGGAACTAATTGATTATTTCAATTCAATTTAAAACTAAATTCATCAAATTATCATTTTACCTATTTCATCATTCTAATCATAAATTATCTATACTATATTCTCCCTCATTAAATATTTCCCACTATTCTGATGCCTTTAAATAAGGTGTATTTTACCCAGAATCAACGTTAAAACATATCAAAGTAAAGTTTACTATATGATAGGCTATTTTTGAGCCTAAAAGCGATTAATGATTGAAATTATCAATCAGGGCTGATAAACAATCAGAAATTAACATAAAGCAACTTTATTATCCCTCTTCTTCTCTTTTATCCACCTGCTTTATCATCCCGCAGGAATCTAGACAACGTTATGCTTGGCTGATATACCGTATCTTATTCAATAGAAGTAGATTTAGTCCGCTTTATCATTAATAACAATTCCAAAGGGCTTTAGCCAAAACCTGAATAATGAATAGTAATAGAGCTAAGCATACATACAATATTGTTATCCTCTATCTCTTTTCAAGCATTTAGATCCTTTCAGAAGGACAATATGCTATGGAAAAAGAATTGTAATGATATAAGGAATTGATCTATGAATCTGTGAGAAAATAAAAGATTGAAATGTAAAAAGGGTAACCCTGGTAAATATCTATCTATCTATCTATCTATCTATCTATCTATCTATCTATCTATCTATCTATCCAACATTCATTCAATAGAAGTGGGCTTTAGCCCGCTTTATCATCAATAACAATTCCAAAAGGCTTTAGCCAAAACCTGAATAACGAGGAGGAATAGAGCTAAGTATGCAGTGA
The DNA here is from genome assembly GCF_030409875.1 of Chryseobacterium tructae. NCBI lineage: Bacteria > Pseudomonadati > Bacteroidota > Flavobacteriia > Flavobacteriales > Weeksellaceae > Chryseobacterium > Chryseobacterium tructae. Next base: position 14,735 of record NZ_JAUFQR010000001.1, on the reverse strand, counting down.
TACCAGGAAATATTAGTAAGAAACAAGAATAAAGAATAAAGAATAAAGAGTAAAGACTTCCATGAAGAACCAGTATCAGGAATGGGCTTCGGATTGCTCACTGTTTATTACTGGTTAGTGAGTACGTATTACTTATTGGGAGGAGATTACAGAGGTAAGGTATATAACAAAAAAAATCCTTTATCTTGCGATAAAGGATTTTTAAAAATAAAATAAAAACTGGCGGCGGCCTACTCTCCCGCGTTAGCAGTACCATCGGCGCTGGTGGGCTTAACTTCTGTGTTCGGAATGGGAACAGGTGAGCCCCACCGCTAAAACCACCCTAAAGGTTGTATATAAGATGTCAGATGCAAGACATCAGATCTCAGACGAATTTGTCTGATATCTGAGATCTAATCTCTGATATCTGTTTTAAGCGATAAAAACTTTCACAAAGAGCTAACCTTGCTGCACTTTCGAGCGGCCATATCAGGCTATAAATCTACGGGTAATTAGTACTACTCGGCTATGACATTACTGTCTTTACACCTATAGCCTATCAACGTGGTCATCTCCCACGACCCTTAAAAGATGTCTCATCTTGAGGCGAGTTTCGCACTTATATGCTTTCAGTGCTTATCTCTTCCAAACGTAGCTACTCAGCAGTGCACCTGGCGGTACAACTGATACACCAGAGGTTTGTTCAATTCGGTCCTCTCGTACTAGAATCAAGCCCTCTCAAACATCTAACGCCCGCAATAGATAGAGACCGAACTGTCTCACGACGTTCTGAACCCAGCTCGCGTGCCACTTTAATGGGCGAACAGCCCAACCCTTGGGACCTTCTCCAGCCCCAGGATGTGACGAGCCGACATCGAGGTGCCGAACCTCCCCGTCGATGTGAGCTCTTGGGGGAGACTAGCCTGTTATCCCCGGAGTACCTTTTATCCTATGAGCGATGGCCCTTCCATACGGAACCACCGGATCACTATGTCCTGCTTTCGCACCTGATCGACTTGTTGGTCTCACAGTCAAGCACCCTTATGCCATTACACTCTACGCACGGTTACCAAGCGTGCTGAGGGTACCTTTGAAAGCCTCCGTTACTCTTTTGGAGGCGACCACCCCAGTCAAACTACCCACCACGCAATGTCCTTCTAAAAGAAGTTAGGCTCCAAGTAAGTAAAGGGTGGTATTTCAACGTCGGCTCCACAGACACTAGCGTGCCCACTTCATAGCCTCCCACCTATCCTACACATTACTTACTCAAAGTCAATACGAAGTTATAGTAAAGGTTCACAGGGTCTTTTTCGTCCCATTGCGGGTAATCGGCATCTTCACCGATACTACAATTTCACAGAGCTCATGGTTGAGACAGTGCCCAGATCGTTACACCATTCGTGCAGGTCGGAACTTACCCGACAAGGAATTTCGCTACCTTAGGACCGTTATAGTTACGGCCGCCGTTTACTGGGGCTTCAGTCAATGCCTTCGGTTTAACCCTAAGCACCTTCCTTAACCTTCCAGCACCGGGCAGGTGTCAGACCCTATACTGCATCTTTCGATTTTGCAGAGTCCTGTGTTTTTTTGATAAACAGTCGCCTGGGCCTCTTTACTGCGGCCACCATTGCTGATGGCGTCTCTTCTCCCGAAGTTACGAGACTATTTTTGCCTAGTTCCTTAACCATGATTCACTCTAGCACCTTAGGATTCTCTCCTCGACTACCTGTGTCGGTTTTGGTACGGGTTGCTTCACTTCGGCTTTTCTTGGAAGCACTTTCCCTACAGCAGCTTCGCCCGAAGGCTAGGCCTTGACTATTCCGTCAGTCTCCAGTAAGTACGGCACTCCGTCCCCTTTTTAGTGTGAGCAAGTATGGGAATATTAACCCATTGTCCATCCACTACCCCTTTCGGGTTCGCGTTAGGTCCCGACTAACCCTCAGCTGATTAGCATGGCTGAGGAAACCTTAGTCTTTCGGTGAGGGGGGTTTTCTCGCCCCCCCTTTATCGTTACTTATGCCTACATTTTTCTTTTCTATCCGCTCCACAATACCTCACAGTACTGCTTCGGCGCAAATAGAATGCTCTCCTACCAGATGTATCTAAAATACAAATCCATAGCTTCGGTAATATGTTTATGCCCGATTATTATCCATGCCGGACCGCTCGACTAGTGAGCTGTTACGCACTCTTTAAATGAATGGCTGCTTCCAAGCCAACATCCTAGCTGTCAATGCAGTCCAACCGCGTTGCTTCAACTTAACATATATTTTGGGACCTTAGCTGTTGGTCTGGGTTCTTTCCCTCTCGGACATGGACCTTAGCACCCATGCCCTCACTGCCGTAGAACATTTATTAGCATTCGGAGTTTGTCAGGAATTGGTAGGCGATGAAACCCCCGCATCCAATCAGTAGCTCTACCTCTAATAAAACTTATATACGACGCTGCACCTAAATGCATTTCGGAGAGTACGAGCTATCTCCCAGTTTGATTGGCCTTTCACCCCCTACCCACAGGTCATCCGAAGACTTTTTCAACGTCAACCGGTTCGGTCCTCCACTCTGTGTTACCAGAGCTTCAACCTGCCCATGGGTAGATCACAAGGTTTTCGCGTCTAATCCTACTAACTATACGCCCTATTCAGACTCGCTTTCGCTCCGGCTCCGGTACTTAATACCTTAACCTCGCTAGTAAAAATTAACTCGTAGGCTCATTATGCAAAAAGGCACGCCGTCACAGCTTAATGCTGCTCCGACCGCTTGTAGGCGTACGGTTTTCAGGTTCTATTTCACCCTTCTATTCGAAGTGCTTTTTCACCTTTCCTTCACAGTACTTGTTCACTATCGGTCTTTCAGGAGTATTTAGCCTTGGAGGATGGTCCCCCCCCATATTCAGACAGGATTTTCACGTGTCCCGCCATACTCATTTATCATCTTAATATACCTTTCGAATACCGGGCTATCACCGTCTATGGCCGTTCTTTCCAGAACGTTCTTCTAAATATATAAAAGACTTTTTGGGCTAATCCGCTTTCGCTCGCCACTACTTACGGAATCTCTTCGATTTCTTTTCCTCCGGGTACTTAGATGTTTCAGTTCTCCGGGTTTTGCTCTCCTTGCGGAGTGACATGTCTTCAACATGCCGGGTTGCCCCCATTCGGACATCTGCGGATCAATTCGTGTGTGCCAATCCCCGCAGCTTTTTCGCAGCTTACCACGTCCTTCGTCGCCTCTGAAAGCCTAGGCATCCGCCATACGCCCTTAACGATTTCTTTCCTAATATTATTATTAGTTCAGTATTTTTCTAGATAATTTAAATTATCAATATTTTTGTAAACTTCGCACTCGAAAGTGCTCGGTTATCTCTTTGTGATGTCTTTACCGTTAATGTCAATGATCGTTATGCTATTTCTGATCTAATTCGCAAATATTGTTTTTGGCTCTATCTGCTTATTTAATATTAAAACCATCTATATGTGGAGAATAAGGGAGTCGAACCCTTGACCTCCTGCGTGCAAGGCAGGCGCTCTAGCCAGCTGAGCTAATTCCCCTCTAGGTCAAGATTTAAATATTTAATGATTTTTATCATTTAAAAAAATTAAACGCTGCTAATTTTTTTTAAATCTTTAAATTCTTCAATCTTTAAATCCCTTTAATTAGTAGTCTCGGGCAGGCTCGAACTGCCGACCTCTACATTATCAGTGTAGCGCTCTAACCAGCTGAGCTACGAGACTGTCTATTAGACGTAAAGATGATAGACTGATAGATAATAGACTAATTTCTTCGTCTTTCTCTCTCTGCTTTTTATCTTCTTTGTCTCTCTCAATCCCTTTACTAATTTCTAGTGGGTTTTTGTATTTTTTTAATATAAATCAACCAAACAAAAAAACTAAAGCTTTACTTTGAATAAGTACTTGTATCTCTCGATACTAATTTTTGTTTATCGTCTAAAAAGACGCTCTAAAAATGAGATGTTCCAGCCGCACCTTCCGGTACGGCTACCTTGTTACGACTTAGCCCTAGTTACCTGTTTTACCCTAGGCAGCTCCTATTACGGTCACCGACTTCAGGTACCCCAGACTTCCATGGCTTGACGGGCGGTGTGTACAAGGCCCGGGAACGTATTCACCGCGCCATGGCTGATGCGCGATTACTAGCGATTCCAGCTTCATAGAGTCGAGTTGCAGACTCCAATCCGAACTGAGACCAGCTTTTCGAGATTTGCATCACATCGCTGTGTAGCTGCCCTCTGTACTGGCCATTGTATTACGTGTGTGGCCCAAGGCGTAAGGGCCGTGATGATTTGACGTCATCCCCCACCTTCCTCTCTACTTGCGTAGGCAGTCTCACTAGAGTCCCCAACTTAATGATGGCAACTAGTGACAGGGGGTTGCGCTCGTTGCAGGACTTAACCTAACACCTCACGGCACGAGCTGACGACAACCATGCAGCACCTTGAAAAAAATGTCCGAAGAAAAAGTCTATTTCTAAAACCTGTCATTTCCCATTTAAGCCTTGGTAAGGTTCCTCGCGTATCATCGAATTAAACCACATAATCCACCGCTTGTGCGGGCCCCCCGTCAATTCCTTTGAGTTTTCAAACTTGCGTTCGTACTCCCCAGGTGGCTAACTTATCACTTTCGCTTAGTCTCTGAAGCCGAAGCCCCAAAAACGAGTTAGCATCGTTTACGGCGTGGACTACCAGGGTATCTAATCCTGTTCGCTCCCCACGCTTTCGTCCATCAGCGTCAGTTGTTGCTTAGTAACCTGCCTTCGCAATTGGTGTTCTAAGTAATATCTATGCATTTCACCGCTACACTACTTATTCCAGCTACTTCAATAACACTCAAGACCTGCAGTATCAATGGCAGTTTTCACAGTTAAGCTGTGAGATTTCACCACTGACTTACAGATCCGCCTACGGACCCTTTAAAACCCAATAAATCCGGATAACGCTTGCACCCTCCGTATTACCGCGGCTGCTGGCACGGAGTTAGCCGGTGCTTATTCGTATAGTACCTTCAGCTACTCTCACGAGAGTAGGTTTTATCCCTATACAAAAAGAAGTTTACAACCCATAGGGCCGTCGTCCTTCACGCGGGATGGCTGGATCAGGCTCTCACCCATTGTCCAATATTCCTCACTGCTGCCTCCCGTAGGAGTCTGGTCCGTGTCTCAGTACCAGTGTGGGGGGATCACCCTCTCAGGCCCCCCTAAAGATCGCAGACTTGGTGAGCCGTTACCTCACCAACTATCTAATCTTGCGCGTGCCCATCTCTATCCACCGGAGTTTTTCAATATCGAATGATGCCATTCAATATATTATGGGGTATTAATCTTCCTTTCGAAAGGCTATCCCCCCCAGATAAAGGCAGGTTGCACACGTGTTCCGCACCCGTACGCCGCTCTCTCTGTTCCGAAGAACAAATACCGCTCGGCTTGCATGTGTTAGGCCTCCCGCTAGCGTTCATCCTGAGCCAGGATCAAACTCTCCATTGTATGTTTGTCTGACTCACTCAAAGTTTTTTTAACGCTTTAGTTTTTTTTCCTTACTTGGTTGTTATATTGTATGTCAATGATCTTTTCTTCTTTCGCTTTGTAACGAAGCAATCTTTCTGTCAGTGTCGCTCCGTATTTGCGAGTGCAAAAGTAAAACTTTATTTCGTAATGACCAAATGTTTCGAAAGAAAATTTTAAAGTTTTTTAAGTAACCTTAATTCCTCCCTTAACCTCAATCTCTATACTCCTGCGCTCCCTTAATTGGGACTGCAAAGATACTAACTTTATTTTATCTCACAAGTTTTATTTGCTAAAACTTATAAAGCTTTTTTCGCTTATATCTTATCAAGTATCATATTGTTTTTGCTTATCTAAAAGCCCTTCTGCGCTTACCGAATCTCTTTCGTTTTTCAGTGGGGCAAAGATAGACTCTTCATACATACCCCCGCAAGTTTTATTTAACATAAAGTTTTACATACACATACTGATTGTTGGTAAGTATCATTATTAACTATTTGATTTATTTATACTTAAATAACAATTAATACTTATCCACAATTGTGGAATTGTTTTTTAAAAGTGTTCTAATACTGTTTTGGAGATATTATAGAAGGATTTTTATACACGTAATGAGTAATGAGTAATGAGTAATGAGTAATGGAAGTTATTATATAATGTATCGTCCCGTTTTCGAAAAGATTATTGAAATAGGTTGAGGCTAAAGCCAGAGGAAGGGGATTTATTTATTTTATTTATTTGAGCGGGCTAAAGCCCACTCCTATTGATGGAAGACTAGATGTGGGTAGTTGTAGTGGAAGATTTTGTAAATAATGGGATGGAGAGATTCTTACAGAATGACAAAGATTATGCAGAAGAGCATGAGAGAGAGAATTAAAAGAATGTATTAACAAAATCCATACAGGATCAGGATGGAAAAAGATTATTCGGAAGAATAGAAAAAGAATAAGCTGATTAAAATAATACATTGGGGGAGCTCCTTACAGAAGGACAATATACTATGGAAAAAAAGAATTGTAATGATATAAGGAATTGATCTATGGATCTGTGAGAAAAATAAAAAGATTGAAATGTAAAAAAAGGGTAACCCTGGTAAAATAAAAAAATCAGAAATAGACTTAGAAGAAGATAGAGTGTAGATCCCAATAATCACTTATCACCCACCTTGTCATCCCGTAAGGATCTAGAGTTAGACCTGATCTATCTATCTATCTATCTATCTATCTATCTATCTATCTATCCAACATTCATTCAATAGAAGTGGGCTTTAGCCCGCTTTATCATCAATAACAATTCCAAAAGGCTTTAGCCAAAACCTGAATAACGAGGAGGAATAGAGCTAAGTATGCAGTGATACCAGGAAATATTAGTAAGAAACAAGAATAAAGAATAAAGAATAAAGAGTAAAAGACTTCCATGAAGAACCAGTATCAGGAATGGGCTTCGGATTGCTCACTGTTTTATTACTGGTTAGTGAGTACGTATTACTTATTGGGAGGAGATTACAGAGGTAAGGTATATATAACATCCTTTATCTTGCGATAAAGGATTTTTTTAAAAAAATAAAAATAAAAAAACTGGCGGCGGCCTACTCTCCCGCGTTAGCAGTACCATCGGCGCTGGTGGGCTTAACTTCTGTGTTCGGAATGGGGAACAGGTGAGCCCCACCGCTAAAAACCACCCTAAAGGTTGTATATAAGATGTCAGATGCAAGACATCAGATCTCAGACGAATTTGTCTGATATCTGAGATCTAATCTCTGATATCTGTTTTTAAGCGATAAAAAAACTTTCACAAAGAGCTAACCTTGCTGCACTTTCGAGCGGCCATATCAGGCTATAAATCTACGGGTAATTAGTACTACTCGGCTATGACATTACTGTCTTTACACCTATAGCCTATCAACGTGGTCATCTCCCACGACCCTTAAAAGATGTCTCATCTTGAGGCGAGTTTCGCACTTATATGCTTTCAGTGCTTATCTCTTCCAAACGTAGCTACTCAGCAGTGCACCTGGCGGTACAACTGATACACCAGAGGTTTGTTCAATTCGGTCCTCTCGTACTAGAATCAAGCCCTCTCAAACATCTAACGCCCGCAATAGATAGAGACCGAACTGTCTCACGACGTTCTGAACCCAGCTCGCGTGCCACTTTAATGGGCGAACAGCCCAACCCTTGGGACCTTCTCCAGCCCCAGGATGTGACGAGCCGACATCGAGGTGCCGAACCTCCCCGTCGATGTGAGCTCTTGGGGGGAGACTAGCCTGTTATCCCCGGAGTACCTTTTTATCCTATGAGCGATGGCCCTTCCATACGGAACCACCGGATCACTATGTCCTGCTTTCGCACCTGATCGACTTGTTGGTCTCACAGTCAAGCACCCTTATGCCATTACACTCTACGCACGGTTACCAAGCGTGCTGAGGGTACCTTTGAAAGCCTCCGTTACTCTTTTTGGAGGCGACCACCCCAGTCAAAACTACCCACCACGCAATGTCCTTCTAAAAAGAAGTTAGGCTCCAAGTAAGTAAAAGGGTGGTATTTCAACGTCGGCTCCACAGACACTAGCGTGCCCACTTCATAGCCTCCCACCTATCCTACACATTACTTACTCAAAGTCAATACGAAGTTATAGTAAAGGTTCACAGGGTCTTTTTCGTCCCATTGCGGGTAATCGGCATCTTCACCGATACTACAATTTCACAGAGCTCATGGTTGAGACAGTGCCCAGATCGTTACACCATTCGTGCAGGTCGGAACTTACCCGACAAGGAATTTCGCTACCTTAGGACCGTTATAGTTACGGCCGCCGTTTACTGGGGCTTCAGTCAATGCCTTCGGTTTAACCCTAAGCACCTTCCTTAACCTTCCAGCACCGGGCAGGTGTCAGACCCTATACTGCATCTTTCGATTTTTGCAGAGTCCTGTGTTTTTTTGATAAACAGTCGCCTGGGCCTCTTTACTGCGGCCACCATTGCTGATGGCGTCTCTTCTCCCGAAGTTACGAGACTATTTTTGCCTAGTTCCTTAACCATGATTCACTCTAGCACCTTAGGATTCTCTCCTCGACTACCTGTGTCGGTTTTTGGTACGGGTTGCTTCACTTCGGCTTTTTCTTGGAAGCACTTTCCCTACAGCAGCTTCGCCCGAAGGCTAAGCCTTGACTATTCCGTCAGTCTCCAGTAAGTACGGCACTCCGTCCCCTTTTTTTAGTGTGAGCAAGTATGGGAATATTAACCCATTGTCCATCCACTACCCCTTTCGGGTTCGCGTTAGGTCCCGACTAACCCTCAGCTGATTAGCATGGCTGAGGAAACCTTAGTCTTTCGGTGAGGGGGTTTCTCGCCCCCTTTATCGTTACTTATGCCTACATTTTCTTTTCTATCCGCTCCACAATACCTCACAGTACTGCTTCGGCGCAAATAGAATGCTCTCCTACCAGATGTATCTAAAATACAAATCCATAGCTTCGGTAATATGTTTATGCCCGATTATTATCCATGCCGGACCGCTCGACTAGTGAGCTGTTACGCACTCTTTAAATGAATGGCTGCTTCCAAGCCAACATCCTAGCTGTCAATGCAGTCCAACCGCGTTGCTTCAACTTAACATATATTTTGGGACCTTAGCTGTTGGTCTGGGTTCTTTCCCTCTCGGACATGGACCTTAGCACCCATGCCCTCACTGCCGTAGAACATTTATTAGCATTCGGAGTTTGTCAGGAATTGGTAGGCGATGAAACCCCCGCATCCAATCAGTAGCTCTACCTCTAATAAAACTTATATACGACGCTGCACCTAAATGCATTTCGGAGAGTACGAGCTATCTCCCAGTTTGATTGGCCTTTCACCCCTACCCACAGGTCATCCGAAGACTTTTTCAACGTCAACCGGTTCGGTCCTCCACTCTGTGTTACCAGAGCTTCAACCTGCCCATGGGTAGATCACAAGGTTTTCGCGTCTAATCCTACTAACTATACGCCCTATTCAGACTCGCTTTCGCTCCGGCTCCGGTACTTAATACCTTAACCTCGCTAGTAAAATTAACTCGTAGGCTCATTATGCAAAAGGCACGCCGTCACAGCTTAATGCTGCTCCGACCGCTTGTAGGCGTACGGTTTCAGGTTCTATTTCACCCTTCTATTCGAAGTGCTTTTCACCTTTCCTTCACAGTACTTGTTCACTATCGGTCTTTCAGGAGTATTTAGCCTTGGAGGATGGTCCCCCCATATTCAGACAGGATTTCACGTGTCCCGCCATACTCATTTATCATCTTAATATACCTTTCGAATACCGGGCTATCACCGTCTATGGCCGTTCTTTCCAGAACGTTCTTCTAAATATATAAAGACTTTTGGGCTAATCCGCTTTCGCTCGCCACTACTTACGGAATCTCTTCGATTTCTTTTCCTCCGGGTACTTAGATGTTTCAGTTCTCCGGGTTTGCTCTCCTTGCGGAGTGACATGTCTTCAACATGCCGGGTTGCCCCATTCGGACATCTGCGGATCAATTCGTGTGTGCCAATCCCCGCAGCTTTTCGCAGCTTACCACGTCCTTCGTCGCCTCTGAAAGCCTAGGCATCCGCCATACGCCCTTAACGATTTCTTTCCTAATATTATTATTAGTTCAGTATTTTTTTCTAGATAATTTAAATTATCAATATTTTTTTGTAAAACTTCGCACTCGAAAGTGCTCGGTTATCTCTTTGTGATGTCTTTACCGTTAATGTCAATGATCGTTATGCTATTTCTGATCTAATTCGCAAATATTGTTTTTGGCTCTATCTGCTTATTTAATATTAAACCATCTATATGTGGAGAATAAGGGAGTCGAACCCTTGACCTCCTGCGTGCAAGGCAGGCGCTCTAGCCAGCTGAGCTAATTCCCCTCTAGTAGACTTCAGATCTCAGATCCCAGATTCCAGACTTAAATGTCTGATCTCTATTTTCTGATCTCTTCCCGTCTTATAATTAGTAGTCTCGGGCAGGCTCGAACTGCCGACCTCTACATTATCAGTGTAGCGCTCTAACCAGCTGAGCTACGAGACTGTCTGTTAGACTAACAGATTTCAGATAATAGATATCAGATTTTTCTGACCCTCTTATCTTCATCCTTGTCTCTCTCAATCCCTTTACTAATTTCTAGTGGGTTTTGTATTTTTAATATAAATCAACCAAACAAAAAACTAAAGCTTTACTTTGAATAAGTACTTGTATCTTGCGATACTAATTTTGTTTATCGTCTTTAAGACGCTCTAAAATGAGATGTTCCAGCCGCACCTTCCGGTACGGCTACCTTGTTACGACTTAGCCCTAGTTACCTGTTTACCCTAGGCAGCTCCTATTACGGTCACCGACTTCAGGTACCCCAGACTTCCATGGCTTGACGGGCGGTGTGTACAAGGCCCGGGAACGTATTCACCGCGCCATGGCTGATGCGCGATTACTAGCGATTCCAGCTTCATAGAGTCGAGTTGCAGACTCCAATCCGAACTGAGACCAGCTTTCGAGATTTTGCATCACATCGCTGTGTAGCTGCCCTCTGTACTGGCCATTGTATTACGTGTGTGGCCCAAGGCGTAAGGGCCGTGATGATTTGACGTCATCCCCACCTTCCTCTCTACTTGCGTAGGCAGTCTCACTAGAGTCCCCCAACTTAATGATGGCAACTAGTGACAGGGGTTGCGCTCGTTGCAGGACTTAACCTAACACCTCACGGCACGAGCTGACGACAACCATGCAGCACCTTGAAAAATGTCCGAAGAAAAGTCTATTTCTAAACCTGTCATTTCCCATTTAAGCCTTGGTAAGGTTCCTCGCGTATCATCGAATTAAACCACATAATCCACCGCTTGTGCGGGCCCCCGTCAATTCCTTTGAGTTTCAAACTTGCGTTCGTACTCCCCAGGTGGCTAACTTATCACTTTCGCTTAGTCTCTGAAGCCGAAGCCCCAAAAACGAGTTAGCATCGTTTACGGCGTGGACTACCAGGGTATCTAATCCTGTTCGCTCCCCACGCTTTCGTCCATCAGCGTCAGTTGTTGCTTAGTAACCTGCCTTCGCAATTGGTGTTCTAAGTAATATCTATGCATTTCACCGCTACACTACTTATTCCAGCTACTTCAATAACACTCAAGACCTGCAGTATCAATGGCAGTTTCACAGTTAAGCTGTGAGATTTCACCACTGACTTACAGATCCGCCTACGGACCCTTTAAACCCAATAAATCCGGATAACGCTTGCACCCTCCGTATTACCGCGGCTGCTGGCACGGAGTTAGCCGGTGCTTATTCGTATAGTACCTTCAGCTACTCTCACGAGAGTAGGTTTATCCCTATACAAAAGAAGTTTACAACCCATAGGGCCGTCGTCCTTCACGCGGGATGGCTGGATCAGGCTCTCACCCATTGTCCAATATTCCTCACTGCTGCCTCCCGTAGGAGTCTGGTCCGTGTCTCAGTACCAGTGTGGGGGATCACCCTCTCAGGCCCCCTAAAGATCGCAGACTTGGTGAGCCGTTACCTCACCAACTATCTAATCTTGCGCGTGCCCATCTCTATCCACCGGAGTTTTCAATATCGAATGATGCCATTCAATATATTATGGGGTATTAATCTTCCTTTCGAAAGGCTATCCCCCCCAGATAAAGGCAGGTTGCACACGTGTTCCGCACCCGTACGCCGCTCTCTCTGTTCCGAAGAACAAATACCGCTCGGCTTGCATGTGTTAGGCCTCCCGCTAGCGTTCATCCTGAGCCAGGATCAAACTCTCCATTGTATGTTTGTCTGACTCACTCAAAGTTTTTTAACGCTTTAGTTTTTCCTTACTTGGTTGTTATATTGTATGTCAATGATCTTTTCTTCTTTCGCTTTGTAACGAAGCAATCTCTCTGTCAGTGTCGCTCCGTATTTGCGAGTGCAAAAGTAAAACTTTATTTCGTAATGACCAAATGTTTCGAAAGAAAATTTTAAAGTTTTTTAAGTAACCTTAATTCCTCCCTTAACCTCAATCCCTATACTCCTGCGCTCCCTTAATTGGGACTGCAAAGATACTAACTTTATTTTATCTCACAAGTTTTATTTACTAAAACTTATAAAGCTTTTTCCGCTTATATCTTATCAAGTATCATATTGTTTTTGCTTATCTAAAAGCCCTTCTGCGCTTACCGAATCTCTTTCGTTTTTCAGTGGGGCAAAGATAGACTCTTCATACATACCCCGCAAATTTATTTAACATAAAATTCATATCTGTGTAACATTTTACTTCTAACCCACTGATACCTTGAGAGAAAAATTTTAAACATTTGTTTGGAGATTACAATGAGAGGGTTTGGGAGTAATGGAATTATAGGGAGATGGGCGTTATCATATACAAATGGGAATAATAAATTTATACATATATACTATAAAGGTAGGTTTTCAGAATCATTTTGAAATAGGTTTGGGCTAAAGCCAAAGGAAGAGGACTTGTTTATTTATTTATTTGAGTGGGCTAAAGCCCACTCCTATTGATGGAAGGCTAGATGTGGGAAGCTGTAGTGGAAGATTTTGTAAATAATGGGCGGGAGAACCCTTCCAGAATGACAAAGATTGCGTAGAAGAATGGAGAGATGAAATAATGCATTGGTGAGATCTTTGAAGGATGACAAAGATTGTGGATAGATCGAGCTTAACATGTATTTATAAGAAGATACTATGATCCTGTACAATATTTTCTAGTTATTATATTGAATAAAATCATTCAATATATATTACATGTCAAGTATTACACATCACGTCAACAAGCATTACTTATTACCTATTGCTCGTCATTTATACTTATGTCCCCTACCCTAGCCCCGATGTTCTATGTTAATTTGCAAATTATTTAAGTTAAAATTTTATCTTTTATATAATCAGAATTATAAGGGACTTTGTTTTTAACTACTCCAAAGCATATTCTTAAAAGTTTATTGCATACAGCGATGAGTGCTACTTTTTTAGGTTTTCCTTTAGCTAACAACCTTAAATAAAGTTCTTTACAATGGGGGATTGTGTTTAATCGCCGTCCATGAACACACATACAATAAACTTCGTATATGAGTCTTGGAAGTGCGACATTTTCCAGGAGAATACGATTTTTTTCCAGATTGATATATTCTAGGAGCTAAACCAAAAATACTTAACTAATGATTGTGCTGAATTAAAAATTTTTTTAAATCCTGAAGTAGCCGTCATCAATTGTAAAGAGGTTTTTTTCTCCAATTCCGGAAAACGGACTGTATAAGTTCTTTAGTTTTCTTAAAGTCTTTATCCTGAAGTTGGGGAAGGCGCTTTTCTACTTCTTTGATTTCTTTATCCAAATGCTTAAGCTTTCTTTCATAATGCTTCTCAGTATCTGGATTAATTTGTGAATGGTAGCGTAATGCTTTAAGCCTTGCAGCATAACGTCGCTTCTCCTCTTCGAGATCAGTCAGAAGTTTGATCTCCTGATCCAGATATTCTATCTCCATACTTTTGGGTACATAAAGAGCGGGGCTGAACATCTCTCCATAAAGCCTGATTAATCTGGCATCTTCCGCATCTGTTTTACTGATTATATTTTTCATTCTTGCAAAATGCTTTACAGACATACAATTGATCAGACTTACTTCTAATCCATGGCTCAAGGATAAATGAAGAATACGGCTGCTGAAATTCCCGGTTGCTTCAATAACAAGGCTATACTCTTGGGATGATATTTTTTTCTTATAAAAAGAAAGAATCGAACGCTGGTTATTTTTCTATATTGAAAAACACATTCTTGATTTTTGTTCATTAATAAAGCTTAGCGTTAAAAAAATTTAGCGCCAACATCAACACCGATAACTTTTTTTTTGATATTTTTTTTGACATAAGCAATGACTTTATTAAAGAGGTTTTTCTTCTGATCCATCATGGTAAAAAGTTATTACCAAAACAATGTTCTATCCGGATTTAGAAGAAAAACAGCAGCAGGGGGGATAAAAATCAGGGGCGATATCTAGTATCTGAGAAGCGTCTGCCTTAATCCTGCTGCTTTTTACTCTTTAGGTTTAATTTTTTTACACTAATTTACTCAAGTATTTTAAGTAATGTAAACTTACCATAAAAGCGGTTACCCCACAGCATGAGTTGGAGAGTGGATGGCATTAGCATGGGAAAGGTTCGCGCGAGGAGTATGAGCGGATAGCGGGAAATAGCTCCTTATGATGTTTGAGAGTTTGAGAGTTTGAGAGTT